>CAYTWE010000022.1:0-34268 GCA_964440985.1 uncultured Lentisphaeraceae bacterium | reverse complement strand
AACCGAACGACCAGATCTGGCGCTCTTCCGGGAACTGCGTGATGAACTTGTCCTCAATCTTCTTCGCGCAGGGCCACGCAACATCCTTCTGACCCTTCTTGAGCGGAGCGCCGACGGAGTGGATGCAGGGGATGAAGTCGCCGTCCTTGCCGAGGTGATCAAGCACCGCTTTGCCCGTGCGCGTCATGATGTTCATGTTGACGACGACGTAGGGCGAGTCCGTGATCTCGATGCCGTACTGGGTGATCGGGTTGCCGATCGGACCCATCGCGAACGGAATCACGTACATCGTGCGACCCTTCATGCAGCCCGCGTAGCTCTTGAGCATGAGCTTCTTCATGGCCTCAGGCTCCATCCAATGGTTCGTCGGACCTGCGTCGATCTCCTTCTTCGAACAGATGAACGTGCGGCCTTCAACGCGCGCAACATCGCTCTCGTGCGAACGGGCGAGGTAGCAGCCAGGACGCTTCTTCTCGTTGAGCTTGATGAACTGGCCGTTCTTGACCATCATCTCGCAGATCTTCGTGTGCTCTTCCTTCGTGCCCGTCACGACCACAATCTTGTCCGGCGTGCAGACCTTGTTCCACTTGTCAACCCAATCGAACACCTTGGCGTTCGCGAATTTCGGCGTCTTGGCCATCTCTTTTTTACTCCTTTTGATTTTGGGCACCTGCCCTCAAAAAAATTGTGCGTATTATATCAATTCATCATTTTGAAATCAAGAGCGAAAGCGGCTGTTTGAGGTGCCTCCGGCTCAGCGTACGCTGCGGAGCGCCGGGTCGAGACGGTCGCGGAGGTAATCCGCAAGGTGGTTGAACACAAGCACGAGCGAAAATATGGCGAGCGTGACGAACGTCATCTCCCACCACACGCCCTGCCAAAGCCTCAGGCGGGCGTTGTTTATCATTATGCCCCAGCTCGGCTCACCCTGCACCCCGATCCCCAGAAACGAGATGAACACCTCCGTAGCGACGGCGCCGGGAAAACGTATGGAGAACTGGATGAGGATTATGTGGGCGACGTTGGGCAGGATATGCCTGAACATTATCCGCAGATGCGAATAGCCCAACGTACGTGCAGCCAGCACGTACGCCTTCGCCTTGTGCTTCATGACCTCGGCGCGGATCGTGCGGCACACGCCGACCCACGTAGTGAGCCCTATGCCGAGATATATGCCCATCAGCCCCTGTCCGACAACCATTGAGACGGCGAGTATGAACAGCAGACCCGGCATCGATGCGACGGTGGCGCACAGCCACACAACGAGCGAGTCGGTCCTGCCGCCGAAATATCCGCCGACCAACCCGAGGATTACGCCAAGCGGAATCGCTATCAGGGACGTCATCACGCCTACATGGAAAGCAATCCTCGCCCCCTGCACAAGACGGAGAGCGACATCGCGCCCAAGGTTGTCCGTGCCCATCGGATGCCGCCACGACGGCGGCTGGTATCGCGCCTCCTCGTGTACGACGTTGTACGCAGGCGTCACGTCACGGAACTTCGCGATGCGGTACTGCACCTCGCCGAACAGCGCCGCGCCGAAGTACAGCGCAATGGCGGCTATGCACATCTTAACGCCCCATCCGGTTCTGGCTCTTCCGCTCATGCCGCCCTTTCCCATGCCGCACCCAAGGTCACATGGACTTTCCGGGGAAGAACTTGAAGCATAGCGGACGCCAGCAGGCGATCGGCTTCCCGACCGGCGCAAGTGTGCAGGCCGCCCTGTCAAAGGCGTACACCTGGATCTCGTCGCTCATCTTGTGCCCCACCACCATGAACCGCTCGCCGGGCATCAGCTCGAAATCGCGTGGAAAGCTGCCGCGCAGCTTCGCAATGTTGCGCAACGTGAGCATCCCGCTTTTCTCGTCCGCCTCAAAGAACGCTATCGAATCGTACCCCCTGTTCGACGCCATCACGATCCTGCCGTCTGCGGTCATCTTGATTGCGGCGGCCTTCGTCTGTACGCCCTTCGCCTCGTCTGTCAGCGTGCTCCACTTCCCGACACGCGAAAAGCGCCTTCCGTCGAACGCGAAGCTCGATACGCTGTTTCCGAGTTCGTTGACCACAAAGAGGAATCTGCCGTCCTTCGACCATATGGCATGGCGCGGGCCGTCGCCGGGGTCGGAGTGCACCGTCATCTCCGGTATCGGTCTCATCGTCTCTGGCTCGTAGAAGCATATCCTGTCCGTGCCGAGATCTACGATGCCGACGGCCTTTCCGTCCGGCGTGAAGAACGAGCAGTGCGCGTGCGCCCGCTCCTGCCTCTGCCTGTTGGGGCCAAGTCCGTCATTCGGATGCACAACGCATTTCGGCGCACCGCCGGATATCGGCATTGTGCCGGCCGTCGCCGACGAGTAGGCGGCGAAAGCCATGAGCCGACCGTCGGGGGAAAGCGAGACATGGCACGGCGTTTCGCACGGAAGCGACGCCATGCGCGTCATCTCGCCTATGCGCCCGTCATTGACGGCGAAGCGCACGAGCGATCCACGAACCTTCCCGTCCACCTTCTCTCCGACGCAGGAATACAGGTTCGCGCCGGATCTGTCGAATGCGAAGTACGTAGTTCCCTGAACTCCGCGCACGGTCTGCACGATCCGGGCGTCGCCCGTCTGCGTATCGCATTGAAGCACGTGCATGGTCTGGGCGTCGGACGCCCCTGTGTTGCTCCCTACGCAGCAGTTGACGATTGCGGCAAAAACCATGGCCATCTCCATTTTCGTTGTCCTCCAGTTTCAGTCGGTGCTGATGGCGGATCAGCAGTCTACCCTCTGCGAACACCGCATCAGCCAGTAGCGCTCCATAAGCCGTGAACAGCTCGCCGGACACAGCAAAGGAAAAAGCATCGCAAAGAGCGTGATTGCCGCCGTCGCGACAGCCACCGCGTTCAACGTGACTGCGGCAAGCGTTGCCACGGCCGCAAGCGCGGCGTACGCCCATCGCGGCGGGGACGGGGCGCGGCATTGGCGTACGCGAAACCGGTTTCCGTCCACGGGATCTATCAGCAGCACCGTCCTGCGCACGCCGCCGGCGGACTGTCCAAACTCCATCGGAACGGGATGCTCCGGAATCCATCGTCTGCGCAGCGAGAGCTTTGCGGATTCGCCCGCCGCAGACACCACAAGGTTGCCGTCCGACGGATCGATGTCAAGCCCGGACGGCACATCGGCCTCGACGACAAGGCACATCTTCTGCGGTCTGCCGTCCAACCGCCGCGCAAGTTCGGCGAGATACCCGGCAAGCTCATCAGGCCGGGCGTTCTCGCTGCGTAGCCAGATATGGACAGGCAGACGGATGGCGACGCCTCTCTGCGCCGTCAGCGGCGCCTTTCCCTCATTTCGTGGTAGTCGGAGAAGCCGCCCTCGAACCAGCAGGTCTTTCCGTTGCCCTCGAACGCGAGGATGTGTGTCGCTATGCGGTCGAGGAACCAGCGGTCGTGCGACACCACCATGACGCATCCGCCGAACTCCTGCAACCCCTCCTCAAGCGAACGGAGCGTTGCGACGTCAAGGTCGTTCGTAGGTTCGTCGAGCATCAGCAGGTTGCCGCCGCCGGTCAGAAGCTTTGCAAGATGCACACGGTTGCGTTCGCCGCCGGAAAGCACCCCAACCTTCTTCTGCTGCTCAGGTCCGCGGAAGTTGAACCGCGAACAGTACGCCCTGCCGTTCATCATCGTTTCGCCGGCAAGACGGACAAATTCACCGCCGCCGGTTATCTCTTCGTAGACCGTGCGGTTCGGGTCGAGTTCGCCGCGAAGCTGATCCACGTACGACAGCTTCACCGTCTCGCCCACGCGCAGCGTCCCGGCAAGCGGCTTGAGTTCTCCGGTGATCAGCTTGAAGAGCGTCGTCTTGCCCGCCCCGTTTGCGCCTATCACGCCGACGATTCCGCCGCGTGGCAGGTCGAACGTGAGATTGTCGTAAAGCACCCTGTCGCCGAATCCCATCTTCACGCCCTCTGCCTTCACCACGAGGTCGCCAAGACGCGGCCCCGGCGGTATGCGGATCACGAGGTCGTCCTCGCGGGCGCTCACCTGCTGCTTCTGCAGCTCTTCGTAGCGCTTCACGCGGGCCTGCGCCTTCGAATGGCGGCCGGACGGGTTCGTCTGTATCCACTTGAGTTCGTTCTCAAGAAGCTTCCTGCGGCTGCTTTCGGCCTTCGCCTCCCTTTCAAGGAACGCCTGCTTCTGCTTCAGCCACTCCTCGTAGTTGCCCTTGTACGGATAGCACACGCCATGGTCAAGTTCGAGGATCCAGTCCGTGACGTCCGAGAGGAAGTAGCGGTCGTGCGTGACGACTATCAGTGTACCCTTGAATCCCTTGAGGTAGGATTCAAGGCGGAACGTCGTCTCAGCATCAAGATGGTTCGTCGGTTCGTCGAGAAGAAGAACGTCGGGGTTCGTGAGAAGAAGGCGGCATATCGCCACGCGGCGGCGTTCGCCGCCGGACAGCACCTTCACCGGCGTGTCTCCGGGCGGACATCCCATGTCGGCCATCGCGCGCTCGACAAGGTTGTCGATGTTCCAGTAGTCGTTGGCGTCGATTATCGCCTGAATGCGCTCCATCTCGGCGGCAGCCTTCGGGTCGTCAAGCTGACAGCAGAGGTCTTCGTACCTTTCAATCATGTCGCGGGCCTTCTGTGCACCCTCGGCGACGACCTCGGCGACGGTCTTTGCGTCGTCGAGCTGCGGCTCCTGGGGGAGATAGCCCACATTCGTGCCTTTCGCGACCTGCACCGTCCCCATGAGATCGGTGTCGAGCCCGGCGAGTATCTTCAGCAGCGTTGACTTGCCCGCGCCGTTTCCGCCTATCACGCCGATATGCGCCCCGTAGAAGAAGCTGAGGTTCACGTCCTTCAGGATCGTCTTTGTGCCGACCTGTTTCGTCACGTCAACCAGGCTGAACTGGTACTCTCCCGCCATCTGTCTCTGTTTTCCTTCCTTTGTGTTGGTTGATGCCCGATGATCCGAGCCGACGGCCTGCCGCCTTGAAGCGGTCAGCCGTCGATGTCAATGATGCGCCCGCTCTCGTCCGCGCCGTATGAGAAGCGCACGTGCCGTGCATCGGACGGAATCAGCTCCCCGGCGCGATCCGGCCACTCTACAACAAGAACGGCGTTGCGCGCAAGGTAGTCCTCCCATCCCGTCTGAAGCACGTCATCCTCATTCTGAAGACGGTAAAGATCCATGTGGACAACGAGAAAATCCGGCGCGGGATGCTCCGAGACGATGCAGAACGTGGGGCTTGCCACGGCGCGTTTCGCGCCAAGCGCGGCGCAAAGCCCCTGCGTGAACGTCGTCTTGCCGGCGCCGAGGTCGCCCTCAAGGCACACGACATCGCCGGGACGGAGCGTCCCGGCGAAGCGTCTTGCCACATCCCACGTTTCGGACTCGCTGTGTGTCTCGAATCTCATCCGGTATCCGGCGCGTTCGTGGATGATTGCCGCTACCTGTTCGTCGCGTACAGCGGACCGAAGTTCGCGCAGGCCCTGTAGTCCGCACCGGTCGGATCGTCAGATGCGCCGAAGAGACCCCAGCAGTGCGGACGGTACACGTCGTCCTCAGCGACGTTGTGCATCGCAACGGGGATCCTGAGCATCGAGGCGAGCGTGATGAGATCAGCGCCGATGTGACCGTATGCAATCGCGCCGTGGTTCGCCGCCCATGCGTTCATCACCGAATACACGTCCTTGAAGAATCCGGTTCCGGTGAGGCGGGGCGTGAACCAGGTGCAGGGCCATTCCGGGTTGGTGCGGAGCATGAGCTTTTCGTTCTGATCCTTGTCGAGTTCGACAGACCATCCCTCGGCGATCTGCAGAGCCGGACCAAGCCCCTTCACGTACGAGATGCGCGTCATCGTGAGCGGCATTCCCTTTGGCGTGAGGAACGAGGACGAGAATCCGCCGCCGCGGAAGTACTCAACGCCGGCAGGCACCCACTTCGTCGCCTTCATGGTGGCATCCATGTCGCTCTGCTTTACATCCCACCAGTTCTTGAACACGGGCTTGCCCTTCTCCTTCATCGCGCCGGCGGCGTCGAGGCAGCAGCTTCCCGAATTGAGCAGGTGGATGATCCCCTGCTTCGCAAGACCCTTCAGACCCTTGCCGGTCGCCTTCTTGACCGATGCGTCGCTCCAGAACGTACGGACGTCGGCGAACATCGATGCACGGTTGGTGAGCAGATGCATGAGAAGCATGCACACGCCGTTCAGCGAATCGTTCTCGGTGGCTACGATGTGCGGCGTCCTTGGGCCGTTCCAGTCGAACGACGTGTTGAGCATTGCCTCCATGAAGTCGCCGTTCGGCCAGTGATCCGTCCACTGGCGCTGTCCCTGGAATCCGGCGGCGAGCGCATTCCGGCCCACCGCCTCCTCGCCGAAGCCAAGCTCCTTCAGCTTCGGGTTGCCGACCATCATGTCGCGCATGATGATCGCCATCTTTACGATGTACTCCCAGTCCCTGTCCTTGGCTTCGCGGCTCTTCTGGATGGCCTTGGGGTTGTAGTCCTTGCCCTCCTTGCACCACTTCTTGGCCCAGGTGAGCGCCTTCTCGTACTCGTCGCGGTCGTAGATGCCCTCAGCTATGCGACGCTCGATCTCGCACATGTCCATGTTCTCCGGACGCATTCCGAGGAAGTCCTGGAAGAAGTCCACGTTCACGAACGAACCGGCGATTCCCATCGCCGATGTGCCGACAGAAAGGTAGCTCTTGCCCTTCATCATGGCGACGGCGAGACCTGCCTTGACGAAGCGGAGGATCTTCTCCTTCACGTCTGCGGGAACGGAGGTGTCCTTTGCGTCCTGCACGTCACGCCCGTAGATTCCGTAGGCGGGCATTCCGCGCTGGGCGTACCCCGCAAGCATGCAGGCGAGATAGACCGCACCCGGACGCTCCGTGCCGTTGAAGCCCCACACCGCCTTCGGCATCTGCGGATCGGCGTCCATCGTCTCGGTGCCGTAGCACCAGCACGGCGTCACGGAAAGCGACACGCCTACGTTGTTCTCGCGGAACTTCTTCGCGCACTGCTCCGCCTCGTACACGCCGCCGATCGTCGTGTCGGCGATCACGCACTGCACCGGCGTGCCGTCGGGATAGCGCAGGTTGGAGGAGATCAACTTCGCGGCCGTCTCGGCCATCGTCATCGTCTGGACTTCAAGCGACTCGCGCACACCGCGGCGGCGCCCATCGATAATAGGCCGGATTCCGACCTTCGGAAAACCATTCATCGTCCATACTGTCTGAGACATAACACTCTCCGTATTGGGTTTTGTTTGCTTCTGATTATACCATAAACCGGATGCGGCGGATGCATCGCCCCGCCGCAGATCGAAATCATTTGCGCTTGCGCGTCCGGAAGACCATCGCGTACACGAAGACGACCGCAAAGCATATCGCCGGAACGACAAAGCTTGCGCGGAGCGATGTCTGGCAAAGCTTGAGGTTTGCATCCCAGTCCGTCGAGAAGCCCGGCACAAGGCTGCACCACACCGACTGCGGATCGCCTATCACGTCCGCCATCCACGGAGTGATGATGGCCCCGCCGAGAATGGCCATGATGAGGCCGGACGCACCGAGCTTCAGCGCCTTCTGGTCAAGTCCGCCGAGCGCGAGGCCGTATATGGTCGGGAACATGAGCGACATGAATCCGCTCATCGCAACCAGGCAGATGATGTTCAGCGAGAACGGAAGCGAAGCCACGGTGAAGACCGTGCGCGTAGGCAGGTACATCACGCCAAGGCACGTCAGGATCGCCCCCAACGCAAATACGGCCATCATCTTCGCCGGCTCCATGTACTTCATGAGGAACGTCGCGATCCAGCGGCAGACGATGAAGAGCACAATGGCGACCGTGTAGTACTTCGCACCGTCGGCGGGCGAAACGCCCAGCTCCTTCTGGCAGTAGACGTTGAGCCATGTCCATGCGGCGATCTGAACCCCAACGTAGAAGAACTGCGCAACCACGCCCATCCAGTAGCGCGGCGTCCTGAGAAGCGTGGCGAGCATCGCACGGTAGTCGCGCTGGGCAATCACGTAGGCCACAGGGCCAAGACAGCCGCAAAGCACCCATGCGATCTTGTTCATCTCAGGGAAGAGGAAGTACAGCGCGGTGATGGGCGCAAAGGTGAAAAGCGTTGCCACCCCGACACGACGCAGCGACTTCGCCCTGCCATCTCCCGGTGCAGTGCTCCTGTCATCCTTCACAAAAAGGAAGAAGAACCATATGAGCGCGGCAATGGCGCAAAGGCCGACATACGGAGCGCACACCCAGAAAAGCTCGTTGTGGACGATCTGCTCCCTCGTTGCGGCGTCCATTAGCGCCCGTTCATCCGCCGTTGCCGGGTTGAGGTGCGAAAGGATTAGCTGCTGTGCAAGGACTATGCCCACCATCGATCCAACGGGATTGAACATCTGGGCAAAGTTGAGCCGTCTCACGGCTGTCTGCTCGTCGCCAAGCGAGATCACGTACGGATTGCACGTGGTCTCAAGCAGCGAACACCCGCCCGCGACGATGAATATCGCTACGAAATATATGTCGAACGACTGTGCGATGCAGGCGGGTATGTAGAGAAGCGCACCCGTGATGTACACGAAGAGGCCGATGAGCACACCCTTGCGGTAGCTGAACTCCTCGGCAAGCACCGCAGCGAAGATCGCCAGAACTGCATATGCCCCGTAGAACGCGACCTGCACCAGCCCGGCCTTAGACTGATCCATCGTGAAGATGCGCTGGAACGCCGGCACAAGGTTGTCCGTCATGTTGTTCAGCAGCCCCCAGAGCGCAAAGCAGCTCACGAGCGCGGCAAAGATCGGCAGCGACTTTCGGGACACAAGCGGTTCAGTCATGGCATCAACCTCATTTTCAGTTCAGGTGTAAGCGACGCTATCCAGCGTTCGGCGGCAATCTTCCCGCGAAGAATCGCCCGCGTCACGTGCTTCAGCCGCGCCGCGAAAATGTCGTGCAGGTCAGGCTGGAGCAGCACATCGGGCGGACACGACCGCAGGATGCGGTCGGTCCAGTTGTTCTCGACGATCCGGCACGTCTGGGTGAATATCGTCCAGAGGGACGGCATTTTGTCCGCCGCGCACACCGGTTCGAGCGGCTGCCCGAGGTTGACGTCCACCGCTATCACGTAGTCGGCTCCCATATCCCGGCACACCTTCACGGGAAGCGGATTGTCGAGACCGCCATCGGCGAGCCAGTGTCCGTCGCGGGCGACAGGCTTGAACAGACCCTGCACCGCCATCGAGGCGAACACGCCGTCAACGAGGTCGCCGTTGGATATGGGATGCTCCTTGCCGTTCATCATGTCCATGGCGACCGCCGTGAACGGTATCTTGCAGTCCTCGAAGCGCACGTCGCCAAGCCGCTTGCGCAGTTCGGCCTTTATCCGGTCTCCGCGCAGATATCCGCCGCGCCACGGCAGTGAGAACTCGAAGAACATCCGGAACATCTTCCACCAGTTTATGCGGCGGAAGAAGTCCTCGAACGCATCAAGCCTGTCGGCGGCAAGCGCCGCGCCAATGACGCTGCCTGAGGACGAGCCGGCAACGCACGAAATCTTGATTCCGTACTTCATCAGCGTACGGATCACGCCGAAATGCGCCATGCCACGGACGCCCCCGGATCCTAACGCCAGCCCGATCTTGTATTTTCCAGACATTGAAACGCCGCCGAGGCGTCACTTTTCCCAGCCGAGACGGAGAGCAGCCGCGTTTATGCGCTTGCGCGTTCCGCACTTCTGCGGCACAACGCCGCCGCGGATGAGCGTGTCCAGGGATTTGCGCAGGTGGAGAAGTGCGCCCTTCTTGGCATTCAGCTCAGAATCAGACATCTTGTCCATCACTACGTGAAACGCTTCTGCCGTCTCCCGCCACGCCTTGTCATACTCGCCTTCGCGGGCGTAGCCGATGACTTCGCCAAGCGCCTCCATGTTCTCGATTGTGGGCTTGATAGGCTTCTCAATCCCGGCGAAAAGCTTCGCGGCGGTCTTGCGGCGAAGCGCCATCACTGCGTTCTCGTCGACGCCAGGCCCGCCATGCGTGAGGTTGGCGTAGCGCGACGGAATCTCACGAATCCAGATGTTGCGGAAGTGGACGGTGCATCCGTGATCCTGGAGGAAGAACGGAAGCTTCGTGGCGTGCGGAGCGAGCGGACGGCGGTTCCCGTGCGTCGTAAGCCCTTCCATCTCCCAGTGATCCTGAACCACAACGCCGTTGAACAGCACGGTGACGCTGCCGGGATGGATCATCTTGCGCCCTTCCCAGATCGGCTGATGGAAGATTATGTCGTACGCCTGCCATTCGCCGGGCTTGCGGGCGGGGTTTACCATCGGCGGATTCTCGGCGTAGACCGCTCCGGCCTGGCCGTCGGCGTAGTTCGGGTTCTTCATGTCAGCAGGATCTGTGCCGTAGGACTCCAGAACCTGTATCTCGTAGTTCGACATGAGGAACACGCCGGAGTTGCCGTGCATCTGCGCACCGTTCTTCGGCACAACTCCAAGATCTGCGTCGTGCCGGAACTCAATGTGAAGCTGGCAGTCGCCGAACGACTCTCGCGTCTTCACAATGCCGCCGTTTTTCCAGCCGGGAACGCAGTAGAAGTCACCATCTGAGCCGAGTTTCCACTTGGATGGATTGCCGTCCTTGTCGCACCAGTTCTTCTCGAACGACTCTTTCGTTCCATCGAAGAGAACCACCGCATCGCTCGGTGCCTTGCCGGGTTCGGCGGATACCTTGACCGGATTTGGGCGAACCTTGTCATGCACCGACCAGGCGTGTTTTGCGTCCGGAAGATCGCCGTAGATCGCAGCGGAAGCGGAAACGGAAACGGCGACGAGCGCCGACAGGAGAATGATGTTTTTCATGTGCGCAATTATACCAAATCCATTTGCCAAAGTCATTGAAGTCTGTTTCACTTCACTTATTTTTCCGTCTGGTCACTTGTCATTTGACAAGTTGCAATTTTTCCCGTCAAGGACGATCCGCACGAACGGGCAGAGGTTCGTCATGTCAAGCGTGACATAGGCCTTGCCGTTGACGGCCATACACATGCGATGGTCTCTCATGTAGGTCATCATGTTTGTCACTCCATTTGTTGGTCATTATAGCAAATTCGGAGATTCGCAATCACACTATCTCGATATGTACAGAGAAGAGGCGCGGTGCGGATGCGAGTTCCGACAGACGCCGCTTCACGGCGGCGAGCCTCGGGCGCACCGCAAACGACGCCGCAGCGGAACGGACTTGCAGGAAAAGCCGCCCACCCATGCTTTCCGTCGCACCAGCCACCCACCTTCTGGGTTTCGCGTTCAGCTCAGGAAAGAGTTTGCTCCACTTGTCGCACACTTCGTTGAAGAATGGAGACCTGTCCTTCGTAAGGTCTGCAACTATCGAGTCGAGCATATCGCTTGGGTGCAGCATCGGTGTGCGGCACACCGGCACGTCACCATCCACCGGCAGGGAGAAATCCACTGCGGGCATCTGTCTTTCGCGTCTCTCCGCAGCAATGCGTCTCTTCTCCGCATCCGTTCTGCGCCTCTTGAAATATGGATTGTGTTCGCCCATGCTATCTTGAACTCAACTTCACTCCGCCGCCGGAGTGTTTATCTGACGGAAGAATTCATCCACCTCCCTGCGCTCATCCATAGAATCAGGGAAAAGTGCCGTGCCGGCAGCGAGAAAGGCGACCGTCGCAAGCGCCGTTGCGGGGAATATCCACACCATCTCGCGCAGATGCGGGTGCCACCCTCCCACGACGAACATGGCAAGACCGACCGCAATTCCGCCGACAAGTCCAGTCATGCCCGCCCGCTTCGAGAATCTGCGCACAAATATCCCGCAGAGCATGGGAATCGCAATCGGCGGCAGAAACACGCCGAATACCTTGTTCGAGAGATTGAAAAGATCATCCGCTCCCTGCGCATACTGCATCACGAAAGTGAGGCCTACGACTGCACCTCCGACTACGATCGTTGCAACCCGTGCCGCCGCGAGACGGCGGGCGGCTGACGCCGTCCTGTTGAAGCGCAGGTAGATTTCGTTGACCATTACGGCCGCAGCTGCGTTGAAGTTTCCCGCGAGAGAGCTCATCGTAGCGGAGAACATCGCGGCTATCACCATGCCTATCATCCCCGCAGGCAGCACATCCCGGCAGAGCATGGCGTACACCCCGTTCATCTCGGCGTCGGAGACCGGCGGAAGGAAAATGCGGGCGGCCATCGCCGGGAAGAAGAAGAGCGGCGGCCCGATGAAGAGCAATGCGGCCACAAGGTACGCCATCTTCTTGGCGTCTCTTTCGCTCTTAGTGGAGTAGTAGCGCTGCACAAGCGACCAGTTCGTCGATAGCGTAGACCCTACGCAGCAGAAGAACACGAGCATGTAGATCCATCCGTACTGCCCGCCGGTGAGGTTGAAGAATCCGTCAGGAACCTTGTCGAGGAACGTCTCGAAGCCGTGGACAAGTCCGGTGCCGCCGTCAAGTCCGGCGAGCTTCTGCAGACAGAGGAACGGAAGCGCGAGAACCACAGCCACGATCACAAGGAACTGGATGAAGTCGCACGTCAGCGTTGCCTTCAGTCCGCCGAGGAAGGTGTACATCACGATTATTAGGCCAGATATGCAGATCGACCAGAAAAGCGGAAAGCCCATTCCCACGCCCACGACCGTGCCGATCGCGAGAAGCTTGAGGGCGTTGTCGAGCAGCTGCATCGGAAGTCCAAGAACGGCAAGCGTAGAGCACATCTTCGGTGTGTATCGAGTTGCGATGTAGTCTATGGGACTGCCCTTCGCCGCCCGCCGCCACCTTACGGCGAGGAACCATGCGCCGAAAAGGACGGCAGGCACGGAAAGCCAGCTCACCGTCACCGGCACCCATCCATACTTGTAGGCGAGCGCGGAGTACATTACGAAAGCCAGAGCCGAGAAGCTGTTCATGTAGAACGAAACGCCCGAAAGCCACCACGGAACAGTCTTGTCGCTGCCGAAGAACTGCTCCGAGGATTTTGACTTCCGGCTATAGTACACGCCAACGCCGATCATCACGGCGAAGAACGCCGCTATCACCGCATAGTCCGCAAATGCAAGCCCGCTATCCACTGTGCATCCTTTCTGGACGTCTGCTGCGTTTCTCTTTCGTTCATCCAACGTGCCGCCGAACGCCCATCGGTGCACGCTGGTGCCGGAGACGGGACTCGAACCCGTACAACAGAAACCCGTCGGCGGATTTTAAGTCCGCTGCGTCTGCCATTCCGCCACTCCGGCGTAATGGTGGAATAGTATACCAAACCTCCAACTTCGGCTCAACGGGAAGTCAAATTGGGAAGCGGAAATCGCAGTCCCTCAGATCACTTCCCGCTGCGGGTCAGTTTCTTGATCTGGTCGCGCAGGTACGCTGCACGTTCGAACTCAAGCGAATCCGCCGCCTCCATCATTTCCCGGCGGAGATCGTCAAGAACTGCGGCATCCACCCCGCCATCCGGCAGCACCGGCCTTATCGCGCCCTTCTTTCCGAAATCCTTGCCGGCCGTGTACACATACACCGATTCGTTTATCCTGCGCTTCACGGACTTCGGAACTATGCCATGCTCCCTGTTGTAGGCGATCTGCCGTTCGCGATGACGGCTGGTTATCGCAATCGTTTCGCGAATCGCGTCTGTCTCATGATCCGCGTAAAGGATTACGCGACCGTTCACATGGCGCGCACAGCGTCCCGCCGTCTGCACAAGCGAGGTGGTCGATCTGAGAAAGCCCTCCTTGTCCGCATCGAGTATCGCCACCAGCGCAACCTCAGGGAAATCCAGTCCCTCGCGGAGAAGGTTTATGCCAACAAGCACGTCAAACTCGCCCTTCCTCAGTCTTCCAAGTATCGCCACGCGCTCAAGGGCGTCGATGTCGCTGTGCAGGTACTCCACGCGTATCCCGGTTTCATGGAGATACGCCGTCAGATCCTCAGCCGACCGCTTCGTAAGGGTCGTCACAAGCACCCTGTCGCCCGCATCCGCCACCTTGCGGATCTCCTCCATGAGGTCATCGACCTGATTCTTCAGCGGGCGCACCTCAATCACGGGATCAAGAAGTCCGGTAGGTCGTATCACCTGCTCCGCGACCGTATCCGACACCGAATATTCGTAGTCGCCGGGCGTCGCCGACGCAAACACTATCTGGTGAACCTTGCCCTCGAACTCGGTGAAGCGCAAGGGCCGGTTGTCCTTTGCGCTCGGCAGACGGAACCCGTAGTCCACAAGCTTCTGCTTTCTCGCCTGGTCGCCGTTGAACATCGCCCTCAACTGCGGGACCGCCACGTGCGATTCGTCTATTATCGTGAGGAAATCATCGGGGAAATAGTCTATCAGGCACTCCGGCGGCTCACCTGGGGCGCGTCCGGTCAACGGACGCGAATAGTTCTCGATGCCGTTGCAGTAGCCAAGCTCGCGCATCATTTCGATGTCGTACTCCGTCCGCTCGCGAATGCGCTGCGCCTCGATGAACTTTCCCTTCCCCTCAAAATGCCTGAGGCGGTCGGCAAGCTCATCCTCGATGCGCTTGTACGCGGCCTCCATCCTGTCCCTCGGCATTACGAACTGCTTAGCCGGCGTGATGACGGCCGCCGGCATGGATACACCCGGCTTGCCAGTGACCGGATCAAGCGCACGGATTGAATCCACCTCGTCCCCGAAGAACTCGACACGCACCCCCTCCACGGCGTATGCAGGGAAAATGTCCACGACATCGCCTCGCACCCGGAAATTGCCCTGCACGAACTCCATGTCGTTGCGGACGTACTGAGCCTCTATCAATCTGGAAATGAGGTCTTCACGCCCCCTGCCCTCGCCTGCCTTCACCCGCACAGCGAGATTTCTGTACTCCGTAGATTCTCCAAGGCCGTATATGCACGAGACCGACGCCACCACAATTACGTCCTTCCTCGCTATGAGGGCGTTTGTGGCGGAAAGGCGATACCGCTCTATCTCCTCGTTGATGGCGGCATCCTTCTCGATGTACGTGTCAGTCTGCGGGATGTAGGCCTCAGGCTGGTAGTAGTCGTAGTAGGAGATGAAATACTCCACTGCGTTTTCGGGAAAGAACTCCTTGAGTTCGGCGAATAGCTGGGCGGCCAGCGTCTTGTTGTGCGAAAGAATGAGCGTTGGACGGTTCCACCGCTCAATGAGGTTGGCCATCGTGAACGTCTTGCCGGAACCGGTCACACCCTGAAGCACAAGCCGGCTTTCGCCGGCTTCAAGCCCCTTCAAAAGCTTTGCGACGGCTTCAGGCTGATCGCCCGTCGGGCTGAACGGCGCCTTGAGATTGAACAGCCTTTCGCTCACGGCAAGAATTCACCCTCTTCCGGAAATGCACCGTCCGTCACGGCATCGGGGCAATGTGCGCAACCGCATTCCATTCCGTATGCCTGCCTCTCACAAGCCCATGCGGCAGTCCGCCCTCTTCACGGAGATTGTCGCAGTGGCTACGGCAAGCCCATCTGTCTTTGCCGTCACCTTTACGATGCCGTCCGAATCCGGAACGGCGCGGATCACAGCCTGCGCAAAGCCGCTGAATATCCTGCGCCGCCTTGAGCGCACGTCGCACATGTCCGTCTCATCGCCGTTGTCGGTTGCGACAACTGTTCCGGGGCCTTCAACGGAAAACTCCACCTCCGGACGCGCATCCGGCACCGTGGTGCCGTTCGCATCGACAAGGCGCACGTTTACGTAGACGATGTCCTCCCCGTCGGAAACCACGCTGTCGCGCTCGGACGCAATCTCAATCGCCGCCGGCGCCTGTGCCGTGCGTACGGACGCCCTCGCCCACTCGCGTCCGCTTCTGTAGACGACAACATCCACCGTTCCCGGTTCGTATTTCACGTCGTCCCAACGGAGACGGTATGCTCTGTCCCACACGCCGGGCGTCTTTCTTGCACGCCCGCAGGAGCGTCCATTCACGAAAAGCTCGCCTTCGTCGCCAGTGGTGAACACGTACACCGGCGTGACCTGCCCTTCACGTCCCGGCCATGTCCAGTGCGGCACGATGTGCGCCATCGGACGATCCGGCATATAGCGCGACTGGAACAGGTAGAAGGAGTCCTTTCTGAATCCGGCACGATCGAAGAACCCCGTGTTGCAGGTGTGTATCGCAGTTCTGGTAAGCCCATGCTCGGCAACCTCCGCCAATGCCTGCCGCTGTCTCTCCGGATCCGTGAAGTTCGGCTTGGCGCGATAGGCGTCGCACCAGCCAGGCCCGCCAAGGTAGTCGAAACCGGTCCATATGAAGTCTCCCATGCAAGTGCCGACCAGATCCATGTAGTGCCACTGTTCGTCAGGCGGACACGCCCAGCCGCGGCCTGGCGTGAATCCCCATGCCTGCCAGCAGTAGGACGAATTGCGGAAATTCTCTACGCCGTTGTTCTGATCCAGCCAGCGCTGCGTCACGGGGAACTGGTAGCACCCTCGCGAGACGGACATGCAGACCGTCTCCGTTCCGAAGAAAGGCACGTCGGGATGCGCTTCCTTGAGCTTGGGATACATCCACGCAAAGTAGTTGCACCCCATCACGGAAAGCGTCTTTGGATATTCGTTCGTGAAGTTGACCGTACAGTTGTTGGCGGTGACGGTCGGTCTCGTCGCGTCCTCCGCCGCCGCCAGCGCCGCAAGAGAGCGCGAACGCTCTACATACTCCGCCGTCGGGGCGACATACGGCTTTCCGTCGGGTATCTCGTTGCCGAGGCCGTACATGATGACGCATGGATGGTTTCTGTCCGTGCGTATCCAGCGCCTGAGATCTCGCTCGTGCCACACGTCAAAGAGGTTCGTGTAGCCGTTGATACGCTTCCCGGCGTCGCCTGATACGCCGTTGGATATCTTGCCCGTATACCGCCATTCGTCAAAGACCTCATCGAAGAAGAGCAGCCCCAGTTCGTCGCAGAGCGAAAGCAGCTCCTCTCCGGGCGGATTGTGGGAGGAGCGTATCGCATTCACCCCGGCCTCCTTCAGCAGCGTCAGGCGGCGCTTCATCGCTTCGCGGTTCCACGCCGCACCGAGAGCCCCGAAGTCGTGGTGCATCGATACGCCGTTGAGCGGAACAGTCCTGCCGTTCAGCTGGAATCTCCGGGCATCAGAGTGGAACTCTATGGTGCGTATGCCGTAGCGATATTCGTTTCCTTCGACATCCACCGAATAGAGGTGCGGATTGTCGACATCCCACAGCTGGGGATTGTCGATGAAAAACGACCTCGACCTGCGCCCCGACCGCGACATCTCATACTCTATGTTCACCTTTGCGCGGGACTTCGCAACCTCAGGTGTGGTGATGAACACCGAACCGGGGAGTACATGATCGTCAGGCGCAACAAGCAGACGGCAATCCCGGTACAGCCCGCCGCCGGTGTACCAGCGTGACGAATGAGGTACGTTCATGCACCTCACGGCGATGACGTTCCCCTCTCCAAACGCGATGTGCGGCGTGAGGTCAAGGGTGAATCTCGTGTAGCCGTACGGCCAACCGCCGACGAAGCGCCCGTTTATCCACACGAACGCATACGAGAACGCTCCGTCGCACTGGAACATGATCTGCTTCCCCCGCCACCCGTCAGGCGCCACAAACCGCTTTCTGTACCAGCCGCTTCCGGTGACGTCAAGAAATGCGTCCCCATAGGCGCGGGACGGGTCGTACCGGCTTTCCGTTCCCCAGTCATGCGGCACCCTGACGGTTCGCCATGACGCATCATCAAATTCGGCACGGCTCCACGGCGGCGTGGGTGCATTGGACACATCGCCCCTGTCCGCACGGTCGAGTATGTCGCTCATCGCCGAAATCGTCATGTTGGACGGCATGGACGGATCATCCGCCTTGATGAATTTCCAACCCGCCTTCAACGGCACGGATTCAATCGCCGCCAAGGCGCACGATGCCGCAGCGACGGCGAAAATGGCTGTCAATTGCTTTCTCATATCTGTTCCTTTCTCAATAAGCTTTGTCATTGTCGGATCCACCGCACAGCTCCCTACGCTCTCCGAAGAGGCGTCCACGCGGATCCGTTTTGGCTGGATTCGAGAGCGGCATCCACAAACTGTATCGTGCGGCGGCCGTCGGCGGCATTCGGGAAGTCCATATCCCTGTCGCCGCGCAGAGCCGCACAGAACTCGCGGTAGTGGTTCGCAAACGCCTCTATGAACCCTTCATGGTGTCCGGCCGGTATGCGTGAGCATCGCTTTGAGACGGCGGACAGCTCCGCGATGTACGGTGCATTGCGCTTGTATATCCGTTCAGGCCCGAACGCCTGCTTCACGCGGAGGTAGTTGCCCTCTTCGACATTCCACACAAGCGATGCCCTGTCGCCGTATACTCGCAGACGCAGTCCGTTCTCCTCACCAGTGGCCACCTTTGACGTAGCCATCACGGCCTTTGCGCCCTTCTCAAGCCTCATCATTATCGTGGCGTCGTCATCAAGCCTGTTGCCGGGGGCAAATGACGAGAGATCGGCGGCCACGGACTTTATCTTGAGACCGGAGATGTACTCGATCAGGTGTGCGCCATGCACTCCGATATCTGCGACCACACAGCTCTTTCCCGACCTCACGGGATCCATCTTCCACGAATTGCGCTTGTCCAACGGCTTTGTGAAGTCTATCTTGCGGAAGCTTCCCTGCTGATATTCAACGACGATCTTGCAGATCCTGCCGAGCTCCCCGTTTCTGACGAGATCGCGGGCCAGCTTGACCATGGGATATCCTGAATACGTGAACGGAACGCAGAGCAGCCTGCGCTTCGCACGCGCAAGGCGTTCAAGCTCAAACGCCTCGTGCGCCGACACGGCGAGTGGCTTCTCGCACATGACGTTCATCCCCGCCTCAAGCGCCGCTTTCGCGATAGGATAGTGCGAATCGTTCGGTGTGCATACGGAGATGAAGTCTATCCGCCCCTTCTCACCGTCTATCAGACTATGCCAATCCGGATAGATGCGCTCCGGCGCAATGCCAAGGCTTCCGCCAGTCTCGGCGTTGCCGGCGGCGTCACGGCTGAAGCATCCGGCTACAATGTCCGCCAAATCGTCCATCCTGATTGCGGTGCGGTGGACAGGGCCGATGAACGACCCTCTGCCGCCTCCGACCATTGCGTACTTCAACCGTTCCATGCCATTCCCCCTACCTCTTTTTGGGAACCACGATTATGCCGCGCTTCGAAAAGTGAACCCAGTCATTCGTCCACGAAGTGTCTTTGAACGGCTTGTCGAACAGCCCATCCTTCGGGAATATGTCGTCGGTCGTGCCGCGTATGCCGTCCGGACCAAGAGACAGGACTACGGGATGGCCGTTTGTCTGCGGCTCGTAAATGTACGGACGCTTCCACGGATCTGGAATCATGGCGCCCCACGCCCCGGCATACGGACCGAGCCAACCCTTGTGGCGTGAACTTTTCTTCGACAGCGCCTCCAATCCACCGTCCTCTGCGCCAGGATAGCATCCGCAATGGAACCTGTACCGCCCCAACGCCTCGGCAAGCGCATCGACGCTTCGCTGTGCATACAGCATCTTGGTGTTCACGGTCTTGCGCCTGTCCACAACTCCCGCCTGCTTGAAAACGAACGAGGCGACGAATCCAAGCCCGATTATGAGCAGAAGATAGAATCCAATCCCCCTCTTGAACCCGAACTTTGCGTCAAGGCCAAGTTCGCGGCGCTTCATGTCGTATTCACGCGCTATGGCCTTTTTCCTTGCGGCGCGAACCGCCGCCGGCGGCATTGAAAACTTCTTGCTTAACTTATCCATGTTGCGCACAATTGTACCATAAAGTAGGATGTCGGTGCTTGCCTTGACACTTGCGCACGGACGCCAATGTCATTCCGGCTTCACTTTATGCGGCGCTCGGACGTTCCGGGGATGCCGATGGCGTCTCTGTACTTCGCAACGGTGCGCCTCTTCACCGTGTAACCGAGCGCCTGCAACCTTTTTGTAAGCGCTTCGTCTGAAAGCGGATGATGCCTGTCTTCGCCATCTATCAGCTTTCGCAGGTCGTCATACACCGCCTCTTTCGTGACTGTTTCGCCATCAGCCGTCTCAAGCCCCTGCTTGAAGAAACGCCGCAGCTCAACAGTCCCTCTCGGCGTGGACGCATACTTGTCGTTGACGGTGCGGGACACGGTTGTTGGGTGCACACCGACCTTCTCGGCAACTTCAAGCATTGTGAGCGGCTTCAGCCCCTTCAGCCCGTCAGTGAAGAATCCGGGCTGCCTGTCGAATATCTCCTGCGCAATCATGCGCACAGTCTCTTCCCGATGCTCTATTGCGTCGATCAGCAGCTGCGCCGCTGCAAGCCGTTCGCGAAGGTACTCTTTCGTCTCCTTTGATGTGGATGGATCTCGGAGCATCCTGAGGTACGACTTCGATATGTGTATGTCCGGGAGCGAACGGTCGTCCACCTCAGCCACCCAACGGCCGTCAACCCGCACGGCATGGACTTCCGGCTTGACGATGCGGTTCTCGTTCCCGGCCGTCTCATACGCACGCCCCGGCTTAGCCTCAAGCGTACGAAGTTCGGCAAGAACCTTCACGTACTCGTCATGCGTCAATCCGAGCGCTTTGCACACCTTCGCCTCGTTGCCGTCGGCCACGTCCTCAAGATGGTTCTCAACGACAAGGCGCACCTCGTCCTCCCACGGCGAGTCATCAAACCTGTCCATCTGCGAAAGCAGACATTCCTTCAGGTTGCGAGCCCCGCATCCCGGTGGGTCAAGCCTGCGGATTGACGCCAGCACGTTAAGCACATGGCGCTCGTCCGCCCCGGACACCATCACAATGTCCGACAGCGACCCCGCAAAGTATCCGTTGCCGTCGATCTGCCCGATGAGCATTTCCGCGAGCGCATGGTCGCTTTCCGGAATGTCGGAGACCGGCAGCTGACGCTCCAGATGCCCCTGCAGCGTCTCACTGTCCACCTGATTGTCGAAAAACCTCTGACGACGCTCCTCCGCATCCTCGTCCCGGTTTACGGCAGGCGACTCCTCATCATACGGCTGCACGGACGAGACGTCATCCTCTTTCGCGTCCGCTGACGCCTCCGCGACACGCATCGGCACCTCCAGCGGATGTTCGACCTCCTCAATCATGGGATTCTGGCCGATCTGCGCCACAATCTCCTGACGCAGCTCCTGAAGGTTCATGGCAAGAACCTTTACCGACTGGCGCATCGCTGGCGCCAGCTGCTGAGAAAGCCTCGGCCCTTGCTGGAGTTTAAGTGAGAGCACTACGCCCTCTCGTCGCTATGCGGTCTGCGCCAGGAAGCGCAAGTCGTTCTCATAGAGCCAACGGATGTCAGGGATGCCGTACTTGATCATGGCAATGCGTTCAACGCCGAATCCGAAGGCATATCCGGAAACCTGCTCCGGATCCCAACCGACGTGCCTGAACACGCGGGGATCGACCATGCCGGCCCCGGCGATCTCAATCCATCCGGACTGCTTGCACACCTTGCATCCCGCGCCTTTGCACACATGGCAACGGAAGTCGACCTCCACGCTCGGCTCCGTGAACGGGAAGAAGTGCGGACGGAACCTTACGCCGCCGTCGCCCATCATCTCCTTTGCGAAATACGAAAGCACACTCTTCAGATCTGCGAGGGAGACGGGCTTCTCGTCGACGTACAGCCCCTCTATCTGGTGGAAGTTCGCGGAATGCGTGGCGTCCGTAGTGTCGCGACGGTATGTCCTGCCGGGGCAGATCACGCGGACAGGCGGCTTGTTGGACATCATCGTCCGGATCTGTACCGGGGACGTCTGCGTACGCAGAAGCGCGTCTGCCGCAAGCCAGAACGTATCCGACCTATCCTGAGACGGATGGTGCGACGGAGTGTTGAGAGCAGTGAAATTGTTGAACGGATTTTCAATGTCCGGGCCGTCGGCAACGGTGAATCCGAGCCTTGAGAAGATGCGGGCGGACTCTGCGATCACCTTTGATATGGGATGCGCGGTTCCGAGTTCATGCCAAAGTCCAGGGCGCGTGACGTCAATGTTTCCGGCGTTGGACGCGACAGGCTTGACCGCTCCCGCGCCTTTCGCGGCAAGGGCATCCTCAACGGTCTTCTTCCACTCCTGCACGGCCTTGCCGAACGCAGGACGCTCCTCCTTGGGCACATCCTTCATCGCCTTGATCAAGGCGGGGATGGAACCGTTGCGCCCCACATACTTTACGCGCAACGCCTCAACGGCATCCGCTCCTTCTGCCGCCGCAATCTCCGCAAGCGACGCCTTCTTTCCCTCTTCAAGCTCTGATAGTGTCATTGTCTTATCTCTCTTGGGACACGGATTATACCATATTCGATTCGCCGACGCGCATCCGCGCCTTGCGGCTATTTCCCATCCTTCTCCTCGACGGTCGCGAGCGAGAAGTTCCACACCCCCGACGTGCGGCAGGTGTCTATCACCTTGACAAGAGATTCATACGAAGTCTCCCGGTCGGCACGTATGACCACCGGCTGCCCAGGATAGAATTCCGCGACCTTTGCAAGACGGGATCCCAGGTCTTTGAGCGTAAGAACCTTCGCGTTGACCGTCACGCCACCATCCTTCGAGACGTTCAGTATCACCTCTCCGGGAAGGCGTCCCGGCGTCTCGGCCGAGGCGGCGGCAGGCAGCGAAATCGAGATTTCGCTCTCCCACTGCGAGAAGACGCTTGCCGTCACGAAGAAGCAAAGCAACAGAAATATGACGTCAAGCATCGACGTCAACGACAGCGACGGGGCTTTCGCCCGCCGCTCTCTACCTGCAAACTTCATCTGCCATCTCCTCAAGCTGCGCGACGCGCCGAGCCGTACGGCGGCGGAAGTACGCATAGGCCGCAAGGGACGGAATCGCCACTGCAAGGCCAAAGATGGTCGTGACTATCGCCTGCGATACGCCTTGTGCAAGAACCACCGGCTTTGCGTTGGCGGCGACGTCGGAGGCAATGCCGCCAAAGGCGGAGAACATTCCGAGGACTGTGCCGAGCAGCCCAACGAGCGGAGCGATCGCAGCAATGTCGGCAAGCCATTCCACAGAGGAGTACATCCTGTCCGCAATCCGTCCGCCGGCTGCGGCGGGATCCTTTGCCCGCCTTATGTCCTCAAGCATGTACTGCAGCGCACCGCGTCTATGCGCGAACATCAGGTAGAGACACACGGCGACGGCTATCACTGAAAGCCCTGCGAGCACCCACATCAGCGACCCGCCGTAATCCCACGCCTGACGAAACGTTATCGTATTCATTGTTGTCCTTTCAAAAGCCAATCCCAAACACCGAAACTGCGTTTGTCAGCGGCAGAAACGGTACTCCGTGACTGATTCGCGAACCTCGCCCGGACGGAGAACCGTGTTGGGGAAGTTCGGCTTGTTCGGAGAATCCGGAAACGCCCCGGTCTCAAGCGCAATGCCGCAGCGCGGAGAAAGCCTGCCGCCGTCTTTCGCCGGATAGCCGTCCGGAATCCAGTTGCCGGTGTAGATCTGAATGCCCGGTTCGGTGGTCCACACCTCAAGTGCAGCGCCAGAGCTTCCGCGCAGACGCGCAGCAAACGTCAGGCCGGTGCCGGATTTGTCGGCATTGAGCGCCCAGCAGTGGTCATAGCCTTTGCCATACTTGAGGACTTCGTCATCCGCATCGATCCGTTCGCGTATCGTGTGCGGTTCAGTGAACGAAAAAGGCGTTCCCTCGACGCTCGCGATTTCCCCTGTCGGTATCTGCCCTGCATCGTACGGAAGATACTTGTCTGCGTTTACCGTGAGGACATGATCCTCCACCGACCCGCTGCCCGCACCATCCATGTTGAAGTACACGTGCTGCGTCATGGCGACAGGCGTCGCCTTGTCGATCGCCTTCGTGCAGTAGGCGATGCGCCAGACGTTGTCTTTCGTCACCGTATAGGTCACAGTCGCTTCGACGACACCCGGAAAGCCGCCTTCACCGTCCGGCGACACGAGCGAAAGCACAATACCCGCATCGTCGCCCTCCTCAAACGGCTTGACATCCCAGATGCGGTCGTGCCAGCCGCCGTCCGCCCCGTGGAGCGCACAGCCGATTCCGCCCGGAAAGTTGTTGCACTTCAGCACGTGCTCAGTGCCGTCAAGCGTGAATCTGCCGCCGCCTATGCGGTTCGCGTAGCGGCCGATCAGGCATCCGTAGTACGGATCGCCGTCTTCCCATCCGGACGGAACGTCAAACCCCAAGGCCACATCGCGCCCGTCGGGGAGAATCACCCGGTTTACGCGTCCACCCCAGTCAAGCACCTCAAGCACAAGGCCGCCCGCACCCTTGAGGGTGTAGGCGGTCACTGTTCTGCCGTCTTTGGTGCAGCCAAACGGCTTTCTGTCAATCATTGCAGAGCCTCGTCAATTTTATTCCGCACGCTTCGAGACACGAGATCCGATGAGAGCGTAGAACAGCACGTAGGCGAAGAGGCCGACCGTCAGCCAGTAGCTGTTCAGGAAGCCGACCTTGTCGGCGATCATGCCCTGAACGGGGAGCATCAGGCCGCCCACGACCATCGTCATGAAGATGCCCGAACCCATCGGAACGTACTTGCCGAGGCCTTCGGCCGCCATGTTGAAGATGCCGCCCCACATCACGGATGTGCAGAGGCCGCAGAGCACCATCGTGCACATGGAAAGCGGGAACTCCTTGCCGCACACCGAAACCATCTTGACGGGCAGATACATCGTCGCCAGCATCAGGGCAATGCCGAGGATCGAGCAGACGGTGATCATCACACGCGAAGAGAGCTTTGCACCAAGTGCGCTGCCGACGAGACGTCCAAGCATCATGCAGAACCAGTATGCGCCGCACACGCTGCCGGCCACGACCGTCCCGACGTACGCCGGGTTCGCCACATCGCCGATCTTCTCCGAGGTCATGTAGTTCATGGCCATGTTCGGGATGCCGCTCTCGATCGTGATGTACATGAAGATCGCCAGCGCACCGAGCGTGAAGTGGCGGAACTTGAGCGTCTCGTCGATGTCATTCAGGACAGGCGAGCGGTTTGCACGCTTCTCCGCCGTCTCAAGGTGCGGCTCAGGTATCTTCGAGAACGCAATGACCACGAACGCCACCGCGAAGATCGCCATGGCGATCACGAGCGCCGGAACGGCCTGACCGACGTGCGCCTTCGCCACTTCGCCGCCGACGAGCCAGCCGAGGATCATCGGGGAGAGCGTTGCACCGATCGAGTTGAGCGAGCAGCCGCACTGGACGAGCTGGTTGCCCTTGTTTCCGCCGCCGCCAAGCGTGTTGAGAAGCGGATTCACGACAAGGTTCAGCAGACACATCGAAAGACCCGCCACAAACGCACCTACCACGTACACGGAGAATGCGCTTGACGGACTGCTGTATGCGGACGCCAGCTGCACACCCACGCCGGCGAAGCCAACGGCCGCCGCGAGGAGCGACGTGAACTTGTAGCCCCTGCGCTTCAGGATGAGACCGCCGGGGATGCCCATGAAGAAGTAGGCGAAGAAGTTCGCGGCTGATCCCAGCTGCGACGCCATGTTCGATGCGCCAAACTGGTTCTTGAGAATCGGACCCATCGCGCCCGCGAAGTTCGTCACGAACGCAATCATGAAGAAGAGCGCGAAGCACACACCTATGGCGAGCATATTGCCCTTGGAACTGTTTGTCGAATCAGACATTGGCGAAACCTTTCTCGTTGTTCTTTTAAACTGTGATAAAGATGGCGGCATTGTAGCAAGTTTCCGCTCCCATTGCAACAATCGCTGCGGCAACGCCGTCGCAAACCCTCATTCCGCAAAGCCGAACACAAGCAGGTCGTACGGCAAGACGTCAACCGAGATCTTCCCTCCGTCACATGCGTAGATTCTGCCCCTTCCGAACTCCACCATGTCACCGCGAACATTCAGGCGCACCGTCTCCGCACGTGAAGTCGTGTTTATGACGGCAAGTCTGTCGCCGTACCACGCCACCTTCATCCCGGCGGGGATGCCGCCGCCCAAATATGGCTTCGGTTCGGCGACAGGCAGAGCCCTGTACGCAGCGCCCATGCGTCGCATGAGATGCTCCGTGCCGGCGATTGCGCTTTCCCACGCCTGATACACCCAGTAGCGCACGTTCTCGTTCGCAAGATGATAGGTGAACGTCTCAAGCATCGTACGCCCGACGGGGACTGTGTTCGGGTCGCCAAGCCATCCCATCGTATACCTTGAGAATTTCGGGAACATCCCCGGACTCTCCCAGTAGCCTGTCCACTGGTGATGTCCTGTGCCAGATCTCGTCGGCACGTCGGTGACGCCATGCTCGTACGCGAACGACACCGTTCCGGGTTCGCCAACTATGCGGGACTCGTAGAATGCGCGGCTCGCGAACAGTATCCCGTCATCATCCCTGAAGTCCGGGGGATTGATCCCGGCGTCGAGCATGTTGCCGAGCTGATCGGACTCAAGGTCATTGCGGAACTTGTACACGTACTGATGCAGGAATCGCACGAGAAGCGTCCATTCTGGGTTGTGTGCACGGATTGTGTCGCGCAGTCGCAGGAGAAGCGCACGGCTCTGCCGCGCACGCCACTTTATCCAGGCGTCACGCCGGATGGAATCGCCCATCACGAATTCATAGGCGTTCGTCGGCGTATGGTCGGGTACGGCGATTCTCGTCTCTCGCTCGAATGCCGCAATGGCCTTCTCGCCCCAGCCGCTTGCGAGGGAGAAGAAACCGTCGATGGATATGGCAACGCCCTTGACGTTCGGCAGTTTCGCCGTCGCGCCGGCAATTTCGTCAAGAACCTTGACGTAAAGATCCTGAACGCGAACGGACGCCGGCTCGAGGATGCCGGTTCCGAACAGATGCGCCCGCTCTCCGCTCGGACGTATCCGTACGTCTGACTCGTCAAGGCCAAAATCCGCCCTTGATGATTCTCGGATGTTGAACGTCGCCGTGGAGACAAAGGTGGATAGACCCTTTTCGGCAAGCGCCGGCGTCATCTCCATGGAATAGTCATATGCATAATCCGTATATTTCGAAAAGAGAGGTGAAGCGTACCCGACGTTGTTGTTCCTTCCGTCGTGGAGCATCCAGTCCGTGCCAAGCCAGCACACCTCCGCGTGGTTGAACCCAGCGAACCTCACATGGTCTATCCACGATGCAAAAGCCGCCCGGCGTGTGGCGGAGGCCTTCTCGCCCCTTGCGGATGGGTTTGCCTGAACGCCGAAGTTGCGGAAGAGGAAGTCGCATCGCTGGTTGTAGTCCCCGATGATGCGCTCGGCCCCACCAACCGGCGGGGTGACCTTCGGCATGAAGTCGTCTGCGTCGCCATCAAGCTCCATCAGCCACAGTCCGCCGATTGCGCCGCCGCTCCTTTCCGACCACGCCATGCGACTCTTCACGTCACGATGGAATATGTTCGACAGGAATATCCATTCGGTGCTGTCCTTTCTCGGATAGTAGCATGAATATGTCGCCCTGTTCACGTTGTCGCACGGAAAGTTCCTCCCCGTCGCAACGCCGAACGACCCTGATTCGGCAGGAAGCGGATAGACCCCAAGGTAGCGTTCGACATCGTTCGGGACAAGCAGACCGACAATGTGCATCTTTGCAGGCTTGCGGCATTTGGTCGTATACGAGAAATACGGCAGGAGGGAACGCCTGGACGACGTCACGCGGAACGGTTCGCCGGAGATCTCAAGGATCCGCGACTCTCCGCCGATCCCACCGTCCTCGTGGAATCCATGGTCTCGCTGCGTTGGATCTATGTAGTCCGCAAGGCGAAGGAACACCCCCTGCCAGGTCAGCCCATGCCGCCTGATGTCGGCAAGTGTTGAGCGGTCCCGCAGACGGCTCCATGCTCTCCTGTCGAACGGCGCATCCTTCTCGTACCGCAGGAAATACTGTCCGTCGGAATCGACGAGCGGAATGTACGGCACATCGTTGTACCACAGAAAATCACTGTCCGCAACGTATCTGTGCGGCTTTCCGTTCGCATCAATGAACGTACGCTTGCCGTCGACGGCCGCAAACGCATCGAACGACAGAAATCTCGTTGGGGTTGAGGTCGAACCGCAGAGATGCAGTCCACCCCCCGTTGTACGGTCAGCCTGCGCCTTGGAAATGCGTTTGCCGTTCGCAAACGCCTCAAGAGCCGTCCCATTGAACCGCACCTCGAACTCAACCTCCACGGCGGGATCAAGCCGCCCCGCCTCACCGATCGGCCTTTCGTCCTTTCCGTCCTCGCAGACGGCAAACCCATTCCCTGCACCTTCCCTGAACCTGAAGGCGAGATAGGTATCGCCATCATCGCTCGCCCTGAACCGAATCGAGCCGGAAACCCCCTTCTCCATCAGAACCTTGAAGCGCACCATGCCGTCATCGATTTTCACCCTCGGGACGAGAACGGGATACGAGTACGAGAAGTATGTTTTTTTCGGCAGCGTGAATACGCCCGGACACGTCGTCTTCGCCCCCCATTTTTCCGTCTCGCCCTGGAACCTTTCCGAAAACACGGTGCGATATCCGTCCGGCGCAACAGCCTCTTCGCGGCTTATCGCGACATCCTTTACGTTGCGGTCAAAGGCAAGGCCTTTCACGACCGGCGCTCGACCTGTCTTGCCCTTCATGGTGGTGGACACCTTGAACATTGACGGATTCTTCCTGCCTGTCCGCAGGATGCACGGCGCATACGCATAAAGGCGTCCGGTCGCCTTGTCCGTCACGCGCATGTACGAATGGTCGCGATAATGCACAATCTCCACAAGCAATGCGTCTGTCAGACTGTACTCACTGCTGCCGAGCGGCACAGACTTGCCCTGCAGCTCCATGAAGTACGCCCTCACCACACCCATCGTCTCGCTCGACCAGTGAGGCGCAAAGTTGACGGCCACGCCCGCAGTGTCGATGCGGATATCCTTGCCAACGACCTCGCACCGCACCGCAAACGGAAACTGCAGTTCCTCCTGCGGAACGACCTCAGTCTTGCCGTCATCAGAAAATACGATTGTGTCACCCTTTATTTCGGGCCTGTCGCCCACAACCGTCAGACTCTCGCCACCAACCATCACCGCAGCGGCCAGCAGCGCCGAACAGATCGTCATAATGTCCTCTCCCCTTTCGTGGACTAATTCGCAATCACCGCAGAACAAGCCTCAAGCCGGTAGGTATTCCGACATTTACTCCAAGAATCTGCGGAAGACCGCTATTCTCCCATCCTTCAAGCGCTTCGACATAGAGCGTCTCGCACGCCTCTGCCTTCAGCCCTTCGAGAATCAACCCGTCATCGTGCCTGATTCCAAGAGGTTTTTCATGATGCGACATCCCTGACCAGTCAAGCAGCCTAAACGCTCTCTTGCCGCCAAAGCGCACACCGCGCACCGGCGAAGAGCCGGCAATGCTCATCGCCACGTTCCCCGCATTGAACGTGACGTTGCGGTCATTGCCCATCTCGCCGGAATCGGCAAGGTCGAACTTCCCGCCGGGGAACGTTTCGCTCCCGGCCGGATTTGTGCCTATCGGCGCCGCTTCGTACGGTGTCACCGGCAGATGGAACTCCATTCTCATGGCGGATGGAACGTGCTTCCCCTGGTTGGAACTCCATACGGTGTTAAGCAGATTTGTTCCGGATATCCGGCCAAAGACGAGACGCGGGGTTTCTCCCTTAAACACGATCTTAGCACCGTCATCAAGCGTTTCTGCGCCGGTGAGAAACCATACCGTGCAATATCCGTTGGACAGCGTCATTGTTGAACCGGAGGCAAGTGTCATATCCGTCACATGGCATTCCGAGCCGCTCTCAATGTCCCAAGTGCATTGCCGTCCCTTCATGTTTATGGCTGAAATGTATGAACCGTTGCGCAGGGTCGTGGACGTATTCTCACCAAGATCCGAGAACCTTTGATCGTCTATGTTCGTTGCCGCCGTAAACAGGCGACCTACGTTGCCTTTTGCGTCCATTAACGAAAGCCTAACCGCGTCCAGTGTGAGCCTGGCGTTTGCGCCGCATTTGAGCAGATGCTTGCCGGTCGCCCTGTACGTGATGGAGTTCGTTTCGCCCAACGGCGAGCAGAACGTGACATTGGAGTCCTTCGCAAGTATTACAAGGTTTGATACGGCAATCCCTCCGCTTGGAATTGCAACCACGGCATCCACGCCCTCCGGAAAAACTGCGCTGTGGAGGACGCCGTCATTCGGATAGGCATTCGACGAGCCGTCGTCTGCAGACCAGTTGGCAGGATCATTCCATGCCCCCGAGCCTCCACTCCACGAGAACGTCACAGAATTCTCAACCGAAAACACGGCTGAACAAAGCGTCATGTGCAGCGCACACAGCGCAAAAACAATGAAATCACGCCTCAACATGTCCATCACTCCTTTTTGATAAATTCGACAGTATACTAAAAAAGTATTTTTTTTTTCAACAGGAAAGCGGCATTTTTTTTTACAGGAAAGAGACCTCAATCAAGCGACGTCATAGTATTTACCTATCGACAATAGCCTGAATTTCAGATTGCCCTTTGGCGCAAGCTCCGTGATACAATGTCCGGACATAAGGCAAAACAGGCCGCAATGCAGATTCAACATGCTCGAACGTCATACATATTCAACAACCTTGCCGCAACCATGGATACGCGGTTCTTCACACCGCTGCGCCGCCCACGTACGCAGCGGATGGCCGCTTGAGGAGAATCGCCGTGCTTGATGTTCGATATCCGACGATTCGTCCGTTCGCAACTGAAGGAAACTTCGGCCTTGAACGCGAGGCTCTGCGCGTGACTGCGGATGGCCGGATGGCGCATACGCCCCATCCGTTCCCAGCAGACCACCCGCGCATCGTCCGCGATTTCTGCGAAAACCAGACGGAGATCAATACTGGTGTGCATCCGACGTCCGCTGCAGCAGTCGCGGAGTTGAAATCCGTCAATCAGATGCTCATTCAACGCATCGCGGGGAACGGCGAGACGCTTTGGACAAACTCCAACCCGCCGCCCATCGCCGACGAGAACGAGATCGTCCCCGCCCGCTTCACGGGTTCGTTTTCGGGGAAAAGCGCCTATCGCGACTACCTTGCCGGAAAATACGGCAAGCGTCTGATGGCATACTGCGGCATCCACATCAACTTCTCCTTCGGCGACCGGCTTATTGAGGCCGCCTGGAGAAATGCACATTCCTCGCCCACCGTTCCCCACTATTTCCGCGATGAACTCTACCTCCATGTTGCGGCTCAATGCGTGAAATGGGGCTGGGCAATCGTAGCCCTGACCGCCGCCAGTCCAGCCGGACAGTATGCGAGCGTACGTTGCTCGGAACGCGGGTACTGGAACCGGTTTGTGCCGATTCTCAACTTCTCCAGTACAAAGGCGTATGCAAAGAGCATCGCCCAATATGTACAGGACGGCCTTCTTGCCGCGCCGAGTGAACTATACTATCCCGTACGGCTAAAACCACGTGGTCCAAACAGCCTGTTGACGCTTGTGGAGCGTGGAGTGGACCACATCGAGATCAGGTGCGTGGACTTGAATCCGCTGACCGGCGGGCTCGTAGATGTGCGCGACGTCGAATTCGTACATCTGTTCATGCTCTGGTGCGCGGCGCAAGAACGCGAGACGCTGTCGGCGAAGAAGCAGAAGGATGCGGTGGGGTGGTTCAAGGCTGCGGCACGGCTTGACTTCGACTGGACGGCCGTCGGCGAACTGCTGGAGAGGATGGGTGAGTTCTTCACCGGATGGCCTGCCTCCGTTCAGCGCATCCTGGCGTTCGAGGCGGAAAAGGTCTATTCACCGGAGAGGCGGTACGCCCGCATGGAGGTCTGCCATGTGTGAGATGCTTGGAATATCCGCGAAGAAGAAGAGGCGTGCCAATGGCCTTCTGCGCGAATTCTACTCCCATGCGGAGGATCATCCGCACGGTTGGGGCCTTGCGCGCTTTCCCGACGGTACGCCGGTCGTGGAGAAAGAGGCGGTCAAGGCAACGGAAAGTGAATGCCTAAAGAAGCTCCTTGCCGAGCCTGTTGAAGAACGTGTCCTTCTCGCCCACATCCGCCTCGCCACGGTTGGGCACATAGAGTACAGGAATTGCCACCCGTTCATGGCGACAGACAACAGCGGACGCACCTGGACGCTCATGCACAACGGGACGATCTTCAACGGTCCGCAACTGAATGCCTACATGGGCATCCAATACAGCGATACGGACTCAGAGCGCATCCTGCTGCGTTTCATAGACCAGATCGATCGTGCGCAGAACCGCTTGCACCGCACCCTCAACGAGCCGGAGCGCTTCGACGCGCTGAACGCCGAGATCGCCGCGCTGGCAAAGGGAAATAAACTCAACCTGCTTCTCTTCGATGGGGATGTGCTGTACGCACACTGTAACTTCAGAGACACGCTGCATGTATGGCGTGAAGATTGCGCTGTGACATTCTCGACGCGTCCGCTCTCTGTAGGCAGGTGGGATCCTGTACCTTTCACGAGCCTCATCGCCGCAAGGGACGGAGAGATTGTCCGTACGTCGCCTCCGCACGGCAACGAATACATCTACAATCCCAACGACTACAGAATGGTATACATGGACTTCGCAAGATTGTAGTCAAAAGAACAACAAAGGTTCGTCAAGATGGCCACACTCGAATGCGGCGACTGCGCCGAACTGGTCAACCACCACATCGTACGAGCCACGACCAGGAATGTGCAGCATCTCGCAGCGATGTCGCTGGTGCCGTCTATCGCGGCGTCTATCCCTCGGCGAAGCGAGGGACTGCCGTCTCAAAAACCATCCTTTCGCCGGTGTGCGGATGGATGAACGCAAGCCGCCAGGCATGAAGAAGCAGCGGGCCTCGCTCCTTGCCGTAGCGACTGTCACCGACTACCGGATGCCCATTCTCGGAAAAGTGGACGCGGATCTGATTCTTGCGTCCGCTCTTAAGCTGCACCTCGACAAGCGACGTCAACCGGTCTTCCGCAATCACCTTGTAGAGCGTACAGGCATACTTGCCGTACTGAGGGTTCTTTACGGAATGCACCATAAGCGTCTTCTGGTCTTCCGCAAGATAACTCTCGAATGAACCCTCCTTCACGTCAAGATGCCCGCGCACCCGCGCAAGATACGTCTTCTCCGTAAGCTCGTTCCAGTTCGAGCGAAAGTGCTCCTGCACCTCGGCAGTCTTGGCGACCATCATCACGCCGGAGGTTTCACGGTCGAGACGGTGGACAAGATATACGCATCTGCGGCTTTTCGCCTGCCCTTTCCTGACATAGTCGTTGAGGGCGTCTTCAACGGTGTATTCGCCGCCGCGACGCGTCGCGCAGGTCAGGATTCCGGCGGACTTCTCCACGACAATGACATCCCTGTCCTCGTGGAGAATCCTTATTCCGCGCAGATGTCGTGCGCCCTTGCCCATGCCGATCAAGTCCAGCTGCGGAGCAGTTTCACGCACTTGACGGCAGGCTCAAGTTCAGCCGGCTTGCCTTCAGCCTCGATGATCCACCACCTGTGCGCTGTCTCCGTCTTCATGTACCCGATGACATCCTTCCACGGAACGCATTTGCCGCCGTCTGTCGGCGGAACCCCGAACACACCGTCAACGGTCGGCACATTCTCCTTCGCGTGGATCGAATGGTGACGGTTGCGGTACTTCTTAAGCAGAGCCACAACATCCTCTCCGGTGTTGAACGTGTTGGATGTATCGACCTGCTGCTGAAGTTTTGGAGAGGCATCCTTGTAGATCATGTCCCATGCGGACACGCCACCGTAGCGCGTCTTGAAATGATGGTACGTGGTGTGTATCCCCACCTTGATTCCATATGGCGCGGCAGCCTCCGCCGCCAGACCCATCGCGTAGCCGAACTTGCGGTACGCATCGGCGGAATCACGGCTTGCATGTGGCGTGGTCACGCTTTCGATTCCGGCCTCTGCACAGAAGTCGAGCGTGCGCTTGAGGTTGTCTCCGACGAGATCGACGTCGCCGTTCACGTGCGTCCCTGCGCCGAGAAGCCCAGCGCCGGAAAGCAGCGCGGCGACCTGCTTCGCAGTTCTTCCGGCATAGCCCGCAAACTCTACGCCATCGTATCCCGCCTTCTTCAATTCGGAAAGAATGTGCTCCGGATCGTTCCAGAAAACCTTGTGGATCGAATAGAGCTGAAGCGCGTACAGACGCCTCTTCTCAGCGCACAGAGAACGGCATCCGCCGAACGTTGCGGCTGCCGCCGCAGCCGCAGCGGCTACAAAGAAATCCCTTCTGTTCATTTTCATGGACAACCTTCCTCTTTTGCAAACAAGCACTTAAATGAATCACAAGACCCGCAAGCCTGCCGCCCGTCTCACGCAGAC
>CAYTWE010000021.1:0-34460 GCA_964440985.1 uncultured Lentisphaeraceae bacterium | reverse complement strand
CGCGAAGCCCGTCTTCAGCGTCGTCTCGACGTTCGTCCAGCGCGCCTACGACCAGTTGAGCCAGGATCTCTGCATCAACGATAGTCCCGCGACGATCGTCGTGACGTCGGGTACGATGCTGGGCATGAACGATGTCACGCATCTCTGCTGGTTCGACATTCCGCTGCTTGCCAACATCCCCAATCTCGTCTATCTCTGTCCGACGAGCGAGCAGGAGTTTTTTGCGATGCTCGACTGGTCGATCGGGCACACGGCGCATCCCGTCGCCATCCGTCAGCCCGAAAACGGTGTCCGTACGAACGATGTCACAATCCTGTCGGACTATTCGGGTCTCCTCCGCTACGACGTCACGCGGCGCGGCAAGGACGTGGCGATTCTCGGTCTCGGCAATTTTTACAAACTCGGCGCGGAACTGGCGGACGCGTTGGCGGCGAAGGGCGTTTCCGCGACGCTCGTCAATCCGCGCAGCGCGACGGAACTCGATGCGGAAACGCTCGATGCGCTGGCGGCGGATCACCATCTCGTCGTCACGTTGGAGGACGGTGTCGTCGACGGCGGGTTTGGTGAGAAGGTGGCGCGGTACTGTGCAGCACGTGGCGACATGAAGGTCCTCGTGCGTGGCGCGGCAAAGACGTTCGCCGACCGCTACGCCTACGATGCATTCCTTGAATTGAATCGCCTCACAATTCCGCAACTGCTCGCCGATGTCCGCCGTTTATGCGGATGTTTGAGTTGATTTCGTTTTGCCGGTCTGTCATGAGAAACAGCGCGTTTGATGGGATGCTCGTCAAAGGTGGCTTTTAGATTCTGCACCCTTATCCCGGATTTGATAAGGGTGTGCGAATCTTCCCGCTTGCGTTTAGGGCCGTCTTTTGATACAATACGCGAACTTTTTTAGAAGGAGAAGAAAAATGAGTCAGCATCCCAGTCTTAGAGGTTCCGGCAAGATCACGACCAAGCGCAACGTGCTGAAGCGCTTTGAGCGTGTAAACCTTTTGCAGAAGCGCGGTGAATGGAAAGAGGATAGCCGCGGTCTTGGTCTCAAAAAGACGAAGCCGGAGGCGTAAGCCGCGTCCGTTGTGGCTGTGCATGGCCGCGAACTGGAATCTTCGCCTCGAACAGGGTGGAGATTCCTTTGTTTTACCGACATATCCGAAAACATATAAGAGGACACCATGAACCAGGAATTGCTTAACGAGGCTATGGCTGCGTCCAAGGCCAAGACCATCGGCGAACTTTTTGCGGGAGATCCGGATCGCGCGAAGAAATATACGCTTTCAGCCGCCGGATGGACGCTTGACTACTCCAAGAACCGGATCGATGCCGCGACGATGAAGGCTCTGTTCAAGATGGCGGAGGACGCCAATCTCAAGAGCGAGATCGAGCGTATGTTCACCGGCGATAAGATCAACCGCACAGAAAACCGCGCAGTGCTTCACACGGCGCTTAGAAACTGCGATCCTGAAGCGAAGGTGTTTGTGGACGGCAAGGATGTGATGCCGGACGTGCGCGAGACGCTTGCAAGGATGGGCGCATTCGCGGAGAAGGTTCGCGGTGGTGAGCATCGCGGATTCACCGGCAAGCGGATCAAGTATGTCGTCAACATCGGCATCGGCGGCAGCGACCTCGGCCCGGTCATGGCGAACATCGCCCTCACTCCGTTCGGAAAGCGCTCCATCCGCTGCCATTTCGTTTCGAACGTGGATTCGACGCATCTTGCCGAGGTGCTTCGCGAAGTCAAGGCGGATCAGACGCTCTTCATTGTCGCGTCCAAGACATTCACCACTCAGGAGACAATGACGAACGCACTCTCCGCACGCGCCTGGCTGCTTGAGAAGTTCCCCGGAGAGAATGCGAATGATGTGGTTTCTAAGCATTTTGTGGCCGTATCGACCAACGCCGAGGAGGTCTCGAAATTCGGAATCGACACCGCCAACATGTTCGGATTCTGGGACTGGGTGGGCGGACGCTATTCGCTTCCGTCCGCAATCGGTCTGTCGCTGATGATATTCATCGGCCCGCGGAACTACGCAAGGCTGCTCAAAGGCTACTGGAAGATGGATCAGCATTTCCGCACGGCGAAGTTCGAGCGCAACCTTCCGGTCGTCCTTGCGCTGCTCGGCATCCTGTACGCGAACGGCTACGGCGCAGAGAGCTATTGCGTGCTTCCGTACGACCAGTATCTCAGTCGCTTCCCGGCATACCTGCAGCAGATGGACATGGAGTCGAACGGCAAGTCCGTCACACGCGACGGCAAGCCTGTTGCCTACACCACAGGGCCGATAGAGTGGGGTGAGCCGGGAACGAACGGGCAGCACAGCTTCTATCAGCTCATCCACCAAGGTACGCATCTCATCCCCTGCGACTTCATCGGGTTCTGCAAGACGCACAACGCAATCGGAGACCACCACGACAAGCTGATGGCCAACTTCTTTGCCCAGACGGAGGCTCTTGCGTTCGGCAAGTCCGCCGAGCAGTGCCGTGCAGAGGGCGATTCCGAAGAACTCGTGCCGTTCAAGACGTTCGGCGGAAACAGACCGACGAATACGCTTCTCGCCGACGATCTCACGCCGGAGACGCTTGGCGCACTCGTTGCGCTTTACGAGCACAAGGTGTTCGTCCAGGGTGTGATCTGGAACATATTCTCGTTCGACCAGTGGGGAGTCCAGCTCGGAAAGGTGCTTGCGAAGAACGTTCTCAAGGATCTCACGGCCGAGAATCCGGATCTCAAGCATGATTCCTCCACAAACGCCCTCATTGAGCGTTACCGCAAGGTGCTGGGAAGGCGATGAAGAAATTTACGCTGAACCGCGAGTTCTTTCTGCGCCATCTCGGTGTCGCGCTTCTTATGGCCGGGCTTGGATGCTGGTTCGTCTATGACGGCGCCGTTGCGTACCCTAAGATGGACGCGGTCGAGTTCTGCGAGAGGCATCACAAGAGCCTCGAGAACCCGGAACGCGAGAAGACAGATGCAATCAAGCGGCAATACCAGTTTGCGTCGATTGCGTTCATCGCGTCACTTGCGATCGCCTGCCATCTTCTGAAGGTGCGCGGCGAGTCGCTTGAATGGGATGACGAGAAGATGCGCGGTTCGCTGACTTTCACGAAGGATGCGTTCTTCAAGGACGTGAAATCCGTGGATAGACGCCATTGGGACAAGAAAGGCATCCTTGTGGTCACGATGGATGACGGACGCAAAATCACGCTTGACGCCTGGCATCATCCCGAGGTGCGTGAGCTGTCGGCGAAGCTGTAGCGGTTCGTCTCTGGGGTGCAGGGCATTGGTCGGATTCTTCGACAGCGGTGTCGGCGGAAAGTGCGTCGAGGACGCCTTCAGGAGACTGTGTCCTGACGAGCCTACTGTCTATGTCGCCGACACGGCGCATTGCCCGTACGGCAACAGGCCATCCGACGAAATCATCCGGCTTTCAAGATCGATAGCGGCGGATCTGATAGGCCGGGGATGCGAGGTCGTGGTCGTCGCCTGCAACACGGCGACGGCTGCGGCGATTGATGCGCTGAGGTCTACCTGGCCGAACGTGCCGTTTGTGGGGATGGAGCCGGCGGTGAAGCCCGCCGCTCTTGGCTCAAAGACCGGAATCGTGGGAGTGCTCGCCACGAGGGGAACGTTCAACGGTCGCCTGTACCGCAGTACGTCCGCACGTGTCAACGGTTCGGTGAAGAAGATCATGGAGGCCGTTGCGGATGAACTTGTTGCGCTCGTTGAGAGCGGCGACACGTCAAGTCCGTTGGCGGAAGAGGCTGTGCGCAGACGCATAGAGCCGATGATTGCCGCCGGCGCGGATCGGATAGTCCTTGGATGCACCCATTTTCCGCATCTGAAGCCGCTCATGGAAAAGGTGGCCGCCGGACGCGCCGAGATTGTCGATCCGTCCGCCGCCGTTGCGCGGAGAATCCGTGATGTCCTGAAGGAGGTGCGGTCGTGTGCATCGAAGTGATAACGCCGCACGGTTTCTGCGGCGGTGTAGACCGGGCGATCAAAATGGCGGACGCCGCTCTTGACGAGGCAGATGCTCCGATTTTCTGTCTGCATGAAATCGTGCACAACGAACTTGTCGTCCAGTCATTGGAGAGGCGCGGGATGCGCTTTGTTGAGACGTTGGACGAAGTCCCGGAGGGAGCTGTCGCGATAGTGAGCGCCCATGGCGCGGCGCCGTCCGTGGCGGCGGAGGCCGGCAGACGAGGGATTCGCCTCATAGACACAACGTGTCCATTTGTCGCCGCAGCGCACAGGAAGATACGCGACAACTTCGCTAAGGGGGTGCGCACGGCCATAATTGGAGAACCGTCTCACGCGGAGGTTCGCGGCTACCTTGGAGAGCCGGGAGCCTGTCTGCCGGGTGACGTCAAGCAAGGGGAGACCGTGGATACGGTTGTGCAGACGACGCTTGATTCCGGCGAACATCGCGGAGTGTGCACCGCCACGCGCGATCGGCAGCAGGCTGTGCTCCGGTTTGTCGAGCGCCATCGCGAAAGCGGAAGCGTTGGCGTACTTGTTGTCGGGAGCGCGAACAGTTCGAACACGCGCCGTCTTGTCGAAGTCGCCGAACGCGCAGGTGCAAAGGCCTGGCGGGTGTCGAGCGATGCAGAGGTTGATGGTCTTGATCTTGGCGGAGTTGACGTGCTTGGCGTGACATCCGGGGCGTCCACTCCGGAGGACACTCTCCGTTCAGTGCTTGCGCGGTTGCGGGTGCCGGTTGCTTGTGATACAATTCCACGCATCGCTTCGGCGACGGAATAGGTGAAGCTGCATTGTGCGGCAAATGGCTCGCAGGCCTCTGCCGCAGAACGATGTCCATTAGGAATACAACGCGATGATAGAGACAGATGTTCTGATTGTCGGAGCCGGCCCGGCCGGGCTTTCCGCTGCGATTGCCCTTAAAAGGGGGGCCAAGAAGCTGGAGGGCGGCTCTGTTCCGCGAGTGATTGTGCTGGACAAGGGGCGCAGTGCCGGTTCGCACATTCTGTCGGGCGCAATCATCGATCCGTCCGGATTCAAGGGGCTTCTCACTGAAGACGAGATATCCCACCTGCCGGTCGAGACGAAAGTGGTCAAGGAAAGCTTCCGTACGCTTCTCGGCAGGGGATGGTCTTTGAAGGTGCCTTGGGTGCCGCCGATGATGAGTTCAAAGACGTTTCCGGTAGGCTCCCTCACAAAGGTGGTGCAGTACCTTGCGGGCATTGCTCAGAAGGAGGGCGTGGAGATCTACACCGGCTACGCCGTAACCGAACTGATAGAGGAGAACGGCGTGGTCGTCGGCGCACGCACCGGTGAGAAGGGCGTGGACAGGGACGGCAGGAAAAAGCCGAACCATCTTCCGTCGGAGGAGGTTCGCGCAAAGACCACGATACTTGCGGAGGGCGGCAGCGGAATCCTCACGGAGAGGCTGATTGCGTCTAAAGGGATGCAGGGTGTGCGCCCGCAGACGTATGCGCTTGGCATAAAGGAATTGATAGAGGTGCCTGCTGGTACGCAGACGGCAGGCGAGGTGATGCACACCTTTGGCTGGCCAAGCGATTTCAAGACCTACGGCGGCGGGTTTGTATACCACGTGTCGGAGACGCAGGTGATGGTCGGCTATGCGTACGCGCTCGACTATTCGCGTCCGGAGGTCGATCCGTTCGAACTGTTCCGCCGGTTCAAAAGTGCAGAAGCGGTGAAGCGCCATTTCCGTGGCGGAAAGACCGTTGCCTATGGTGCAAAGGTGATTCCGGAGGGCGGATACTACTCCGTTCCCAAAGTGCAGGCCCCAGGCGTCCTGATTGTCGGTGACGGGGCGGGACTTCTCGATTCGCTCCGCATAAAGGGTGTTCACATCGCGTTGCAGAGCGGCAGAGCGGCGGCCGAAAGCATCCTCACCGGAGAAGACTACGCAAAGCTTCTTGAGAAGACTTCCGGCTGGCGCGAGATGAAGCGGGTGCGCAACGTTCGGGCGGGCTTCTGCTACGGACTGCCTGTCGGCGTCGCAATGGCCGGTCTGGCGTGGATCACCCGCGGACTGTTCCCGTGCTTCCGCGTTCCCGGACTTTCCGAAGGGGATGCGGCGGCATTGGACGAACTGCGGCCGGGCGGCGGTTCATCGGTCTCATGCAAGTCCAGTGCGTTTGACGGATGCGAGCCGGCTGCAATGCCGGATCGTCTTACGGATGTGTTCATGAGCGGAACCATCCATGAGGAAAACCAGCCGTGCCATCTGAAGATCCGTGACCGGGCGAAGTGTGTGGAGTGTCAGCGCAGATTCGGTGCGCCATGCACAAGATTCTGCCCTGCCGAAGTCTACCGCATGGAGGACGGCAACCTGGAAATCGACTTCTCGAACTGCATGCACTGCAAGACCTGCAGGATCAAGTGTCCGATGGGCAACATCGACTGGACGTTCCCGCAAGGCGGCGACGGCCCTCGATACACGCGGATGTAGGTTTGACGTCATCAGACGTAAGCGTAAAGGAGCGGTCTATGAAAAGCACGGCAATGTTTTGCGTATGCGCCATGACGTTTGGCGCGGCATTTGGTGAATTGGCGAAGCCCGCGCCCATCCCCCGCGAGAATGGTCTGTTCCGCTGTCAGATACATCGTGGCGGCGGCGCCAGGACGCGTCCCGACAATTCGCTTGAGACGTTCCTCTGGTGCTGGGGCTTGGGTTTTGCGCCGGAGGCCGACGCCCGCATGACGAAGGACGGTGTGGCGATAGCCATGCACGATGACAATTTGCACCGCATAGGTCGTGGCATTGCACCTGAATTTGCCCAAAAGCGGGTGAAGGATCTCACATGGGACGAAATCCGCGACATCGATACAGGTTCGTATCTCGGTCAGGAATACTCCACCACGCGCATCGCGACCATGGAGTCCGTCTTCGCCGCGATGCGAGGGCGTCCGGAACGGCTGCTGTACGTGGACGAGAAGGGGGCGCCTCCGGCGGAGATTGCGCGGTTGGCCAGCAGTTTCGGTGTGATTGAGCAGACGTATTATTGCTCTCCGGATTGGCGCAAGGTGGTTGAATGGCGCAAGATTGCGCCAAATGGCCGTTCAATGGTCTGGCTTGGAAACTTTCCCCGCGACAACAGCCATGAGAACGTGCGCAACACGGAAGCGTTCGTGCAGAAGCGTCTTGACGAAATGGCCGCCATGGGATTCGACGGCATAGATCAGGTCCAGATCCATGTCCGCGTCGATCTTTCCAAGGCGGATCCGTTCTGTCCGTCAACGCCGTTTCTCAAGCGTGCAATTGAGCTGCTGCACCGGCATGGCGTGACCGTTCAGACCATTACGTGGACAGAAGGCCGCAACGCAGATGTCTACAGGCGGCTGTGGGACATAGGTTTCGATCATTTCGCGACTGACTATCCGCTTTTCTTCAGCGAATTTGTGAAGTCAATCCGTACCCCCGCTGCCGTTCAGTCCGTAAAATAGAGCGGACACTGCAATAACGAACTGCGAGCGGATGTTAAGGGGGCTGAATTGCAACCCAAGTGGCGCAGGAAATCCTTAAAGCGTTTCCGCTTGACGCAAATGGCGTGATGTGATATCCTACGCTCTCGTTTTTTGCGCTGGAGAGGTGGCAGAGCCTGGTTGAATGCACATGACTCGAAATCATGCATACCTACGGGTATCGGGGGTTCGAATCCCTCCCTCTCCGCCAGGAGGCGGGCGTAATTCAATGGCAGAATAGGAGCTTCCCAAGCTTCTTACGTGGGTTCGATTCCCATCGCCCGCTCCATTTCTTTTTCTGTTCGGTGGCGATTTCTGGCTTTGTCTTCGGTTGCCGTTTTGGTGGCTTGTAAGGGACTGCAAGAACTCCTTAAGCCGCCTTGGAAAGACGCTGATCGCAGGCGTATGCAGTTTCTTCGTTGAGTGATTCCATGTGTATTGAGTTGATCCAGTCTTCGAGCCGATGGACTTCGTGCTCCGCGAGGCTGTTGAAGTCGAGCCTCTTTGAATGCAGACGTCTTACCCGTGGCATCGAACTTCCGTCTTGGCGTATGCCCCGCGCCTTGTCGCTATTCGTGACATGTTCAAGCCTCCCATGATGCCGATGGTGGCCAGCATTTGACGACCGGGCGTGCTGAAATCCTGGCACGGGTTCCAAATGTGATGTGCGTCCGCTACCTTAACAAACCGCGGAGCAACGCTGCTTTGACGGTCGGCTCCGAACCGCAGGGGGGAGATGTGGTATAATTCCCAACATGATGAAATCGATTTCGATGGAATACCGTGTACCTTACGCCGATACGGATCAGATGGGCGTGGTGTACTACGGCAACTACCTCACGATATTCGAACGCGCCCGCAACGAGCTTATGCGGGCGTGCGGGTACACGTACAGGGAGTTCGAGGCTGATGGCTGCGCCCTGCCGGTCACGCACGCGGAGGTCAACTACCGCCGTCCCGCAAAGTACGATGATCTTCTTGAGGTGAAGGCGTATGTGTCGTCGCAGAAGGGCGTACGGCTTGAAATCGCCTGCGAAGTGAGGCGCATGGGTGATCCTGAACTGCTTGTTTCCGGCTTTACAAGACACGCATTCGTGTCCACGGAGACGTTTCGGCCTGTTCCGCCGCCTAAGCGGTTTCTTGATGCGATCGGCTGTGCGCCGGACTGTGAGGGCTGATGATCATAACAGTAACAGATCCATGCCGTCCGCTGCCGCTTGACTTCGACCCGACCCGTCCGCTTGAGGTGGAGGTCGGATGCGGGAAGGGCAGGTTTCTGACCGGCCGTGCGGCAGCCCATCCTGAAGCGGATTTTCTCGGTATCGAGCGGATGCTTGGCAGGGTGCACTCGTTCGACGAGAAGTGCCGCCGCCTCAGGCTCGAAAATGCGCATGTGCTCCGGCTCGAGGCGTTGTACACATTCTGGTATCTGCTGCCGGCGCACGGACTGCGCACCGTATATGTGTTCTTCCCAGACCCATGGCCGAAGCGCAAGCACCACAGCCACAGGCTGTTCGGGCCGCTTTTTCTCCGTGCGCTGTGGAAGCGCCTCGCGAAAGGCGGACGGATAGAGTTCGCAACGGATCACGAAGAGTACTTTCGCTTTGTGACGGAGGAATGCTTTCCGCCGTTCGAGGGGCGTGCAGATGGGCCGTCGCCAACGTTCACCCGTGTCGCACCCATGGAGCGCGGGCCGGACGCCTGGACGGAATTCGAGACTCGCTTTCGCGGGCAGGGACTCCCCATATATTCAGCAGCGTGGGAGGCGGCGGACGGCGAGGACTATGAACTTGAGCCGATGACCGTGCCGCCGGAGGATGAGCCGCGAGAAGGCATAGTGCGTCGCGTAGGCAGGAAGTACCTGCCGGAGACACCGCAGTGAAATACCGGCTGCGATCCATATTTTCGTCGATACAGGGCGAAGGCCGCAACACGGGGCGTCCCGCGACGTTCGTACGCTTCGCGGGATGCAACCTCAACTGTCCGTGGTGCGACACGCAGAAGCAGGCGAGGCAGTTCCTTGCGCTGCCGGAGATAGTGTCCGAAGTGCGCAGGTTGGGAAACAGGATGGTGATAGTGACCGGCGGCGAACCGACAACCGTCGTTGGGCTTGGCGACGTGCTCAAGGCGCTGAAGGACGACGGCAGATGGCTTGCCCTTGAGACGAACGGGACGCTGAACATCCCTGAACTGGAGCTTTTCGACTACGTTTCCGTATCGCCAAAGTTCTTCTATGCGTCGCACTACTCGGATGCGACGATGATACACAGCGCGAACGAGGTGCGCATCGTCGCTGAAAACGAGACGATGGTTGCGTTCTGCAGGGATATGCGCGGGCGCATCAAGGCCGATGACTACTTCATCTCGCCTCTTGAGGAGAACGGTGTAATGCACTACCGTCGGGCGTTCAATCTGATGAATAGGCTGAATGCCGTACCTCGCCAGTCCGCCGCCGATGCGCCGTGGCCGCCGTGGTCGCTTTCAATCCAGACGCACAAGGTTCTTGGACTTAAATGACGATGAAGTGGGCTTTATACAATGTGCTTTTCGCAGTTGCGTACTGCGTGATGATGCCGTCATTCCTTCTCCGGATGAAACGGCGCGGCGGATATCGCGCCCGCATGGGGGATCGCTTCGCATCGTATCCTGACGACATCTGCGTCAGGTTGAGGGCGAATGCATCCGCCGGCGCACCGATATGGCTGCACGCGGTGAGCGTGGGCGAGGTGCAGGTGGCGGGACAGCTCATGCAGGCGCTTCGCGCGGTCGATCCGTCAATCCGTTTCGTGTTCTCCACAACATCGTCGACGGGGTGGCGTACGGCCGAGGGGCTGCTTGCAGACGGCGACACGCTCATCTACAACCCGCTTGATTTTCCGTGGCTTGTCCGTAGGGCGCTTGACGTTGTGGCTCCGCGGGCCGTAATCCTCACGGAAACGGAGATATGGCCGAACTTCATCCGAGAGATCCGCAGGCGCCGAATACCGCTGTTTCTCGCGAACGCCCGCATCTCCGACCGCAGCGCTCCAAGATACCGGTCTATGCGCTGGTTCTTCGGCGACGTGTTCCGCTGCTTCACAAAGATGTACGTACAGAGCGATCTGGACGCGGAGAGACTTGCCGCCGCCGGCGCTGATCCGTCCGCGATGGACGTCACCGGAAGCTTCAAGTTCGACGTCGCGAAGCGGAATCCGCAGAAGGAGGAGGAACTGCGGGCATGGATCGGCGACGGAAGGATCCTTCTTGGCGGAAGCACATGGCCAGGAGAAGACGAGGCTCTGCTGCGCATCTACCGGGAGACGCCGCCGGACGTGAAGCTTGTGATCGCGCCGAGGCATTTCGAGAAGGCAGATGCGGTGGAGGACAACATTCGCCGGGCAGGGTTCATGTGCATACGCCGTTCGCGCGGCGATTCGTGTGCATATCCGGACACCACCGGCAAGGCGGACATCGCATCGCAGACGCGTCCGGTGTATCTTGCAGATACGACCGGCGAGCTGATGGGGCTTTTCGGAATCGCGTCGGCGGCGTTCGTCGGCAAGAGCCTCTGCGCACACGGTTCGCAGAACATGATCGAGCCGTGCCTGTGCGGAGTGCCGACAGTCGTAGGGCCATACACCGAGAACTTCCGTCCGGTGATGAGCGACCTTCTTGCGGCGGACGCGATAGTGCAGGTCAGGGACGAGGCGGAGATGCGCAGTGCGCTTCTGTCTTTCCTCGCCGCTGACGGCAGGGTCATGGCGGATGCGCTTGGCGAGAGGGCTCGGACGGCGGTCGTACGCAGAAGGGGGGCGACGGAGAGGTGCGCAAAAGACATTATGTCATACTTGGGCTGACGATAGCGTACGCTGTCGCCGGCATTGTGGCCACGCCGCGTCTGCGACACTCGTGGTGGTATCTGCAGGAGAACGTCAACAGGCGGTTCTCTACGTTCTGCTGGCTGTCGGCGGCGAGCGCCGCTTTTCCGTGGTGCATCCCGGACGGCGTGGAGGCGTATCGAAACATGAAGTCCCGCGGAGTGCCGTCCAAGGTGAATCCGGAGATATTTTCGCTTGCGATGGGTACAGACCCGTCCGATGCGGTCGCAATCGATGCGCGGGCGATGAACTCCGCGCAGTTCAAGGCCCGGCTTGAGGAGTTCAAGTCAAGGCACGGCGGATACAGGCTTTGGTGCTTTGGACGCTACGGCTACTGTCTTACGCCGCCGGTCAAGGCGGAATACGGAAAGGTGCTGGAGCGATTTTCCGATGAAAAGGCGTTTTCGGCGTTCGTCGGTTCTCGCATCTACTCGCCGGCGGCGCTGTTCGCCTGCTATGTTGGCGATGACGCCGAGATAGATCCGGCCTTCGCCGAATGTCCGGCGTACGGTGCGCTGCGCGGGTTCTTCACTGCGCCGCGAGTGCTGTTCCAGCCAACACCGCAAGGTGCGCTTTCGCCCGTCTCAGCCGCAAGATTCACGCCCTTTGACGTGAAGTTCCCCGCATGGCTCGGACGCGGTGATGCGGATGCTGCGGTGTTCATCGACTTCGAGAGCCGGTATGAGGTGGTTCAGGAGGCGCGTCGCGAGGCGCTCATCGGATTCGACTGCGCCGCCGGGGGGATGTCCACCAACGCAATCTCCTGCTGGGCGAAGGCCGCAAAGGCGAATCCGTCCGATCCGCTTCTTCTGGAGCTTGGCGATGCCCTTGATTTCGAGGCTCGTTCGTACCTCGCCCTCGGCAACGTGAACGGTGCGCTGAAGTGCTACGAACACCGCATAGAGGTGTTTCCGAAGGATGTCGCTGCGATCCACAATTTCGGCGTGTGCCTCAAGCGGGCCGGGCATCCAAAGCTCGCCGCCGGAGTGTTCGCCCGTGCCGTGGAGCTGGATCCGCTTGTGGACGATCACCGGATGGAGCTGATCGACTGCGCGGAGATCGGCGGATTTTCCGACATTGCCGTGCGGCAGATAGACGTGCTTCTCAAGAGGCGTCCGGACGATCTTGAACTCAAGAAGCGGCGTGCAAGAATTCTTGTGCAGTCGTATCTTGACGCGAAAAAGAAAGACGGAGAAGGGCGTGCGGATCACACTCCGTCGCGCTACATCGACAAAAGTGACAGAAGGAGCAGACCATGACGAAATTGATTGTGCCGGTGACCATGACAGTCGCCCTTGCCGGATGCTTCACGCTCAGTGAAACGCCCTATCCGCAGACCGCGATGACGTCCGTCACGGAAGGAAAGAACGTCTCCGTCGAGATAAGGGGATTCAAGTCGGTCGTCACGGAGTACACGCCGGTGTACGGCTACGATAACGTATGGGTCTCAGGCCATCCCCACGGAAGGTACGGATGGATGCCGGGACGCTATCACACCGTCATGTCCACGACATATGTGCCGCAGATGAGGGAGCGCGACACCTTTGCGCAGCGAGCAACGGCGGCGGCAGAAAAGTCCGGTTTCGTCACGATGGCCGAAAAGCCAGACTACATCGTGGAGGCGACGTTCGGTGGGCCGGTGGTCGACAGCGATGACATGAGCGTTCGCGGACTTTGGCTGCTGCTGTCCGTCCTTTCGGCGGACTACGTAGCGAACACCTGGACGGCCCAGCTGAAGGTGTATGACAACTCCACAGGGAAGCTTATCTTCCATTACGACTACTCGCAGCGCTATCAGGTTGCCGTATGGGGGCCGATACCGCTGTTCAGTCCGGCTTGTTCGCCGAAGAACGACACCCGGGCGATCCAGGACTGGTGCCTCTCCGCGCTTACCGACAGGATGATGGCGGACGTGTCGGCGTTCCTTGTTCCGAAGGCAAAGTGATTATCCTCTGCACGGTGTGGTATAATCCGTGCCGTTTGTCAGGCTGAATTGGCGAGAGGCGAAATTGCGGGTGATTTCAGATGCTTGAGATGATAGATTTCCATACGCACAACTTTCCGGACGCATTGGCGCCACGGGCGGTGGATTCTATGGTGAAGAAACTGAACGGGAGCCTTGTGCCTGTCGGCGACGGCACTCTTGTAACGCAGCTTCGCGACATGGCGGCGGCTGGGGTGGACAAGTCGGTGGTGTGTCCTGTGGCCACAAAGCCCACGCAGTTCCGTGTGATACTTGACCGCGCCAAGGCGGTTCGCGACGGCGAATTCGGCGAAGAGGCCGCAGAAAGGCTTGTGCAGCTCTGTTCGGTGCATCCCGCCGACGCGGATTTTGCGGCTCATCTGAAGGAGGTGTCAGATTCGGGCTTCAGGGGGATAAAGATACATCCCTACTATCAGGGCTTTTCCCTTGACGACCCGCGTGCTGTCCCTTTCTTCTCGGCTGTGCGCGACGCCGGGCTTTTCGTGATATCGCACTGCGGAATGGATCCCGGCTTCATCGGTTCGCCGATGATCTGCGGTCCCGCGCAGATCGCCGCGCTGCTCCGCGCCGTGCCGGGGCTGACGTTCGTTGCCGCGCATCTCGGCGGATGCGGCGGCAATCCGCCGAGATCGACGGACGAGCTGCTTGAGTTCCAGAACTGTCTTTTCGACACCGCCGTGGTGAACGTGTGCGACGACGACCCTGAAGCGCAGCGCGTGATGTCGGAGTGGCCGGCGGACAGGCTTCTGTTCGCCACAGACTACTTCTGGCGGGATGAGCGGTTCATCGCCGAATGGGTGAGGCGGTTCCGTCCGGACGACGGAGACCTCAGGAAGATATTTGCGGAGAATGCCCGAAGGCTTCTCGGTTTGTGACAGGAGCATCGTTGAAGGACAACAGGAGGGACTTGTCTCATGGAAAAACTCGATCCGGTGAAAATGAAGGATTGGCAGATCGCCGAGGCTGCGGAGGTGAATCTCAGGGGCGCCGGGGATCTTGCATCCGAACTCGGTCTCCTTGAGGATGAATGGGAGCCGTACGGCCGCGTTCTCGCAAAGATAGACGTATCGAAGGTGCTTGCCAGGCTTGGCGGGACGAAGCGGGCGAAGTACATCGACGTCACGGCGATAACCCCGACGGCTCTCGGCGAGGGGAAGACGACGACGACGCTCGGCCTCGTGCAGGGGCTGGGCAAGTTGGGACGAAAGGTCGTCGGATGCGTCAGGCAGCCCTCCGGCGGCCCGACGTTCAACATAAAAGGCTCCGCCGCCGGCGGCGGACTTGCCCAGGTAATCCCGCTCACTAAGCTCTCGCTCGGACTCACCGGGGACATTGATGCCATAACGAACGCGAACAATCTCGCGATGGTTGCGCTCAATGCCCGGATGCAGCATGAACGCAACCATGACGACGCATGGCTTGCGGAGCGTGGGCTGAAGCGGCTTGACATCGACCCGGAAAGCATCCAGCTCCGCTGGGCGATCGATTTCTGCGCACAGGGGCTGCGCAACATAGAGATAGGCTTCGGCGGAAGGCTTGACGGATTCAACATGAAGTCCGGATTCTACATCACCGTGGCGTCGGAGGTGATGGCGATACTCGCGATGTCCTCCGACCTTGCGGATCTGCGCCGCCGGCTTTCCAGGATCGTGGTTGCCCATTCAAGGGACGGCAGGCCTGTGACGACAGCAGACCTTGAGGTCGACGGCGCAATGTGCGCACTTCTCGTGGAGGCGATAAAGCCGACGCTCATGCAGTCCATCGAAGGGCAGCCCATGCTCGTCCACGCCGGACCGTTTGCGAACATAGCGATCGGGCAGAACTCTGTTGTGGCGGACAGGCTCGCGTGTGCGCTTGGCGACTATGTCGTGACCGAAAGCGGATTCGCGTCCGACATGGGGTACGAGAAGTTCTGGAACATAAAGTGCCGCTGTTCCGGACTCAAGCCGGATGCCGTCGTTCTCGTGGCGACGGTTCGCGCACTCAAGGCGCACGGCGGCGCTCCAGCCGTGAAGGCCGGACTTCCAATGGATCCGGTGTACACCACGGAGAACCTTGAACTTCTGAAGAAGGGGTGCGACAACCTCCTTGCGCACATCGACATAATCCGCCGGTCGGGAATACGTCCAGTGGTCTGCCTCAATGCGTTCTACACCGACACCGAGCGCGAACGCGCACTCGTGCGGGAGGTTGCGGAGAAGGCCGGCGCCAGATTCGCCGTCTCCGACCATTGGCTGAAGGGCGGAGACGGAGCCATTGAACTGGCTCAGGCGGTCATGGAGGCCTGTGACGAGCCGAACGAATTTTCGTACCTGTGCGACCTCTCTGAACCTCTGAAGGACAGGATCGAGAAGCAGGTGATGGAGGTGTACGGCGGCGAGGGCGTGGACTTCGAGCCGCTCGCGCTTGAAAAGCTTGCGGAACTGCAGGCGGATCCGGAGACGGCAAAGATGCCGATATGCGTTGCGAAGACGCAGTACTCGCTTTCGCACGACCCCAAGCTTCTTGGACGCCCGAAGGGCTGGCGTATGCCGGTGAGGGACGTGCTTGTGTATCGCGGGGCTGGTCTGGTAGTCCCGGTTGCGGGCGAAATAAAGTTGATGCCCGGGACATCCGCCTCACCGGCGTACCGCCGCATCGACGTGGACGTCGCCACCGGCAAGGTGCATGGTCTGTTCTGATGTTGATGCGTGCCGCACGGAGAAAACCGGCGGCGGATAGTTTTGAGATGAAGAAGGCATTTCTGAAATCGGGCCGTGAGCGTTCAATCGAGCGGCGGCATCCGTGGATATTCTCCGGCGCCGTTGACGGCGTGGAGGGAGAGCCGGCCGTCGGCGAGACGGTTGCGGTGTGTGACGCGAAAGGGCGCGTTCTCGGCTACGGCAGCTGGTCGCCGTCCAGCCAGATAAGGGTGCGTATGCTTTCGTTCGAAGGTGCGTCCGTGCCTGATGCGGCGTTCGTGCGGTCAGCCGCATGTGCGGCGATAGAACGTCGCCGTTCGGCGCAGTCTGGCGTTTCGCCGCTTCAGGAGAGCCATCGGGGTGTGCGCCTTGTGCATGGAGAGTCGGATGGACTTCCAGGCGTTGTGATTGATTCGTATGGCGGATGGTGCGTGGCTCAATTTGCGAGTGCGGGCGCCGAGTTGTGGAAGGACGAGATCGTTGCCGCGCTCATGGAATCCGGGGCCAGGGGTGTGTACAACCGCAGCGACGTGGATTCCCGCAGACGGGAAGGGCTTGCGCTTGACGGGACGGTTGGCGCGCTTGCGGGAGAGGAGCCGCCGGATCTTGTGGAGATTCACGAAGGGAAGATCCGGTATCTTGTGGACGTGAGGCACGGACACAAGACCGGCTTCTACCTCGATCAGCGCGAGGCCCGCGCACAGGTCGGCTCAATGGCGAGCGGACGCAGCGTCCTGAACTGCTTTTCGTACACCGGAGGGTTCGGTCTCGCCTGTGCGGCGGGCGGCGCTGCGGAAGTGACCAACCTCGACCTCTCCCAGCCGGCGCTCGATCTGGCAAAAAGGAACTTTGCGCTTCTGTTCGCGGATGGCGGCGTTGCGAAATGTCCAGTGGATTTTGTGTGTGCGGACGTGTTCAGGCAGCTGCGCTTGTACCGCGACGAAGGACGGCAGTTCGACATGATTGTCCTTGATCCGCCGAAATTCGCGGACACGAAGGCGCAGCTTATGCGGGCGGCGCGGGGGTACAAGGACATAAACCTTCTCGCGATGAAGCTCCTGCGTCCGGGCGGAATCCTCGCCACATTCTCGTGTTCAGGCGCAATGACGGCGGAGTTCTTTGAAACGGTATGCCGTGAGGCCGCGTCCGATTCGCGCAGGGGCTTTCAGATTCTGGCGCACACGCGACAGGCGCAGGATCACCCTGTGGCGTTGTCCTTCCCGGAGGGCGAATATCTGAAGGGACTTATTCTCAGAGCCATGTGAGCCTGCCTGATGCCGTCTGGTCCGGGACATCGTTACAGATACACCGCAATGGAAATGGGACAATGTACAGGAAATCAGGAAAACTGAAAGTGGCGATAGCCGGTTTCGGCTTCATGGGGCGCACCCACTACGGCGTGTGGCGGAAGATTCGCAATGCGCAGGTGGTGTGCGTCTGCGATTCCAACCTTGCGCAGATCAAATGCGGGACAAAGGGAAACCTTGATGTGGCTGACAACACGGAGCTTCCGGAGACGGTGCGGATATACGACAGCTTCGATGCCATGATTGCGTCCGAAAGGCTTGACGTTGTGGACATCACTCTTCCTACTCCGCTTCATGCTCCGATGGCGATAAAGGCTCTGTCCCATGGCATGAATGTACTGTGCGAGAAGCCGATGGCAGTCGATGCCAAGACCTGCGACAAGATGATCGAGGCGGAACGGAAGTCGTCCGGCAAGTTGATGGTTGCGCAGTGCGTAAGGTACTGGCCGGAATACAGGGTGCTCAAGGATTATGTCGATTCCGGGAGATATGGTCGCGTAATCGCCGCCGACTTCACGAGATTTGCGCCCGCGCCGGTGTGGAATGGCGGCGGAAAATGCTGGTTTCTCGACGAAAGTGCGTCCGGCGGCGTGGCTCTTGACCTGCATCTGCACGATACAGACGAAATCCATCATCTTTTCGGCATTCCGCAGAGCGTCACATCCAAATCCCACACCCATCGCGACGGCTGGACGGATTTCATCACGACGACATACGGCTACGAGGATAAGGTCGTCACTTCGTCGTCAAGCTGGGCGATGACCGGGAGTTTCGTCTGGGAGGCCGGATTCCGTGTGGTGTTCGAAAGGGCGGTGGTTGTGGCGAACTCCCACGCAGACAAGCCTATGGTCGTATATCCGGAAAAAGGCAAGCCTTTTTCTCCAAGACTGCCCAAAGCGACGGGATACGAGACGGAGATCCAGGCTTTCGTGTCATGGATATCTGGAAACGCGGATATGGCGCCGGTATTGGCGGAAAGCGCCCGCCATTCCGTGGCGATTGTCGATGCTGAACGCAGAAGTGCGCGAACCGGCAAGACTGTTCGCGTCGTTTCGTGATATAATACACACCTTATGCGCATATTGTTCCGATACGTCTTCCGCGAGTTCTGTGTGCCGTTGGCGTACTGCCTTACGGGATTCCTGTCGGTGTACGTCCTCTTTGAGCTTTTCGGCGTTTTCAGCCGTCTGATGGATGCCAACCTCGGCTGGGCGAACGTAATCATGTACTTTGCCGGGTATCTTGCGCCGTATTTCGAATGGCTCGCCCCGGCGTGCCTGATGCTGGCTACGCTGTACACCATGTGGAACTTCTGCCGTCATTCGGAACTTGTGGCGATGAGGGCGAGCGGCGTCGGATTTTTTGCGATTGTGCGGCCGATGCTTGTCGCGGCGGCGATCATGGCGGCGTTCGTCGCATGGGTGAACGAGGCGTTCGTGCCGCGCTACGCGCAATGGGCGACACGGCTTCGTGCGGCGCACTTCAAGACTTCGGAGATGCAGCACGAAGACAACATCGTGTACCACAACGTAAACGCATCCCGCACATGGAACGTCGGCGCCGTAATGAACCGCGATGCGACCGCCCTGGAGGAGGTGTCCATCAGCGAAGATTGGCGTGATGGCGGACGCAAACGCACGATCAAGGCGGCCAGGGCGGAGTTCCTGGATGGTGAGTGGTGGCTTCAGAACGCAGTCACGTTCCATTTTGACAAAAGCGGTGCGGAAATTCCGTCCCCCCGGCCCGCTCTTGAGGCGTTGACGTTCCGCCCGTTTGTCGAGTTTGACGAAAAACCGGGCGATTTCATCATGCAGAACAAGGATCCCGCCTACTACTCCACGGCGGAGCGGGTGCGCTACCTCTCGACCCACCCTAAGATGCCGTTGAAGTTCCGCCGCGAGATGGAGTACGACCTGTGGGCGCAGTTGGCGGCTCCGTTCGCCTGCATCGTAATCACGCTCTTTGCGATACCTGCCGGCGTCGCTACCGGGCGGCAGTCCGTGTTCAAGGGAATCGTCGGTGCGCTCGCGATGTTCTTCGCATTCTACGCTCTTTCCATCGGATGCCTTGCCTTGTCGCGGTTGGGGTTCATTCCGGCAATCCCCGCCGCATTTCTGCCGGATCTGGTGTTTCTCGGCATAGGCGCGTATTTGTTCCATCGTCAGAGATAAGATAAGCAAAAGGGAGATAGCAAGCCAAATGGTTACCCGCAGACAGGCCCGCGAATGGGCAGTGATGATGCTTTGCGAATGTGATTTGAATCCGCCGGACAGTTTGAGCGATGCGCTGGCGGCGTTTTGGACGCAGCTTGAGGAGGTGGAGCGGGACGATGCCGATTCCGCCGATTACGGTGAGAAGCTGGCTGTGTTCGGCAGGTCTGGCGCGAAACACGTGGATTCCCTCAACGAGATGAAGGAGTTCGCTGAGAAGCGTGTTCGCGGTGTGCTTTCGGATGTTGACGCAATAGACGCGGAGTTGGCTCCTTTTCTCCGGCATTGGTCTCTGTACAGGCTCGGTACGGTCGAGCGCAACGTGCTGCGCCTTGGAGCGTGGGAGCTTTCCCGCTGCTCCGACATACCGGCGCCGATCGTCATCAACGAGGCTGTCGATCTGGCGAAGTTCTTTTCCGAGACGCAGAGCGGCAAGTTCGTCAACGGTGTTCTCGACGGATACGCCAAGTCCATCTCGGGGCATCAGCCCGAAACCGCGAAAGTTAACGGCTGACGGTGATGGCAGTATCCGCTGCTGTGGAAGAAATTCGTTTCATGGAGCGTGCAATCCGCCTTGCGGAACGCTCCTGCGGAGCTACTCGCCCGAATCCGCCGGTGGGGGCTGTGGCGGTGAAGGACGGCCGTGTGATTGGTGAAGGCCGGCACAGGCGATGCGGCGGCGACCATGCGGAAGTTGCCGCGCTGAAGTCCGCCTTGCGGCGCGGTCATGATGCGTCAGGCGCAACCGTGTATGTAACGCTTGAGCCGTGTTCCAGGGCTGGTCGCGTCGGCGCATGCTGCGATGCCCTCAAGGAGGCGCACGTCGCGAAGGTGGTGTGGGCCGTACCAGACCCAAATCCGAGAAATTCCGGAAGGGCAACCGGCGTCCTGCGGGCGGCGGGGATTGCGACGGAATGCTGGCACAGGTCGAGTGACTGCGGAAAGCGTAGTTGTGCCGCAGATGCGGCGAAGCTTATCGCACCGTTTGCGAAGCACGTGTCCATCGGTCTGCCGTACGTGACGGTGAAGCTCGCCATGTCGCTCGACGGGAAGATATGCGACGACTGGGGCGGCGCGAGGTGGGTCTCGAGCGCAAAGGCGCGAAGAGAGACCGGCAGGCTGCGTGAGCGCGTAGACGTCATCATGGTCGGTGCGGAGACGGTGCGAAAGGACAACCCAAGCCTGCTGAGTCACGGAAAGCGCAACGATATGCTCTATCGGGCGATCGTGACCCGCAGCGGTCGACTTCCCTGCGCATCGCAGGTGTTCACCGACGATGCGAGCGGACGGACGATTGTCTTCCGTGTCGGCGGCGGGCGTTCGTGCGAAAGGCGGCTGCCCGGCGGCGCAAAGACGATTCGTGTGGCGAATCTCACGGAGGCCATGAAGCGTCTCGGCGACATGGGCTTCATGCATGTGCTGTGCGAGGGCGGCCTTGAGCTTGCCAGGTCGCTGGCGAAGGACGGTCTTGTGGATGAGTGGCTTGCGGTGCTTGCGCCGAAAGTGATAGGCCACGAACGCATGGATCGTGCGACGGTTGTGCCGTGTGTTTCGGTGCTGGCCGACTTCTGATGACGGCTTAATCAGTCCTGTTTCTTGCGAAGTTTCGTTGTGGTATAATTGCCCACGTATGGAACGCAGACTTGAGTTGATGTCTTTTGTCGTCCTTGTCGCATTGGCGGTTGTGGCGACAGGTTGCCGCACGTCGCACAAGGAGGCGCGTATGGCACGTACGGACATAATGTTCGGTTCCGGCGATTTTGCGCGGAAACGCGCCGCAGAGATGATGGTGTTCGGACTGCAGTATCAGGCTCTGAACTCGCTTTTTCTCGGAGAGCAGGACAATGCACGCGTCTACATCCGCCGCGCCACATCTGTGCAGGAGCAGCTGAAGGAGGAGAAGGCTGAATCCCTCATTTCCGATGCTGGCGTGCTCGATGCGACAGGCGGAAAGCGTCCGGTGCTTGACATTGAGCCGATGAAAAACCGTTCGCAGATGATTGTCGACATGAAAAGCATAACGGATTCGGTGCGCACGCGTCTCATTCGCTCCCGTCTGTTCAGGTTTGTCGACCGCTCCACCGCCGGTGCAGACATCACGATAATGGACGAACAGGCGCAGTTGGGATTGACCGATCCGAAGAAGGCCGTGCGTCCAGGGCGGCAGTCGGCTGCGGAGATGTATCCTACAGGTTCGTTGACGGATATGGTTACGCGGGTTGGGCGCACAACTGACCACTACTACAAGTTTACGATGATCCAGAAGGATCTGCGCAATCAAAAAGGAGATAGGTATGAACAGACGTGAATTTCTAAAGGGAACGGTGGCCACGGCGGGAGTCGCGGCGGCCGGGTGTGCAGCGGCGGCGCAGCAGTGCGCGAATGGCGTATGCAGTTTGGCGGATGGCGCAAAGACTGCTCCGCTGATTGCATCGGCCCCGATGCTGCAGAACCCTGCCCCCACCTCCATGGGCGTGGCTTTCGCCGTCAGCGCGATGGCCAACGGCTTTGTGGAGTATTCGGAATCGGCGGACATGGCTGGCGCAGTCAAGGTCAAGTGCGGCGGCTTCCGCGTCACGGACATGAACGACAAGGTCATGCTTGTGCGGCTTACGGGGCTTAAGCCGGCCACAAGGTATCACTACCGCATCGGCGCAGACCGCATCTCGTACGAGGGCGGCTACAAGATGAAGATACTCGGAACGGAGATCGATCCGAAGACATATTCGTTCACCACAGCCGGTGAGGGCGCCAAGTCGCACTTCTGCGTCTGCAACGACACCCATGCGCAATGGAATTCGTTCGGTCTCGTGGCTGACAAGATCGCCGAACTTGGGCCGTCCCTCGCCATATGGAACGGAGACGCCTGCAACACGCAGGAGACCATCGAAAGCGTGGTGGACATATTTCTGAGCCCGAAGATCCGGCGCACGGACTACGCCGCGAACATTCCGTTCTGCCTTGTTCCGGGAAACCATGATCAGCGTGGACTCGCCTGCCGCCATCTTGAGCGCGTGTTCATGTTCCGTCAGCCTGAGGAGCGCCTTTCGCGTGATTGGGATCTTGGCCGGAACTTCGCGTTCCGTCTCGGCGACGTCGCGATGGTTGGTCTTGACACCGGAGAGGACAAACCGGATGGGCGGGACGTGTTTGCCGGACTTTTCAACAACGAGCCGTATCGCGTTGCGCAGACTGCGTGGCTTGCTGATGCCCTGGAGCGTCCGGAGATCAAGTCCGCCCCATACGTTGTGGCGTTCTGCCACATCCCGCTGTTCGACAGCGATCCGCGGATGAACCCCGGCGGCGTCTGCGGCAACGGAGACGGAAAATACCTGCATGACTTTGCGATCTGGGAAAAATCCTGCGCCGAGATGTGGGGGCCGCTGTTCAAGCGTCACGGCGTCCAGCTGGTGATCGCCGCGCATCAGCACGAGTACCGCTGCGATGCGCCGACTGCGGACAGGCCGTGGACGCAGATCGTCGGCGGCAGCCCTACGCTTGAGGAAGATCACGGCAGGTTCTCCACGGTGATTGAAGGCAAGGTGGAGGGCGGCGAACTGAAGGTCGCTGTGCATGACGTTCACCACAAGCGCATCGCAGAGACGTTCTCGTTCAAGCCAAGGTCGTAGGGCGGCAAGTTCCGTCCTGCGTGAAATCGTCTGCTTGCCAAGAAGGGAGATGACATGAAGAATCTGATGTTGGTGTGTGTGACCGTTGCGGCTGCGGCCGCGGCGTCGGCCGAAACGGTGTTTGCGCAGGACAGGGAAGTGTTCGTGCGCAATCCGAATTTTGACCGGTCGAAGATCCAGCCGTACACGCTTGAGGATCCTCTGACGTTTGTCGACGGACGCAAGGTCACGAACGCTGCTGACTGGGCGGAGCGCCGCAAGGAGATTCTTGGCATCTTCGCCAAGGAGATGTACGGTGAAGAGCCTCCGGCGCCGGAGGCTGTGGTCACGGAGCTTGTGGATGAGAAGAGGACGGTGGACGGTCATGCGATACGCCGCCAGTACCGGATGTGGTTCAAGAAGGACAGGAGCGGCCCGTGCATCAGCTGGATAGTGTGGATTCCGGCGTTTGCGAAAAGCCCCGTGCCTGTAATATCATTCCTGAACTACCGTGGCAACCATGAGCTTGTGTTTGATGATGACATCCCGGTTCAGCAGGGATGGAGCAGGGCGGGAACGTACACCGACGGGGACAGGTGCACGGAGAAGACTCGCGGGCAGCAGCAGGATTCCAATCAGGCCAGCGTGTTCCCTCTCGGCACGATTCTCGCCCGCGGCTATGCCGTCATGAGCGCCTGCTACTGCGAAGTCTCGCCCGACCCGGAGAGAACCGAAAAGAGGCCTGAGTTCATGCAGAATCCGTTTGCGTACACCGGGGTGTTCTCCCTGTGGGGCAAGCGCGACGAATCGCGCACGGACAACATCACATCGATCGGTGCATGGGCATGGGCGCTTTCCCGCGGACTCGATCTCGCGGAACGCATCCCGGAGATTGACGCAAAAAGAAGCGTAGTGACCGGCTGTTCGCGTCTTGGAAAGGCCGCGTTCCTCGCCGCAGCACGCGATGAGCGCTTTGCGGTGTGCGTTCCGAACCAGACGGGCGGCGGCGGCGTTCCGCTCGCAAAGCGCGAATACGGCGAGAACATCTCCACCGAGAACCGCTACTTCACGCACTGGTACTGCCGTGCATACGCGAAGTACGCCGAAGAACCGTGGAAGACGATGCCGTTCGACCAGCATATGCTCGTCGCCTGCATTGCGCCTCGCGCACTGCTTGTTGAGGGATTTGACGCACCGTGGTTCGACACCGAGGGCGAGTACCTTTCCGTCAAGGCGGCAAGTCCGGTGTGGAAGCTTCTCGGCAAGGACGGAATGCCTGACGTCGCATGGCCGGACGACTACGACACATCAGCCATCGGGCGGCATCTCGGCTATGTCCGCCGAAGCCAGAGCCACGGAATCTCGGCCTACGACTGGAACTGGATGATGAATTTCGCTGACGGCGTGTTCGGCAGACGCTGAGTGGTTTTTCCTCATTCCGGGATGTGCGGAGGGTAAGGCCACGTACGGCGTCGCCAGCAGGGAGTTCGAACTGTCAACTGACCAACAAGGAGGTGTGCAATGAAGATAACGTTTCTTGGCGCGGCCCGCACGACAACGGGATCGATGCATCTCATCGAAGCCTGCGGAAAGCGCATACTGCTCGATTGCGGTCTCTATCAGGGACACCGGAAAGAGGCGTTCGAAAAGAACCGCAACCTGCCGATCGACGCAAAGAAGATTGATTACGTGATCCTGTCCCATGCCCACATAGACCATTCGGGCAACCTCCCGCAGCTCGTGAAGGCCGGTTTCCGAGGGCGGGTGTTTGCGCGCAGCCAGACGGTCGACCTGTGCGGCGTGATGCTGAAGGATTCGTGTTTCCTGCAGCGCAGGGACGTGGAGTACGTCAACAAGAAGCGCAGGGCGCAGGGCAAGGCGCTCTTCGAGGAACTGTACAGCGAAGAGGATGTCGATGCGCTGATGCGGCTTATGACGCCGGTTCATCTGCACACGCCCACGAAGATAGCGCCTGGCATCGAGCTTACGCTGCACAATGCCGGACACATCCTCGGTTCGGCCCTCGTTCAGTTGGATGTCTCCGGTGGTGCGGGACACAGCCACCGTGTGCTGTTCTCCGGGGATCTGGGGCAGCCGAACCAGCCGATACTGCGCCACTATGAATACCCAGAGGGCGCGGACATACTGCTTATCGAATCCACATATGCCGACCGTCTGCATCCAACGGCGGAGTCTGTGCAGGACAAGCTTGAGATGCTGATCAGGAAGGTTGACCGGCACAACGCAAAGCTTCTCATTCCGGCATTCTCAGTGGGGCGCACACAGCAGATCATCTACTATCTCAACCGTCTCCGCGAGGCCGGGCGGCTTCCGAAAATGCCGATCTACATCGATTCTCCGCTTTCGCAGAAGGCAACGGACATCTACGCCCGTCACACCGGATGCTACAACGACGAGGCTCTTGCCATGATAAAGGCCGGTCACAATCCGCTGAGCCTTGAGGGAATGGAGTATGTGCTCACAGCGAGCGATTCGATGGCCTTGAACGACAGAAAAGGCCCGATGATAATAATCGCCGCCTCTGGGATGTGCGAAGGCGGGCGAGTGGTGCATCACCTCAAGCAAATCGTGTCCGATCCGTGGAACATAGTCCTCATCGTGGGATTCCAGGCGGAGAACACCCTTGGACGCAGACTTGTGGAGGAGCGGAATCCGATTCGGATTCTCGGCGAGGAGCTGGAGTTGAACGCAAGGGTCGAGACGATAAACGCCCTCTCCGCCCATGCTGACCGCGACGGTCTGATGGACTGGTTCGACAAGGTTGGCCGGAACGTGAAGCACGCCTTCGCGATACACGGCGAACCTGAGAAGGTGGAGGCGATGCGCAAGCTGCTCCTGGCGCACGGCGCTCCGCAGGCATCCGCTCCGCAGCCGGGGCAGTCCTTTGTGTTCGATTGACAATGAAAAGGCTCTCCGACATCCTGATAGTGACGCTCACTTCCGTGATTTGGCTGCCGCTCATGTGCGTGACGGCTCTTGCCGTACTCGTGTGCGACGGAAGGCCTGTCCTGTTCGTGCAGAGCAGGGCTGGACGTGGCGGGATTCCGTTCGGTGTGCTGAAGTTCAGGACGATGGTGAGCCGCAGCGGTGGCGAGCCGGAGCCGACCGCGCTTGGCGTATGGCTGCGCAGGCTTTCGCTCGATGAGCTGCCGCAGCTGGTAAACGTGCTGAAGGGCGACATGTCGCTTGTCGGGCCGCGTCCGCTTCCTGTCGCGTATCTGCCCCGCTATTCGCCAGTTCAGGCGCGGCGGCACGAGGTGCGTCCGGGCATCACGGGGTGGGCGCAGGTGCATGGGCGGAATGCGCTCACATGGGACGAGAAGTTCGCCTATGACGTGGAATACGTTGAAAGGCGCAATCTGTGGATGGATGCCAAGATTCTTCTGATGACGATCCCTGCGGCGTTTTGCGGCGGCGATGACGCATCTGAGTTTCTTGGCTGCGGCGCGGAGCGACGCAATGGCAGCGAATTTCCGCAGCATTGTGCGGGCTGACATTTGACATTTCAAGAACGAGAAAACAAAGGAGACAAAACAGTGAAGAGAAGAGAGTTCCTTATGGCAGCGGCAGCGACTGGACTGGCGGGATGCGCAACCGGCGGCGGCAAGTCGTGTTGCGCCGGAAAGGCCGGATGCGCAGCAGAGGCGAAGATACTGTTCGGCGCCTGCCGTCCGCTCAAGGAGGCGCAGCTTCTGAAGAAGCATGGATACGACTTCATTGAGATAGGCGCGGCGGATGCGTTCATCCCCACAAAGTCTGACGAGGAGTGGAAGAAGCGCAAGGACGAAATCCTTTCATGCGGATTGCCGCTGCGCAGCTGCAACGGATTCCTTCCGGGATCGTTCCGCATAACCGGGCCGAAGGCGGACTTCGCGCCGGCGCTCGACTACGCCGAGAAGGTGCTGCGCCGCGCCGATGAGGTGGGTACGAAGACGATCGTGTTCGGATCCGGCGGCGCCCGCAACGTTCCGGGCGACATCTGCGGGCCGCGTGAGCAGATGCCCAACCCCGAAAAGGGTGTTGAGCAGTTCACGGAGTTCTGCCGCCAGCTCTGCAAAAGGGTTGAGGATCTCAAGACGGTTCAGGTGGTGATCGAGCCGCTGCGCCCGAACGAATCCAACATCATCAACTACGTGTGGCAGGGAATGCAGATCGTGCGCGACGTCAATCATCCGCGTCTGCAGCAGCTTGCCGACCTCTTCCACATGATCTGCGGGCGCGAGTCTCCGTGCTCGATCGTGGAGGCGGGCGGCAGCCTGAAGCATTGCCACATCGCCTGCAAGGTCACTCGCAAGTATCCCGGCACGCGCCCTGACGATGCCGAGATATTCAAGCCGTATTTCGATGCGCTCAAGAAGATTGGCTACACCGGTGGCGTGTCGTGCGAATGCGGCTGGCCGCGTGGAGCGGAATTCGAGAAGGCCCTTGACACCGCGCTTGCGCTCATGAAGTCGCTTGCCTGATGCTCGGTCTGCCATCGATTCTTCTCGCCGCCGTGGCGGTGACGTTCCCGGCCGAAAACCAGCGGCTTCCCGCAACCGGCTGCACATACGTAATCGGTTCGGCGGAGACGAACCGCCGGGAGCGTCTGTACCTGAACGGCGTAGGTGTGGACGTCTACCGGACAGGGGCGTTCCTCGCGATGGCGAAGACGTCGCCGGGAACGAACACCCTGACGTTCGTCCAGGGAACGAACACGCTCATCCGGCGTTTCGTCGTTGCGCCTCCGCAAAAGGCCGCCGCGAAGTCTGCGGCGGTGAAGCCGGAGATGCAGGATAAGCCACGCGATCCGTATGCCGATCTCGGCATCCCCACAAACGCAGTGTTCGCGGCAAAGCCGTCGTTGGGGACGCCGCTTGACCGCATACACGTCATGATTGACGCGGGACACGGCGGGCGCGACGCCGGGGCGCTGTCGCCGCACGGCATGAAGGAGAAGGATTTCAACCTTCTTCAGGCCAAGGCGGTCGAGGCGAAGCTGAAAGGTGCGGGGTTCAAGGTGACGATGACGAGGAGCGGCGACACATTTCCGTCCCTGTACGACAGGCCGCGACGCGCATACCGCGAAAATGCGGACGTATTCGTCTCGATACACCACAACGCAACGGTTCCCGGAACAGATCCGCGTGATGCGCGTCACTGCGTGACATACGCATCGAACGAAAAGGGTCTTGCCTTGGCACGTGCCGTGCAACGGCATCTTGCGCAGGCCGTCGAGCCTGTGCGCAGCGTTGGCGCTCAGATGAAGTCGCTGGCCGTGTGCCGCAATCCGGCGGTGCCGAGCTGTCTCGTTGAGGTGGATTTCATAAACCTTCCGGAGGGGGAGGAGGCCTCTTCCGATGAGGCTCGGCGCGACAAGGTCGCAACTGCGATCGTTCTCGGCATCTTGGATTGGTTGGCGGATACGGAATCGCAGGGGTGACTGCACGGCAGTTGCGGAACAACAGGAAAAAGAAAACATATGTACATAAAACTCACGAAGACGGATGGACGTCCGATTTGGCTGAACGCAAGCTTCATCGTCACGGTGGAGCCAATGCAGAATGGCGGAACGATAGTCGTTCCGATTGGCGATGGATTGGACTACGAGGTGAGGGAGAGCCCGGAGACGGTGCTTGCCATGCTCGGCGACGCTCCGCCGCCGGCGGTGGTTCCGGTGCCGCCGCCGAAGTCGCTTGCGCCGCAGCCGGAGGACGTCTCGCCGGAAGATCAGGACGAGAAGGACGCAGTGGCGGCGCACAAGAAAGATGAGGGCCGGAAGGCATCAAAGAAGCCGGCGCAGAAGACGCAAAGGAAGAAGGCGGCAGTCGCCAAGCAGGCTCAGAAAAAAGAGGAGCCGCCGAAATCCCAGGCATCGTCCGCCGGAGCGGACGTCAAGGCCATAGCCGTGAAGCTGAAAGCAAACAAGTGCCGTACGGAGAACCGTCTTCGGAACTTCATAAAGAGCTGCTACAAGAAGGCGGACGAGGCGGAGGTCTCGAGGGTGGTGGACGCGATGAAAAAGGACGGATACATCGTAGTGAAGGAAGATGGCCACATCTCGTGGACGGAAGTGGTATAATTTCACAGATATGAAGCCGATAGTCGTCATACCGACATACAACGAAAGAGAGAACGTCTCGGCAATGGCCGAGGCGGTTCTCGGCAATCTGCCACCGGAGGGCGAACTGCTGTTCCTCGACGACAATTCACCAGACGGCACCGGAGAGATAATCGACGGCCTGTGTGCGAAAGAGCCTCGCATCCATGTGATGCACCGCGTGAAGAAGGAAGGGCTTGGTCGCGCATATGTCGCCGGGTTTGCCGAGGCGCTCAAGATGGGCGCCACGCACGTGATCGAGATGGATTGCGATTTCTCGCACGATCCCTCGGACGTGCGTCGCATGCTCGCCGAAATGGCATCGTCCGATGCGCCGGACGTGATCGTCGGCTCAAGGTACGTCAAGGGTGGCGGGTGCATGGGATGGCCGTTCAAGAGATGGTTCATTTCGCGGGCCGGCGGGCTGTTCATCCGCATGATGCTGGGTGTGCCGGTGAAGGATCCCACCGGTGGATTCAAGTGCTTCAGCCGCAAGTCGCTTGAGACGCTCGGCGACTTCTCGGTGATAGAGTCGTTCGGATATTCGTTCCAGATGGAGATGAACTACCGCATGGCCAAGGCAGGCCTCAGATTGAGGGAGATGCCCATAACGTTTCGCGAGAGACGCGCAGGATGCTCGAAGATCAGCGGTTCTATCGCCGCAGAGACGCTCAAGATGGTGTTCAGGCTGCGCTTTGCCAGGGGCGGCGGACGATGAAGGTGCGGATCTGGCTGAAGGCGCTGAGGGTAACCCAGTGGACAAAGAATGCGGCGGTGATGCTCGCATGGTTCTTTTCCGTTGCCGATGCGTCGCAGAAGGACATTGCGCGCGGCTTCGGTTCGTTCATGATGGCTGTCGGCATGGCGGGGGCGTTCTGTCTCGTGTCAAGTTCGTTCTATCTGCTCAACGACGTATCCGACTACGATTCCGACAGGCTTCATCCGCAGAAGCGTCTGCGCCCTGTGGCGTCGGGGCTGATATCAAAGATGGCGGCGGTGAAGGCGGCGCTCGTCCTGTTCGCCTGCGGGGTGACGTTCCCGTCGATAGTCGTGATGGCCTATCCCGGTCGCACGATCGCATTTGGCACAATCATGCTCTATTCAGTGATACAGTGCTTCTATTCCGGTCTCATCAAGCACATACCGTACGTGGACGTGATGGTGATAGCGTTCGGCTTCGTGCTTCGCGCCATAGCCGGCGCCGCAGTGATCGATGCGTACATCTCACGCTGGCTTCTCGTGTGCGCATTCACCCTTTCGCTCTTTCTCGCCCTTTCAAAGCGTCATCATGAACTCGTCTACCACTCCTCCACGCGCAAGGCGCTTGCCGGGTACCGGAAGGGGATCTTGAACGCCCTCATATTCGTCGCGGCGGCGGCCTCCATCGCTGAATACTTCTGCTATACGCTGTTCTCCGCCATGGGACACAGGTTCCCCGGGCTTGTCGCGACGTGTGTGTTTGTGGCGTTCGGCATCGGCAGGTACATGATGCTTGTCTATCGCGAGGGTGGCGGCGGAATGCCGGAAAAGGTGCTGCTCACAGACCGCGTACTTTGGATAGCCATTGCCGGTTATGCGATATCGGCGGTTCTGTCCGTAGCCTGGCCAAGCATCCGCATCTGCCTGTGAACGTCAGCCGGATGCGATGGCTTCTCTCCCCCTATGCAAGCGCGTTTCATGCTATAATAGCCGACAATGAAACGTTTTAGAACTGCTGGCATTTTGTTTTTTGCACTGTCTCTTGCGACGGTCGGCGTCTGCCAGATCCACGCTGCTGAGGACGGGATGTCCGAGACGGATGTGGAGATCTGGAATCGCGGAGTGGAGGCGTATCGCGCCGGAGACATGACGAACGCGCTTGTGACGCTGAAAAGGCTCATACTTTCAAAGACGCACGGAGTGCGCGCTTCAGAGCTTGTCGGTGCGATCGAGTTTTCACAGGCGCTCAAGCGCGATGGCGAAGGGGTTGAGAAGCCTCTGCGCTCACTCGAAGGCGCGGTTCAGGATTTCCAGACCGCCCTGAGGTCGAATCCCGAAGATCCGCGCCTGAACAGAAACTTCACGCGGGCGGTCGACCGTCTGCCGGAACTGCGCGAGCAGGCGCATGTGGAGAAGGTGATGAAGGAGATCGGAAAGCAGGATCCGGCCGGTCTGCTCGCCTCCGGTGTGCGGGAAACGCGCTCGATCATGAACGAGTTTCCGGTCGCGCTCACAAACGACGCCCATGCCGCAGTGGCCAAATGCGAAGCGATGTCCATGCGCATGGCGAAGGTCGTCGATACGTGGATCGCCGTAAAGTCAGGCGTCGCGCAGTCCGTCACGAACGAACAGCAGGCGATGACGATATCCGCGCAGGTGGACGAGGCGAGGATGGCGACGGAAGCCGCCGCGAAGGCGCTTGGAGATCTCAATCCGGATGCGCAGTCCAGCCTTTCATTGGCGGAATCCGCGCTGACACGGTTCTGGAAACTTGCCATTCTGCCGCCGGCCGCCTGCGACGAGGCGATTCTTGCGCAGACAAATTCGCTGATCGTCGCCGATACCGTCAACGGACGCGATTGGCAGGGCGAATCGATCGATTTCATGCACGTCTTCCGCGCCAAGTTCGCGCAGTGGGCGCAGATGTACGTGCAGCAGGCGCAGTCCGACACAAACATGCCGCCGTTCACAGAAGAGGCCCAGGCGGAGATATCGAAACTGGCGGCGGAGGTGGAGACGCTGCAGGCGGAACTTCAGAAGGAGGATGCGGAACTCGCGGCGTCAAAGCCGAACGTGCGCGGCGGCGGCAAGGCTGCCGACCATGCGGCAAAGGAACTGAACGTTCTCCAGAAGCTGTGCAGAATCCGTGAGCTGCTGCCGAAAAACCCCAATGGCGGTGGCGGCGGTGGACAGAGCCAGCAGGACAATCAGCAGAACGACAGTCAAAAGGACAATGACAAAAAGCAGGACGACCAGAATCAGGGTGGACAGGATCAGAAGCAGAACCAGGACGAGAGCCAGAATCAGGACAGCCAGCAGAGCAAGGAGCAGGATCAGGAAGAGGACGGGCAGTCCGGCGAAAACGATAAAGATAAAAAGGACGGAGGCGAATCTGCGGAGGATTCGAAGCCCGAAGCGGAGGACAGGCAGGTTGAGGACATGCTGAGAAAGGCGCAGGAGCGGAACGACCAGCATGAGGCCGACAAGAAGGCGCGGATGAACAGGATGCCGCTTCCGTCAAACGAGCGCGACTGGTGAGGGACGGTAGATGAAGGTCAAATGGTTGGCTGTTGTTTTCGCCGCACTTGCCGCAATGTCGTGCGCGGCATCCGAGATTGCCGTAGTTGCGCCGTCCTCCGGATTTGGACTGAGCCTCGGCAGACACATCGTGCGCTGGCTTGGACAGAACGATATCAAGGCGGATTTTGTGGACGAAAGCGAAATCTCAAGCGGCCTGAAGGGCAAGCGCCTCGCGTATCTCGTGATGCCGAAGGATTCACACGCCTCGGCGCTGTCTGCGTTCGCCGTGAGGGGCGGAAAGATGGTCGTCTTCTACTCCGATTCGGTGAAGCTGGCCTCCGTCATGGGGGTGAAGGCCGGCGGGTACAAGAAGTCCGAAGGGGCTTTCGCGAAGATTGTGTTCGGAAAGACCGCGCCGCCCGGCGCACCATCGGAGATTGTGCAGAGTTCCGCGAACATCTTTTGCGCATATGCCATACCCGGAAAGTCGCGTGTGATAGCGGCGTGGCATGACAGAACCGGGAAAAAGACCGGCGATGCGGCGATAATAGCCTCGAACGCCGGGTGGTGGATGACGCACGTGATGCTTGCGGACGGCGATGAAAGGGCAAAGGCGCAGTTTGTGGCGTCTGTGGCCGGCATGAGCGTGCCCGGAGCGTGGAGCCACAAAAAGTTCATTGAGAGGCGGCTGGCGGAACACGCGGACAACCGCAGGTACGCTCTTGCCCAAAGCCCCAGGGCCGGCGAGATACGCGCCGTGTGGGATCATTCCGGACAGGGGCTGCATCCCGGAGACTGGCCGCGTACGTTCAGGACGCTCAGGGACTACGGCATTACGGACATTTTCGTGAACGTCGCAGGCGCCGCCTTTGCGCACTATCCGTCCAAGGTTTTGCCGCAGAGCCAGGTCTGTGTGCGCCAGGGGGATCAGCTTGCGGCGTGCCTTGCGGCGTCTGCCGGTTCGGGCATACGCGTACACGCATGGATAATGTGCTTCACGGGTGCACGGGGGACGCAGTCGCGTCTTGATGCGTTTGCGAAGAAGGGCTGGCGCATCAAAAGCAAGAAGGGCGTCCTGACCGAATATCTCGACCCGTCAAATGCCGCACTTCGCGAGTATCTTCTCTCCGCGATCGGCGAAGTCGCCCGGAGATATGCGGTGCATGGCGTACATCTCGATTTCGTGCGCTGGTATGAAGGCGCGAAGCTGCCGCCGGACGCAGCCTCCCATGTCGGGACGTTCGTCAGTCTGGCGCGAATGCGCGTCAAACGTGCGCGTCCGTCCGCGCTGTTCACCACGGCGGTCTTTGGAAAGTATCCGAGTTGCGTCAACGCCGTCGGGCAGGACTGGGAGAGCTGGATAGATGCTGGCATTGTGGACTGGATCGTGCCGATGAACTATCTTGAGGACAACGCAAAGTACGAAACGTTCATGCGCCAGCAGTGCCGTACGCCGTCACACGCAAAGAAGATAGTCTCAGGGATTGGAGTCACTGCGGTGGAGTCGCGGCTTGACGTGCGGCAGGTGATGGAGCAGGTGAAGATCGCCCGCAGGTGCGGAGCGGCCGGTGTGGCTCTGTTCGATCTCGACTATACGCTCGTCAACGATATACTGCCGTATCTGCGGCTCGGCCTGTTCAAATGACTGGTCGCAGCCAGTTCCGATTTCCGTCACGCCGCTGGTGTTTCAGCGTTGTTTCCAATCCGCACATGACATTTGCTGGAGGTTCTCCATTTTTTCGGGCAAGGAAATCGCCGAACCCCTGTAAATAAAGGGCGATGTCGCGTCTTTTTCAGGGTCGCGCCATCTGCGTCCTCTTTTCAGGAGTTCGCGCCGCGTGGAGATGTGCTTCTCCGGCGACGTCGGGCTCTATGCCCATTCCATCTGCAGCAACTGAATAGTAGAAAATGTACAACTTCTCGTATTTTTCATTAGCCGTGTCATTGAATCCGACCGAGAAAGATGATACAATGCCACACGCACATTTTCGGAAAGGATTATGCGCTATGTCATTAAGCTATAAGAAGCTCTGGAAACAGC
>CAYTWE010000020.1:0-34562 GCA_964440985.1 uncultured Lentisphaeraceae bacterium | reverse complement strand
ATTACGCTACGGCGAGCATCGCATCTATCGCACGTTTGGCCTTGGCGGCGACATCCGCCGGGACGTCAACCTCCGTCTTCATTTCACGGAGCGACTCGGCCAGATTCTCTATCGTCGTCTTTTTCATGTTCGGACAGACTATGCGCTCAGATACAGGATGGAAAACCTTGTCCGGATTCTCCATGCGCAGACGGTGAAGTATGCCGACCTCTGTCCCCACAATGAACTCCCTGCAATCCGATTCGCGGGCAAAACGGCACATTCCGCCTGTTGAAAGCCTGACATCCGCCGCATCGCGTACGTCTTTGGCACATTCCGGATGCACCATGACCGGCGCTCCGGGATGGAGACGCCTTGCCGCCTCGATTGCCGAAGCCGTAATCGCCGCATGGGTAGGACAGTATCCCGGCCAAAGAACATAGTCGCGCCTGAGAAGTCCGGCGATATGCCCGCCGAGATGCTGATCAGGAACAAAAAGGATCTTCTCATCCGGCGAGAAGCCGGCCATCACCTTCTCAGCATTGCCGCTTGTCACGCAGATGTCGCATTCAGCCTTGACCTCGGCCGTGGAGTTCACGTAGCACACGGCCTTCGCACCCGGATGCTTTGCCTTGAGTTCACGCAGCTGCGCCCCAGTGATCATGTCCGCCATCGGACACCCCGCCGACGGATCCGGGATGAGAACCTTCTTCTGCGGATTCAGTATCTTGGCCGTCTCCGCCATGAACCACACGCCGCAGAAGACTATCACGTCAGCCTCCACCTGGGCCGCACGACGGGCAAGTTCAAGCGAGTCACCCGTGAAATCCGCGACATCCTGCACTTCACCGCGAGTGTAGTTGTGGGCAAGAATGACCGCATTGCGCACTTTCTTCAAATGCGCCACCTCATCTCTGAAATCCATCAGTCGCCTCTCCTCAACCTGCGGCAAGAACACGCTTGGCGGCAAGCGCAATGTCTGCGACGCGGCTGTCGCCGCCCTCGCGCTCGATTGCGAACGCACCGGCGTATCCGGCCTTGTCCAACGCGGCGAGAAACGCTGACGGATTAACTTCGCCGTCGCCCCATGGCGTCTCCGCACCCCATTCGCCAGGCTTTGCGGACTTTTTTGCGTCCTTGATGTGCACATGACGAATCCACGGCGCAAGACGCGCCACCGCCGCGACGGGATCGCCCTTTCCGTACAGAATCATGTTCGCAGGGTCGAAGTTAACCCCAACGCCAGGCGTCTTCTCAAGAAACTTCGCGAGATCCTCCGCCGTCTCCTGCCCAGTCTCGAACGCCACGCCGACACCTGCTTCGCCGCAGACGTCCACAATGAACTTGACGCGGTCGGAATACTTTCGCAACGCCGCAGGATCGGATTCGTCAAGGAATCCCGCATGGAGGGTGAGAAGAGGCGCCTTCAGCTCCGCTGCGAGCTTCGCGCCCGCCTTGACTATCTTCTTGTTGCCCTCCCACGCTGCGTCCGGCACCACTCCGCCTGTCCGGCGGATCGTCTCAAGCGTTGAATAGTCCTCCTGCGGAAAGCCTATCATCGCAGCGGAGAGCACCCACTCTCCGGAAGCAATCCGCTCCTTCACGCGATCGAGCGCCTTCGCGCCCTCGGCGGCGCCATGACGCGACTCTCCCTCCAGGAACGGCTGCAGGGCAAGGTGGATGCGGCGAATGCCGATCTTCTTCATTTCCTGCGACACTTCATCGAGCGGAAGCCTGAAGCTCCAGCTGCATACGCCAAGCCTTTCCGGCGTCACGAATCCGCCGCCGCCCTGTTTCCGTCCGCAGCCAGCGGCAAGCGCCGCCGCAAACGCCGAAGCGGAACCTATGAATTCTTTTCTGTTTACCATAGCGTCACCTGTCATGCATGGATTTAAATGCGTCACTTGATGCGCACAGGCGCTCCCGACTTCGCCGACGCATAGATGGCATCGATTATCTTCATCAGCTTCACCGCCTCGTCAACCGTGTTGAGCGGCTTCTCCTTTTTCCGGATGGTGAGGATGAAGTTCTCTGCGGCGCGTACGCGGCCCATGGCGGCATCCTTCTCCACCGGGATGCTCCTGTCGGCACGGTTGCCCTTCTCGTCCTGGATGTACATTTCGCAGGTGTCTTCGGCGGTATCATCCATCCCGTCAACAGCAAAGAGCCTGCGCACGAGTCCGCCGGCCTTCGTCCCCTGGAACGTGACCGACACCTCTTCGCGCTTGATCATCTCCGCCCATGAAGTCCGGAGGAAGAGTGACGAACCGTTCTTGAAGAGGATGTATCCGTTGGCGGCGGCCTCGACGTCGCAGACGCCGCCCGCCTGGTCTGGTATTCCCCACGGTCCCTTGAACCTGCGGTCGTTGATGAAATCCTTGTACGTGGCGGCCATGACGAACTTAGGCTCGGGATAGCCCATGAAGTGCAGCGCCAGGTCGATCATGTGCAGCAGATCGATCACCGGACCGCCGCCGGAAAGCGCCTTGGTGGTGAACCAGCCGCCGAATCCCGGTATGCCGGTGCGCCGCACCCACAGAGCCTGTGCAGAGTTTATCCGCCCAGCGTCGCCGCGCACGATTGCGGCCTTCATCGCCATGGATTCAGGCCTTGCCCTGTTGTTGAAATCGAACATCAGCGTGCGCCGCGCATTCTTCGCGGCGCGCGCCATCTGCATGGCCTCCTTTGCGTTGAGCGCAGGAGGCTTCTCGCAGAACACATGCTTTCCGGCCTTGAGCGCCTGAAGCACGATCGGGCAATGAAACTTGTTCGGCGTAATCACCGACACCGCATCGACGTCAGCCTGCGCAAGCAGCTCCTGCGCAGACTCGAACACATGCGCGACTTCGAACCTCGCTGCGGCCGCCTCTGCGGCCGCCTCCGAAGGATCGGCGATGGCGACCACCTCCGCCCCGGCCTTCCTGAAGCCCTCGACATGGTATGCCGCCATTCCGCCGGCCCCTATGAGGCCTACCTTCAACGGACGGCTATCGTCGTTCTTGTTTTTCTTGACCATTCATGCATTCCTTCCGCTCGGCCGGATCGTACTATTCTCCGGCCTTGATTTTGTCCCAAGCGTCGATGTAGAGCTTGCGGACCTCCGGGTTGTCGTCGAAGTCCTTAAGCACCTCGCCGAGGCGGAGCGTTTCGGCATCGAGCACAACAAGCTTGCGAAGCTTCTCGTCCAGTTTCGGAAACGCCGCCGCAATCGGCATCGGCGAGCACACGTCCGTCATGTTCGCCGCCGCGACATCTGGGTCGTAGCAGAAATTGATGAACTTGTGCGCAAGGTCGACCTGAGGGGAGTCGGCGGCGATCACCATTTCGTCAAATGCGATGGTGAAGCCCTCCTTCGGCAGTGAGAACCCTACGTTCTCGTCATCCAGCATCGTCTGTATCGTATCGGAGCTGTAGCCGTGCCCGACAAACCATTCGGCGGACGCCACGGCGGTCTTGTACTGCTCGTTGTCGAACTTGGCGATGTTTCTCTTCCATTCGAGAACCTTTGCGACGGCGGCGTCGATCTCCTCCTTTTTCGTGGAATTGAGCGAGTAGCCCAAGGCCTTCAAACCGCCGCCGATCGTCTCGCGCATATCGGCGAGAAGCGACATGCGCCCCTTGAGCGCGGCTGTCTCAAACACCTTCCAGCTGTTGATCGGGGCATCGCCGATCCTGTCCTTGCGGTATGCAAATCCGGTGTACGTGACGGCGTACGGCACGTTGTAGGTGAACGACGGATCGAGTATGCTCGTCTTGTAGTTTGCGTCGAAGTTCTTCCTGACGTTCGGCAGCTTGGAGTGGTCGAGCTTCAGTATCATGCCATTGCGGGCCATGACCGGGATCTGGTATGAACTTGGCATTATGATGTCGTAGCCCGTGGAGCCGGCCTTGAGCTTCGCGAACATCGCCTCGTTGGAGTCGAAAGTGTCGACCTTGATTATGCAGTTGTTCTCTTTCTCGAACTGGGCTATGACATCCGGCGCTATGTAGTCGCTCCATGTGTAGATGTGGAGCTCCGGCTTGGCGGGACCACAGCCCGACATGACACCGAGGGCGAGCGCACCGCCCGCCAGTACTTTGCTGATGTTCATTCTTGAGTGCTTTCCTTTCATTTGTCTGTTGCTGTTGCGGGCGGGATAACTTTATCCGTTCCTTGTTGCGTATTGTATCAAATGCACATAGAGAAAACGCACGGCTGGCAAAAAAAAACCGCCGTGCGCACCGCCTGTCAACCACACTCCGCTATTCCACGGGGAACGAGTGGACGAGAAACGCAAGAAACGGATACACGATCGCCGGAATGAACAGCACGGAATCGAACATGTCGAGAAGTCCGCCCATGCCCGCCGGCAGAAACGGCGAAGAATCCTTGACCTCGAACTCGCGCTTGAACCGGCTCTCTATCAGGTCGCATATGGTCGCGACAAGCGCCATTAACGCGCCGATGGCAAACGCCGACGGGTAGTTCAACCGATTCCAGACGGCAAGCTCGCCTCCCCACGCAAAATGCCGCGCAACCGCAAGCATTCCGGCAGCGGCGGCGGATGAGAACAGCATGGAACCGAGAAGCCCCTCCCACGACTTCTTTGGCGAAATCGAGGGACACATCTTGTGTCTGCCGAACGCCATTCCGAACGCAAACCCACCCGTATCCGACAGCTTTGAGACCGCAATCAGCGCAAAAAGCGTGTACAGCCCCACCCGCGAAACGTCCGCCGAAGGCGACTGCAGCGGCAGCCCGGAAAGCTGAACCGTAAGGAGGAAGAACGAAAGAAGGAACGGCACATACAGGAAACCGAGCAACGTGACGGCAATCGTCCCGACCGGATTCCGCCGTCGCGAGGAAAACAGCACCAGAAGGCACAGCAGCGCAAACGAAACGGACATGAACGGCACGAGGCTCGCAAACAGCATCAGCAGATTGAACGATGTGCCGCCGCCAAGCCATCCAGTGCACGCTATCCAGGCCGCACCCATGAGCAGACCGAACCATGCGACCGGCTCGTACTTCCGCTTTGCCATCTGGTAGAACTCCATCTGGACAAACGTCGAGAGCAGGAGGATGACGGGCATGATCCAAAGAAGCGGGCAGTACAGGAACAGCCCGATGACCAAGGCTCCTACGCCCAATCCGCAGAGGGTGCGCTTCAGAACAGGGTTCATAACGCTATGCGCAACGTGGATTCACGGGCAGGGCCGATCGAGAGTATTCCGAGCTTTCCGCCGGAAAGCTCCACAAGCCTGTCGACATACGCCTTCGCCTTCGGCGGCAGATCCTCCATCCGCGTGATGTTGGACGTCTCGCACATCCATCCGTCCATCTCCTCGTATATCGGCTTCACCCGCGCAAGTTCCGAGGCGGAGGACGGAATGTAGTCTATGCGCTTTCCGTCAAGTTCGTACGCAACGCAGATCTTGATCTTCGGGAACACATCCATCACGTCGAGCTTCGTCAGCGCCCAGTAGTCAACCCCGTTGACCTGCTGCGCATAGCGGGCGATGACGGCATCGTACCAGCCGGTTCGGCGCGGACGCTTCGTGACTGCGCCGAACTCGTGCCCGCGTTCAGCCATGACCCTGCCGTCCTCGTCCAGCATATCCACGGCATTGTACAGCTCCGTCGGGAACGGGCCTTCGCCAACACGCGTCGTGTACGCCTTCACCACGCCAACCACACAGTCGATGTCACGCGGCGACAGCCCCGATCCGATGCAGGCGCCGCCCGACGTCGGATTCGACGACGTCACAAACGGGTACGTGCCAAAGTCGATGTCAAGCATCGTGCCCTGTGCACCTTCGAGCAGGATGGACTTTCCGGCCTTCTTCGCCTCGTGCAGCATAGGAACGGTGTCCCGTACGTACGGCGCAAGCTTCTCCTGCACCGTCCTGTAGATGGCAACGAGTTCGTCGGCGTCCAGACGGTAGTCCTTGACGGTGCAGCCAGGCACATCGATCGCATCGCCATCGTCGACACGCTCGCTCTTGAGCATACGGAGCTTTGCGTTCGTCTCCTCCACCTGTTCACGCACAAGGTCGAGGAAGTTCGGCGCGAGCATGTCACCGCAGCGCAGACCGGTGCGGGAAACCTTCGCCGCGTAGGCGGGGCCGATTCCGCGCCCGGTCGTCCCGATCTTCTTTCCGGGTGCGCGCGCGGCCTCCTCCGCCTTGTCCAACGCCCTGTGGTACAGCATCACCATCTGGGTTCGGGTGGAGATGAAAAGACGCCCCTTCGGCTCGACGCCTGTCGCCCGCATCGCCTCGATCTCCTCGATGAGATCAAGCGGGTTCATCACAACGCCGTTGCCGATTATGCAGACTTTTCCTTCATGGAGAATTCCGCTCGGAATCAGCCTGAGCACACGCTTCTTGCCCTCGGCGATAACCGTATGCCCGGCATTGGAGCCTCCCTGATAGCGAACCACCAGGTCGGCCTTGTCCGTAAGGACGTCAATGACCTTGCCTTTTCCCTCGTCGCCCCACTGCGAACCGATCAGAACCGTATTCATCTGATGTGTATTCTCTGTAGTCTTTACGTATCGTCAAATCACCGGCCGAACACACGGCGGAAATGGTCGAGAATCATGGCGACTCCGCCGTCACCCGTCTCCTTCGACGCCTTGAGCGCAGACTGCGCATACCATGCGGTCTTGTCGAACTCGTTCATGTTCACCGTATCCGGACAGAGCGACATCATGAGCGACGTCTCACCCTCGCCCGCATGGTCGAACGGATACTTTGCAAGCACCTTCGCATCCATCAAGGCGTGGTTCTGAATCCAGATGAACGGATTGGCGTCAAGGTTGGTGTGGTCGGTGTAGTACGCCGCAGACGACGGATCGCCCCACCATCCGTCACCCTTCTTCTCCTCAAGGAACTCCATTATCACCTGACGGCTTGCGAGACGGAACGCAAGGTCGGTCGGCATCCCGGCGCTGAAATCTTCGCTCTGGTGATGCACAAAAGTGTGGATGTTGCGGAATCCCACGTCGAGGAGTCCGCGGAATATCTGACGTGCGATCGGAACGAGTGCCTGCGAATCAACCGGAATCGAACCGCGACCTTCGCATGGCGCGACCGCGCGGGACGATGCTCCCCAGTAGAAGCTCGGAAGTATCACGACCTCGGCCTCCTTCTCGTACTCGTGGAGAGCGCGTTCCACCGCAAGCGTATCCATGCCCACGGGAAGATGCTCGGAGTGGTATTCAAGCACACCGAGCGGAAGCACCACAGGTGTGCGTTTCTTGATGGCTTCGCGAATCTGGCTCGGCCTCATCAATTCGTATCTCATCTGAAATTCCCTTTCCTAATTCTGCGTTAAAGTCTGCGGACGCGGCATGACGGCGGTCAACGCGAAGAAGGCTTGGCACGAAACCGTTCCGATGCCAAGCCTTCCGCGTCAATGTCAGCACTCGACCTCAATCGGGCCGTTCGTGCCGATCTGGGACGGCGCAAGGTTCTGGCATCCGTCCTTGGTGATGGCGATCGGCTTCTCCCAGCGCAGACCGAACGTCGGTGACGTGACGAAGGTGTCGATCTGGAACGTCATGTTGGGCATAAGCTCGTAGTCGGAGCTTGTCTCCATCCAGGGCGCCTCGACTTCGATGAGACCGGTGCCGTGGCACGGGCCGTAGAAGTAGTTGGCGCGGCGGCCATGATCCTCGTAGAACTTGATGAAGTCCTTGGCGACCTGCGAAGCAAGAATGCCGGGCTTGAGATGCTCCTCGGTCCAGTAGTGGGCATCAAGGCCGAACTGCACGAGATCGCGCTTTTCGGGCGTGAGCTTTCCGCAGCAGACGGGGAGACCGATGGACGGCGAATAGCCGCAGATCTTCGCGGAGAGGTTCAGCTGCACGATGTCGCCGTATTCGATCGGCTTGTAGCTCGAACGGGAGATCGCATGGCGCGTGGACTTCTCGGAGAAGCAGTACATCGGAAGACCCTCGTACTCCGCACCGTTCTCGTAGATGCACTTCTGCGCAACGCCTACAAGCTCAAGCTCCGTCTTGCCGGGTCTCAACTCCGCCATGACGGCCTTCGTGGCGAGATCGGTGATGCGGGCCGCCTCGCGGATGCAGGCGATCTCGTTGTCGCTCTTGATGCGGCGAAGTGCGAGCATGATGTCGTCAGCCCAGACGATCTGCGCGTTGGGATAGCACTCGCGGATGCCGTCGTACTGCACGACGTTCGTGTTGAGCTTAGCCGCAACGCCGATCTTGATGCTGTCTCCCGTGACGCCAAGCTTCTTGAAGACGTCGCGGTACGTTTCGCTCTTGAGTTCGGGGTATGCCGGATTCGCGCTCTCACGGTACTGGTACACAACGCAGATGCGATCCATCCAGCTGAAGTCGCCGGCAAACACCTGCGATTCCGGCCCGACCATCAAAGCCGCTTCGCCATTCGCGGCGATCGCGATGCCGCAGCGCTCGAACACCGGCCAGAAATTCGAGAAATACCGCGTATCCGCATAGTCAGCCTCGGAGCCGTTGACCACAAGGACGTCCAGGCCCTTCTCTGCCACCAGCTTCGCCGCACGGGCGACGCGCTCCTTGAACTCCTCAACAGGTATCTGAATGCGAGCCATCTTCTCTTTCCTTTCTGATTTTACGTTTGATAGATTCTCTGTATGCGCATAGGGTCAGACATCCCACACGACATCTGCTCCTAAACCCAATGCGCCCTATTTTACCATAAATCGCCGCAGCGTGGGCATCGCTCCGCGCCCCCCCTCTATCGCCGCTCAAGCGCATCGAATGCGCGAAGCCTGGCCTTGCGCTGCTCGGCGGCGGAGAACCGGTGGCTTTCTTCGTGCGTGAACTCCTGCCCCACACCGGCGTCGCGGGCAAGGGAGAGGAGCGCATGATCCTCAATGCCGTCTCGTATCGCCTCTGCACGGAGCGTTGGCAGGAACGTTCCGTCCGAAGCGATCGCGAAATACGATCCGCCGCCGTTGTATCCCGGAAAGCTTTCAGGATTCCATCCGGTTGCGCCGGATGAGGATACCGGCTTGTTGCCGTACCAGCGCGAGACCGTCCACACGAGCCATCCGTCCACCTCAAGCGCGAACGCCCGCGCTCCAAGCTCGGCGCGGATGTCCGAGAGCGCTGTGCAGTCGATGTCGCAGGTGATCGTGTAGTACCACACCTTGTGACCGAGAGCCCTCGCCGCCTTGGCCACGGAGTAGTTGTACGAACCAGTCGAGGGCATCCACTCGTTCATGCTTTTCGCCGTGATGGAGTTTTCGCCCACCCCGCACGAGGCGTCAAAAAGCGTGGAGATGAACTTCATGTCCGGGAACTCGGCGCGGATCGCATCGGTGAGATCCTTCATCGCCTCGAACTCGTCGTTCGGCGCTTCATCGAAGCAGTAGCACGCGGCGATGTCCCACAGCCCGGCGGCCTTGATCTCCGGCACACGGCGGCGAAGCGTTTCAAGGTACGCCTTCTTGAAGTGGGCATTGTACACCTTCCGCTGCTCAGGGGTCAGGTCTATGCGCCACGTGTCCTTCGTGTGGTTGGTGGAGTCAGGCGAGAAGCGGTAGGCCTCCGCCGGACGTTCAAGGTAGAGAACCGGCACGAACGAAAGCCCGTACGGCATTGCCGCAACATAGTCGGAGACCGGCTGCAGCTTTGGCGTCATCGTCATGTTCCCGGAATATATCGAGAACGGATTGATCCGGTAGTTCTTCAGCATCCACAGCTCAAAGTCCCTCTTGTGGCTGCCCATCGCATCCGATCCGTAGACGGATGTCGCCGTACGCAGCGACGCCTTGACCGGCAGCGTCACAGACGACACGCGCACCGCCGCAGGGATTTCCGCCGAAGCGCCATCACCGGACGACACCCGCAGCGTTCCGCGATACACGCCGGGAACTGTCTCCGGCGCGGCGGCGAAACGCACATGAAACGCCTGAATGCATCCGTTTGACACAACGTCTACGGAATTGGTGAATTCGCATATCGGGTCAAAGTGCTCACCAAGAGCATCGCTCGACGCCTTGGTGCGTACAACGGTGACGCGCCCGACCGGAGCCACCGAAACGGACGGCAGTTCGTCGCCCGTTCCGTTCCGGAACGTCCCCGCCTCGATGCGGACATCCTGAACCGCACGGCCCTCCGGCGCGAGGCACAGCACCTGCACACCTTCACGCTCACCACGTGCGAGAACGGTTCTGACTTCGCCGAAGGACGGCATGAAGCCGATGAACCTCTCGCCGTCCGGCCGCACCTTCTCGTACCCGTCAATCCATCCAATAGCCAATGACGACGACGGATGCCGCCTGGCCGATTCCGCCCGCCAAAGCACACGGATCTTCGACGCCTTCAGCTCGGTCAACTCGTCCAAACGCATTCTCGCCGCCTTCGCGCCAAGACGCCCTGCGGCGACGTCGGAGGGAAGCGTCGCCGCCTCGTCCGCCAGCGCGGACTCGCCGATGGCCCTGAATCCAGACGAAAGCTCCGCGCACCGCTCAGGGAGACGGTTCACGAGACGTATGCTCTTTACGTAGAAGCAGCTGTCCTCCGCCGGACAGCGGGTGTAGAAGCTCGCACCCTTCACCCTTGACGGGTCATACGGCTCCTTTGCCGTCGAGAAGTCGAACTTGCGCAGGGAATACGTATGCATCTCTTCGTTCAGATGGTTTCCCGAATGGTTTATTCCGAACGTGTACCCGCGATCGTCGCGCAGCCCGATGGTGAGCGAATCATAGCGTCCGTATCCGGGCGTGACGACAATCTCAATCTCATCGTACGGTGAACAGTCCGGAAGATCAAAGTATATTCCGGCCCATCTCGTTGCGTCGGTGGAGTCGAACTTCACGTACTTGACTTCGATCCCCTTCTCCGTAACCTTCGCCTTCGTCTTCACGCCCGATGTGCTCTTCAGGACTTTTGCGAGATCGAGTTCCGTGCGGATGGGCGCGGAACTGCGTTCCGCACCCAAACCAACGGCCGTGCCGTCTCCACCCATTGCGCCTGCCATGAATTCCGTGGCCGTCGCCTCACCGTTCCTGCATCCGGAGACGGCAAGTGCCATTGCCATGCACCCCATCGCCAAACCGAACGCCTTGATTCCGTGCTGCTCCATTCCTGCTGCTCCTCCGCTTAAAGACATCGTCTACCTTACCACCACTGTCAAGCCGTAGTCCCTTGAAACCATCAGGTTGCCGCCGCGAACCTTCGCCGAGAACCTGTCGGCGAGATTCTTGACACATCCGGTGTCGCCCGTCCAATTCTTTGCAATCACATATCGCGTGTGTTCATCCGTCAACGCAGACACATCGAACTCAAGTCCGGGCTGGTAGGCGACTCCGTCAGCCGTTGCGACAACGCCGCCCCTGCACACTATCTCAGGATTGCTCAATGCATTCGCGACGCCAAAGACGAGCGTTCCCTCCTCCACCGTAGTGGCGCCCGTGTACGTTGCGGCGGCATTCAGCGTAAGGCTGCCCGCCCCGCGCTTGACAAGACCGCCGCCCGTCTGGTCTCCAAGCGTGACCTCGCACCCGTATTCGCCGAACCGCCTTGTCGCATCGGCGTCCACATACGAACCGTCCTTCGCAAGAGCCGTGATCTCATCACCGTGCGCATATCCGAAACCCGGCGAAACCACGCGGACGCCGCGCAGCGTGTTGTTCGTGGTGTTGACGTCGAGAACGGCGAGTGCGCCGACGCCTGACCCGCCTTTTATGAACACCATGTGCGGACCGAGATATCCGTTCATCGGCATGTTATCCGGAATCGACAACGCGGTTACGCCAAGTCCGGTCGCGCCTTCAAGCGGAACTGAAACAGAGATGTCGTACCCCGCCGTATCGACTGTCAGGCCGTCCTTGTACACCGTCACGCTATCGGGTGCATAGTCGCCGGTCGACAGTATGTCCCCGGACTTGTTTGCCTTGAACACTCCGCCATTGAACCCGACATACGATTTTCTGCCGGACTCCGGCTTGAGACCGCATCTGATCTTCGGAACGGAAAGCACACCGCCAGCGTTGACGTTTAGGTATGCCGTGCCGTTCGTGCGTCCGCCAAGCATGATTTCCGACGCCACTGACATCGTTCCGCCATCAATGGACACCGACGCCACATGGCCAGTCCAGTTGTGTTCGGGACTCTCCCAGGAAAGCGGAGCGTTTACGGAAAGCCCTTTCCTCTCCACCGAAAAAACGCCGCCATCCTGATAGTAGAATGCATTTCCGTTAAGCCCGACCGTCAACTCAGCATCCTTTGCGAACGAACATTCCCCGCCGCGCACAATGAAGCCGGTGGAGGGTGCATCAGTGCTTCCGAAACTGATGTTACTGCGTAACGATGTATCCATCGAATTTCTGGACATGAAGACGCGGTTGCTGAAACAGGCGCTGCCGCCGGAAATCTCCCAATATCCGCAAGACGCCGATCCGAGATAGACGGTATTGCTGTTGGCCGGCAATACGTATCTGCCGCCACGGACGTAAAACGCATCAAGCTGCGTCCCTGAAAGCAATCCGACTGACACGATTGCGTTCATGTACGCGCCGTCACGAAGTTCAAGGATGGATAGGCCGCCTCTGTGCCTTCCCTCTGCCGCTTCGGGAACGATATGGGTATAGAGTTGATTCAATGGGATGCTCAACCATGTTGTATCCCCTTCGATGGCGACCCTGCCGATTGCGTCATGGACGCCGGAATACATCTGAAGATATTCGCATTTCTCCCTGTCCACGGTTACGATTCCGGCATCCTTGAGCACAATCTCGCCTGTTCCGGTAAAATAGTTCGTGACAACCGGCGCCGTCCCGTCGTTCTTCGGTGTTGCAATCAGACGACCGCCGCCATCGTTCCTGAGCATGACGCTTTCCGGCACACGACCCTTCAATACATATGTGCCGTCACCCCACATTCTGATGGTCTTGCCCTCTGCTATATCCGTCTCGTCCACAAATTCGACACCAGCTGGCACATATACAGACGGCGCACCTTCATACACCCCTGAATTGGCAACCTTTGCCTCCATGTCTACGGAATCCATCACTTCATGCACCTCTTCAGCCGACCATCCTCCCGGCGACATGTCAAATGCGATTGTGCTTGTCCTTGCACCCCAGTTGCACCGATTCTCCATGCTGTCCACCTTCTTCGGGAAAGTTTCCCTGCTGGCGAAAATAAGCTTGCCCTGATTGGCCGCAGCCAAATTGGCCTCAAAGTCGTTCACCCGGTTTGTGACGAAGAACTGCCCCTGCTCCGCAAGGATGGAGGCGCCGTCACCGCCGCCGAGAATCGCACCGCCAACATACATCCGGTACTTCAGTCCGCCGGCAAGCAGATTGAGACGCTTCCCCGGCGAGAGTTTGATCGGCCCAACCAGCGAGAGAAACTGCAATTCAGGATTGTCAAGTCCGGCGACGGACACCGTTCCGTCCTCCTTCAGGTCAATCGTCCACGGGAACTTTTCAGGAAAGCAGTAAAACATCAGTTTGCTTCCGGTCTGTGAGAAAACAATGGAGTTTGTGGCGGAACCGCCTATATATGAACTGCGGGACAGCGTCATTGAGCCTTTCAGGTTGATGTTTCCAGGATTCTCAAACACCATTCCCGTGTACAGCTCTATTCCCTGCGGTGTCACAAGGGTAAGGTCATGTCCGCCAAAATCCCATACCGCTCCAGATGGAGAGCTGCTGTCATAGGCTCTGCCTACTGCCTGAAAGTATCCGGAGAACGTCACCGTGGAATCGGCCGCAAGCGTAAGCCTTCCGTTCATCATGCAAACACCCTTGTAGGTTGCAGTCGAATAGATTGCGCCATTTCCGTCCGGACCGCTGCCGGCAATGGTGAAATGCGTCACAGGAAAGAGCTTGTCCTTCACGGCGGAGATCCTGAACTGCGCACCGTCAGCGACAGTCAGTGTCTCTGCCAAACCAATGCCATCGGTGTTCGCCATTTCAAGGACACCGCCCTGAATGTCGATCGTGCCCGAAAAGGCACCGCTTGCCGCCGACAGCACATATGTGCCATCGCCAGTCTTGACAAGGTTTTCAGTCAAGGCGGCAGTTCTGGTCACCGTTTCTCCCGAAGGCACATTCACTGTCTCTGCGAACGCACCGAAAACGACACCTCCGCAAAAAGCAACGGCCACAAGCCCGCACATTCTCATAGACGACACTCCCTCCTAAAAAATGATATGGCTTTTTAGAGTACCATATTCATTTTTTTTTTCAAGTGTAATCTTCATTATTTTTTTTTATTACGACTCATCAATCATTAGACTTTGCGAATGGACGATTATTCCAGACCTTCCTTATGGCGCTCTTCAAACGCAGTTGACGACTGTTGAACCTGAAACGTTTGGACGGATACGGCTACCACCAACGCCAGTTGTCGCCAAACAATCTTACGTTCTCAATGTGGTCTATTTCCGGCGGCGTTCCGTCCGAGTCTCCGTAAACCTCAATCACATCAAAACGGAAATTGCCGTGCCAATGCCTCCGCATCAACCAGCTTGCGCTTGCGCGGAGCAGGTTTCGTTTCTTCCGTCTGTCGACAGACCAAAGTCTGCCGGCCCACCGGGAACGTTTGCGGTGCGTCTTCACCTCGACGAACACAACGCTGCGTCCATCTGGCGCAAACGCAACAATGTCAAGTTCGCATCGCCTGTCCTTTCCGCACGGATGCAGGTTTCTTCCGACAATGCGCCATCCAAGTTCGGTCAGATAGCCCGCCGCGACATCCTCCCCCCAACGTCCACGCGCCACACTGCTGTTGACATCCACGGTCAACGGGCATTGAGATTTAACCTTACCCCTGGCAATAAGCCATTTTAGACACGCCAACACAATCCACCTCCTCACTTCTGCCAGGTCTTCGGCAACGACAGCGCTTCTCTCTGCGGCAAATGCCTCGCGATCACTGCGAACAGCACAATCCACGATACATACCATATCACGCATTCCCACCATCTCCACGGCAACGTATCGAACGATGCGCCGGGACAGCCCGCCACCATTTCCGACACGAAACGCATACCCCAGGCGCATCCCGCCGCAATGTTGTTGAACAGCGCACCAAGCGGCGGAAAGACTAACGACGCAAATGCGCCGACGGCACTGAAAACCACCGCCATCGCCGAGAGAGGAACAACGAAAATGTTTGCAAATATGCCGCCAACCGATATTCTTCCGAAAATCATCGCCGACAGCGGCGTCCCGGCGATCCACGAAGATAGAGATATGCCAAGCGCACCAAGCGTCCACTCGGCAAATGAACTGCATCGGGAAAGACGCGCCGTACCTGCATTTCCGCCAAGTGCCTCCTCCTCCATCTCCGAACCGAACATCAGACCTGCCGGAGACGCAAACTGCGATGACCAGCGTATCCAAAGCACAATGCCGAGCATCACCGCGAACGACAGAGCGCAGCCGGCATCAAACACCATCGTGGGGGAGATGGCGTACACCGCAAAAGCCGCAATCCCCCACGCAGCGAGAGAATCCGGCCGCCGTCCGAAGATTCCTGCGCCAAGCCACAAGGACATCATAAGCGCCGCACGGACTGCGCTTGGCCGCGCACCGGTCAGCATCACATACGCCGAGAGAAGCGGGATGGCAAGTGCCGCCTGAAGGAAGGACGGGAGTCCGGTCTTTCTCAAAAGCATGTTCAGAACCCCGGCTACAAGCATCACGTGCAGCCCTGATATCGCAAACACATGTATTGTCCCGGCTGAGGCAAACATCGCCCGGCGCTCTGCTCCGAGCTCTCCACGCCGGCCAAGAAGCATCGCCTTGTTGATTGAAGCAAGTTCAGGGTTCCACCCGACACCCGTTCCGGCCAGCCCTGACAGGAAATCGGAAACCTTGCCGTATGTCGTCCGGGCGGCACAATCTCCGGCAGCCGCAACCCTTTCCATCCTACCGCCATTCGTCACCCACAGCGTACGGCAAGAATACCGGTTTGGAGCGCCGCGTTTCAAAGACATCCATCCTGAACAGATCCATGTTTCATCTGCAACCGGAATTTCGGCATCTCCTTCCATCGCCGCCACAACGCGCACAGGCACACCGCCCACGGCAGACATGAAACTTACAATCCTGCCGCCATCACCTCTTCGACGACTGGAAACATCACCTTCAACCACAAGTTCATACGCCGGAGGGATGCCGCGCCCATCACGCTCAACAGAGAGCCTGCGCGATTCGCAGCGCCACGCAAGCGACACACCGACAAGCACAGAGATCAACCATCGCATGGACGGCAGCGACCACCCAACGGCGACAAAAATTGCAAAGACGGCTGCGCACATCATCCACGGCCACATTCCGGACATGAATGCGGACGAGAATCCAATCGCCTCACCCATCACAAGCGATGCGGCGACAGATACCGCCATCATTCCGGCATGATTCCGCTTCAAGAACATGTTCAGTTCCAGTAATTTCTGTCAAGAGCCCGCCATCGGGCCGCAAGGTTCACATCCTCATCGCATACCGCTTCGCTTCCGCGCAAATCGGCCACCGTTCTCGCAACCTTCAGCACCCTGTCGTACGCGCGGGCGGAAAGGTCAAGAGCCTGAAGCTTCACCCTCAAGGCCTTCTGCGCATCCGCATCCAATCTGCAGTATCTCGCGATATCCCGCGGACGCATCTCCGCATTGCACGAAACATCCGGATCGGCGGCGAAGCGGCGCCGCTGGACATCACGCGCCATCATCACCCTTTCGCGTATCTTCGCAGAAGGCTCACCGGTCGGGAGCTGCGAAAGCATATCGTACGACACCGGCGCCACCTCTATCTGAATATCCATGCGGTCGAGAAGCGGACCTGACACCCTGTTTCTGTACTCCATCCTCCTGCTGCGCGAACAGCGACAGGTGCGGCGCTCATCTCCGAGATAGCCGCACGGACACGGATTCATCGCCGCAACAAGCATGAACCGGCTCGGATAGTCGCAGGTCGCGGCGACACGCGATATGCTGACGTGTCCGTCCTCCAGCGGCTGACGCAGGACTTCGAGCGTACTTCTGCTGAATTCAGGCATCTCATCAAGGAAAAGCACACCGCGATGCGCGAGCGACACCTCTCCGGGCTGCGGATGCGCACCGCCGCCGAGCAGTCCGGCCATAGAGGCAGTATGGTGAGGGGCGCGGAACGGGCGGTGCATCACAAGCGGCTCTCCGGTCTTCAAGACGCCGGCGACGGAATGTATGCGCGTGACCTCAAGCGCCTCCTCCACCGTAAGAGGGGGAAGTATGGACGGTATGCGTTTGGCGAGCATCGTCTTGCCGCATCCAGGAGAGCCGACCATCATGATGTTGTGTCCGCCCGCAACGGCGACCTCTATCGCCTGCTTCGCGAAATCCTGCCCCTTCACGTCCGCAAAGTCGTCACCGGTGTCTCTTGCCGCCAACACAAGGCGGGACGGGTCCGTAAATACGGGCATGATCGTCTCCCTTCCCTCCAAAAACGCAACGGCCTCATGGAGCGTTCTCACTGGATAGACGGATATGCCATCCACCACAGCGGCCTCATCGGCGTTTTCGGCCGGCACCAGCACACCCTTCCGTCCAATGCGGCGCATCTCCATGACGATTGGCAGCACTCCGCGCACACGTCGCACCTCGCCGGAAAGCGCAAGTTCGCCGACAAGCCCCCATTCCGCAAGGTCTCCGCACGACATCTTGCTCGCCGCCGCAAGAAGGCATACCGCTATCGGCAAATCGTATATCGGCCCCTCCTTGCGCACATCGGCAGGCGCAAGGTTGACGGTTATGTTCGCCTCCGGACGCTTGAAGCCGGAATTCGATATGGCGGTCGAAACCCTGTCCTTCGCCTCCTTGACAGCCGTATCAGGCAACCCGACTATCGCGAACTGCGGCGAGCCGTTCGAGGCGCATACCTCAATCTCCACCGTCCGCGCCCTGACGCCGGCGACCGAGCCGGAATAGCATTTCGCAAGTCTTGGTCTGTTTCCCATACCCTATCTCCTCCTTCCTTCATGACCGGCCTCCCTGAGCGCCGCCACGAGTTTACATGAATCGCAACCGGGATGCACCGCCATGCAATGCTCCCTGTGTATCTGGATAAGCCCCTGCTGCAGAACGCCGTTGCCGGAATACAGCGCCGGATTGTGATCCCGCCCGAAAAGACGGAACGCGGCAAGACGCATCGTCGCATTCGAGCATTCCGGCGGCAGCCAGGATGGCGGTTCGCGCAACCTGCCCCTTGCAATGGCAAACGGGACAATCACATTTGCCAGGATCGCTGCGAACATTCCCGGCCCGATGTGTCGCGGCTTGCCGCCGGTGAACATCGCCGCAGCGTCGGCCATCCTGATCTCCGGAGTTCCGTTCGGGCGGACGTTCGCCCTCCTCCACGGATGACGCACACCGACATCGAACTCCGCCACGCAATTGAGCGCCTCATATGCGGCATCCTCACTCAACGGCAGATCGCGCAGGGGAAGGCGCTCTGCCAAAGCACGAAACGGAACTGTGTTCTTCGAGTACCCCAACGCATTGAACAGCTCCTCGTAGAACACCTGCTCCGGATCTCCGTTGCGCATTATCCGCGCAATAAGCCTTTGCGCCTTCATCGCAATCCGGCAGCGTCCAGCGATGCGCAGCACCTCAACGCCAAGATCCGGGTCACCTGCAAAGAATCCCTCGCATGGACGGGACGATGCCGGAAGTTTGGCGTAAGGATATGCGGCGACATCAATCTCGCACGGAGATACACAGTCGGCAGCATCCATGCACCGGCCAAGACACACGGATATGCACCCTTGCGGAAGACTGACGGGCGGGATGCCGCCGTACCATGTGACGTGCGCCACAACGCCCGAATACCGCGAATCCCGACCATGCCCATGCGCAGTCCAGTCCGAAGGCCGCAGATGTATCTCCACATCCCCCGCCACACGACGGCGATTGCGCCCGAGACGCAGAACAGCGCACCGGAAATCAGGACCTGCCTCAAGATTCCAGATTCCCGGATCCTCCACCTCAAGCGCACCTCCGCGCACGGTGCGAAGCGATGACGGACGCAATGCGGCATCGTACCATATGGCCTGCACATGGCGTTCCGTCATCTGGACGCAATCTGCCGCCGACAGCTTCATGCGACTTCCTTCAACGATCTGGGTGACATCGGCGCAGGAGCGGCAGATCCGCCGCCCGCCTCCCGCGCCAATACGGACGGGACGCCAAACGCCATGTACAGTGCGCCTCCGGAAAGCGCCTCTCCGAGAACTATTGCCTCCGTCATGGAAAGCAGCACCCCGATGCGGCGCCGTTCACCCTCCGGAGACCTGCGCGACACCGCGAACAGATACCCTGGAGCCGGTTCGAGACGATGTTCAAGCGTTATGACCGTGTTGGCCTTCGCAGTCTTGTGGAACAGCCCGTTGCCGTCACATATGCTCTCGCGATACCCGCGAAACACCTCAAGCATCTGCGCGACCTCATTTATGGACAGGCGCACCGTTATCCGGTTATCCCAATCGAACGTAGGCATCACACGCTCCCCGTTCACGTTCGCCCCAACCGTCTTCTGCGAGGCGAACGTGACGAATATCGACCCTTCCACGAAGCCGTGCGCCGGATGCAGCTCAAAACGCACGGAGCTTCCCGTCCCCTTTCCGTTGGGATGGCAGCATGTGTAGCACGGACGCACCCTGCCGGACGCGACATTCTCCATTTCACGATTCATGATTCCACCTCCCCCTTTTCGACTGCAGCGCCATCATCTGCATCTACCATCGAATCCTGCGAATCGGCCGTGACAGGCATCGGCGAACCGGAATCCATGCATTCGGCGACCCCGACAAGCACCGCGCAGGACAATATCCCCGCGAGCACATAGCCGGCGGCAAGTTTCAGTTTCTCTCCCATTGCTCCGCTCCTTTCGTTTCATCTTCGGCGACGATGCACACCTGCCACCCGGCATGGCTGCACCAATCGCCCTTGACGCCGTAAAAGATATCAAAGCACGAGAAAAGAGTTGTCAAAGGAATGTCAGCGGAATGTCAAAAGTATGTCAAAAAAACATCAGAGACTTGTCAAGGGAATGCGGTCATGCGCCGCAGGAACATTTAACCGGAAGCGGTATGCAGTCACCGCACACCGGTACGACGGTAGATGCCGTCAAGCGCATCTGAAAGCCTCATGCCGCCCTTCCACAGGGGTACGGCCATTCCGTCGCATTCCGGATCCTGCGCCATCTCAACGCCACGCAGCCTCAACAGAAGCGACGGATCGCGGATGAGAGCGTCGCCGAGGAGATAGAGGACGGCGGCGATGTGTTTGCACGGCTTCGACCAGTCTGGGCAGCTGCACCAGAAACGGTCTGCACCTGATGTCGGGTACGGAGAAACCCCGGCAATCGAAAACTGTTCGTCCACAGTTGTGGGCATTTCGCCGGCAAGGATGCGTCCGACGGACATCGCCCCAAGACGCGCAGGAAGGCCACCGCCGTCAGACGGGAACGTCGCGAAATCCATTTTCACCGAATATGGATCGCTGCGTCCGCCGGCCACCGTCGCATCGACGTGAGACCCGGAAACGCGCAGCTCCGTGACCTGTCCACGTTCCGCGTACACCTTTCCGCGTCCGGCCCGTGCGCCAAGGCGCATCGCGTCGATTGCATCAAGCCACTGCCGCACCCACCACGCCCCACGCGGAACGTTCCTCAGCTCCTGGGCGCGGAATCCGTGCGCCGTTCGCGGCACTCGCGGTGGATATCTTTTTTTGCTCATGCAAACGAAGCGCGCACAAAGCGGTTACACAATGAACGGATTGGATTCGACCTCACGGCCGATCGTGGTTGATGCGCCATGACCCGGAATCACGTTCACCATCGGCGGAAGTGCGGAAAGCGCGGCAAGCGAATTGCGCATCGCCGCCATGCTCCCGCCAGGAAAATCTGTGCGTCCGCACGACCCGGCAAAAAGCGTATCACCGGAAAGCAAGGTGTTTCCGAAACGCAGACACACGCTTCCGGGAGTGTGACCGGGAGTCTCCATGACAGACATCCCGAACTCCGCAAGATCGGCCTCCGCCGTACGGATATCCCGCAGATCCTCAGGGCGCGGCACACCCGGATAGTCCGGCGGACACCTGTTCAGCGGATGCCCGAACATCGGCCAGTCCGACGGATGGGCGTACACAGGCAATCCGCGGTATCTTTCAAGCAATCCCGGAATTCCGCCCACATGGTCAAAATGTCCATGCGTCAGCAGAACGGCAACCGGTGTGAGAGCCTGGCTTTTGATGCAGTCAGCTATCACGTCCGCATCCTGCCCTGGATCCACGACTATGCAACGTCCACCTTCAGAGACGACAATGCAGTTTACGCAATAAGAACCGACAGACACTATCTTGAACGATACCATGAAACCGTCTCCGGCATACAACAACACATCTCACAAAATGGCGGAGGAGGAGGGGTTCGAACCCTCGGTACGGAGATTAGACCGTACGGCGATTTAGCAAACCGCTGCCTTCAGCCACTCAGCCACTCCTCCATCAAATGGCGCGTATGATACCATAAACGACATCTCCGCACAACGGGGAAATTTTCAATATCCCGAGGCGTGTCATTTCTATGAAACTACTTCTTTCAGATGAAGACCTTCGCGCTTTCAAGCGCTTTCCTAATCTCTCCATAGGGGAGATTGCGCGGGGATATGCCTTTCTTCGCACACAAGGCGGCGGCAGTGCCTGCCGCTTCGCCCGTCACGAAGCACGGACATATCAGGCGGAACGTATCTACGGAATCGGGGGCGCCAATGCAACGCCCCGCTGCCAGGATGTTGTCGCCCTTCTTCGGCACAAGCGAGCGGTACGAAACCTGCATGGCAGGATGTTTCGGGCCATCCGCGCCAAACCATCCCACAACCTCCTTCAAGTTGCCGCCTAAACGCTGAGCCTCCCTCGAATGCACAAATTCCGCATCAAGAAGTCTTGTCGCCCTCGGACCTATCTGCGAACAGGTGTTGGCGATGTATACCTCTTCCCATCCTGGCGTCTTCTGCATCTTGGACACATGTTCCCACCAGTATTTCCGGTGCATGATCTCCGCCCTTGAGAGGTCACGGACGGAAAGGCCGTCGCCCTTCGGTCCAAGTCTGCCTCCCCACCACGTATCGGGGTTTGCCTCGTTGCTGTGCATGGGCCACGGATTCGGCAACCCGAACGGATCTTTACCGGCATCCATAGACGGGTTCTTCGCCGTCACCCGCTCCATGTTTCCAAGGCGGGCAATGAAACCTATTGCGTGCGTTATCTGGCGATAGCCGCATCCGGCGGCAAAGAAGATGTCTCCATCCCCAGTGGCGTCTACAACCTGCTTGGCAAGGATGGCCTGCGGCCCTTGCTTCGACTGGAACACCACCCCGAGCGTCTTATCTCCATCCTGTATCGTATCTACGCCCCACGAATGGAAAAACATCTCAACGCCGGCTTCGGCAACCATGGCGTCCATGAGATATTTTGCCGCTTCGGGGTCAATGGTTGGCTGCCAATGCGTCTTGTTCTTTGCCTCCTGCCTGGATGGGCTTCCGGTCTTCGGTCCGAGGAGCGTCGCCCGATCCATGAACTCCTCGCAGATTCCTCGCGTGACAAGCGTCCACCTGTCGCCATTCTCCTTCCTCGATGTCGCGAGCATCACGAGAACCATGCCGTTTGTGAAAAGTCCGCCAAGTGAACCGTAGCGTTCGACGAGCGCAACCTTTGCGCCGGCCCTTGCGGCGGCGATGGCGGCGGAGAATCCAGCAGGGCCGCCACCAACAACCACTACATCAGTCTCATGGAAAAGCGGAATCTCACGCGCCGGCTGGATTATCTTTCCGTCCTTTATATGGCAGCTCGGACCGTCCTCGATCGTATGCGGAATGGGGAATATCCGCTGTCCGAACCAGACATTGTCCGGATCGCCGACAGAGCCAGGCGGAAGGCATCTGTTGGTGGCAACATGGTCGTCCGCAAGCGCTGCGCCCGCCACACCTGCACTGCACAATCCCAGTTTACGCAAAAATTCGCGTTTTGTAATCTGCATGATTCATATTCCTTTCTGTCCGCATCCTCGTTGAAGTCGATCACTACGGCTCCAGGCGGCATCACGTCAAGGAGACCATTCAGGAATTGCGGGAAGAGCCGTCCCGACGCTCGAATCTCCGCTGCTGGATCATCGGCTTTGAGCTGCGTCCTTATGTTTGAGAATGCCCAAAACAAGCCAAGCCTGATCTTAGGAAATTCACGGAATATTGCCGAGAAGACCTCTCTTCCGCGTCGGCGCATCATCGCGGCGGCCTTATCGTATTCGCCATCCGTTTCTGGCACGTAATTGAACTGCTTCAGTCCATGGTAGTCCTCGTTGTCGATAAGCAGTCCACAAAATCCGCACTCGCTTGCAATGCGGGCGGCAATGCCATAGTTCGCGGCTATCCGCGCCCATGAAATCGCCTGCAAACGAAGAACCGTCAAATAAAACCCTTGTCCGAAATCGACCTTTGTCCGTCCAATTTTCGCCAACGGAACTGGTACTGATACATTTGAGCCATGATACAACTTCATCGTCTTTCAGCCTCCCAGCTCTTCAAGGTCTCAACCGTATCATGCGCCTCCCAGGGAGTGGAGGTCGTTGTATCGCGCAAACAGACGATTATGGATCAAGTTTTGCGCCTTCAACCGACGATACATTTCCGCACCGGACACATGCATCAACCTGGCTCCATTCTCGATGGCCGAGACGGCGAGATGAATACGTCTGTACCGTTTATTCGCTGAGACACTTTTAGCCATAAACTGTTCCATATCAGCACAAGACACCGGAAGCAGCCAAAACACCACCGCTTCGCCAACAACGAGATGACATTATACCAAATGCCGTGATGACGCTCAACGCGCCGGAACATCAGACCAGCTTACTGGAAATTCCCTTGACAATGAGGCACTCTTGACCGTGCGAAGCCTTCCTCATCACTTGTGGCTCGCATATCCACATCGATTCTTCACCCTCAATAATTTTCGCCTTCAACGAATGCTGTGGCACAGACATTCAGCGTGAATGCAAACACCAAGATTCAGAGAAAATGGACGAGAAACGGCATGGCGGCAAAATTGCGCTGCGGCTACAGCACGATGCCGAGTTCGGCGAGGGGCTTGCAGACAAAATCGCGCTGCCGTGCGCGTGGATGCGGGAGCGTCAGTTCAGGCGTATCGACAACCGCTCCGCCGAAGTCGATGAGGTCAATATCGATTGTGCGAGGGCCATTGCGAACGGTGCGAACGCGGCCGAGGGCATCTTCAATCGCGTGCATTCGACGAGAGAAGTCGAAGGGATCGAGAGCAGATTCAAAAACCGCCGCCTGGTTGAGGAACTTCTGTCCAACAAACGCCGCAGGGACGTCAACAGGCTCCGTCTCGACGACCGAACTCGCCGCGACAAGGCGAGTATCCGGAAAACGCGACAGTGCATCGAGCGCCCGCTCAAGAAACCCGCTGCGCGGCTCGATGTTTGATCCCAACGCAACAACAACCCGCTTCGTCTCACGCGCAGACGACAAGCCCTTCAACTCGTTAGTGTGCATGGATGAAAATATTTAGAGGGAAAGCTCAGCCGACAAATTGCGGAGACAAGCCAACTGCATGACAAAGCGCCAGCGTGATGCCGTGCATCGCGCTGGCGCCTGTTCCATCATGCGGTCATCCGAAGATGCGGGAGAAGAACGCCTCCTCCGCGGTGGACTCGTAACCGATGAACGGCTTGCCGCCCACCATCACCTGACGCTTCTCCTTGCAGAACGTGGCCTTCATGCCCGTGCGGGCGGCGGCGTTCGACATGATGAGCGCAATCGCGTGGGAATAGCCCGCCTCGATAGGCGCGTTCGGATTCTTGCGCGCGCGGACGCATTCCATCCAGTTGCGCATATGGGCGTTCGTCAGTTTGTCCGCGCCTGTGTTGGCGCTCGTGATCACCTTCTCCTCCGGAGCCGGCAAAGCCTTCTCGGCATACTTGACGCCTTCAACGCCTTCGTTCGTGACCATGCCCTTGCCCATGTCCACGCAGCCGTTCGGCCCAAAGTACTTCTCCACCGGACCTTCGCCGTTCATGCGCGATCCGCCGCCGGCGTTGTGCTGGTGGCTCTGGAACACGCACTGGAAACCTTTGCCCTTCACGCCGCTTTCGCCGTATTCGAGAATCGTCGTGAACGTGTCGAAGCTCTGGCGTCCATCGACCCACTGGTAGAGACCGCCAGACGAAACGGCGCTCTTCGGGTACGGGAAATCCATGAACCAGGCGACGGTATCAATCTGGTGGCACATCCACTGACCGGGCGTACCGGACGAAAACGGCCAGAAGAGACGGAACTCAAGATACTTGCGCGGATCGAACGCATACGCCTTCGGATCGCGATCCAGCAGCCAGAGATTCCAGTCCACATCTTCGCGCTTGAGGGACTTGATGAGATCTTCGGAACGGCGCCACCGTCTGGGCTGGTTCACGTTCCAGCGCAGATCCACATAGGAGACGTCGCCGAACTTGCCGGAGTTGATGAACTCCTTGGCGGCCATGTACTTGAGACCGCTGCGGCGCTGCGAACCGATCTGCAGCACGGAACCTGGCGCAAATCCGGCACTGCGCTTGGCGTTCACCGCATCAAGCAGCATGTTGGCGGAGTACATATCCTCGGCGAGCGGCTTTTCGCAGTAGGCGTCGCGTCCGGCGTTGACAGCGTGTGCGGCATGCTGCGCGTGCTGGAAGTCCGCCGTGGATATGATCACCGCGTCGACATCCTTGGCCTTTTCGTAAAGCTCTATGTCGCTGCTGTACGTATCCACCGCATGGCCGAGCCGCTTTTCGAGCTCAGGCTTCGCATTTTCGTAGAGACGCTTCTTCCAGAGATCCGCCACGGCGACTAGATCAAAGTTCAGCTCCTTGCTGTGGTTCATGAAGCTCGGCAGCAGCGAACCGCGAAAACGATCTGAATATCCGACGCAAGCCACGCGGACACGGTCGTTCGCTCCAAGCACATTGAGTGAAGGACCCGCCAACGCCGCAGCGCCAGCAGCCTTTACAAAATCCCTGCGCTTAATCGTCACACCCTTTTCCGACATTCTGTATCTCCTTTGTTTATCCATTTGTGTGTTGCAGCATACCATCACGCGATGGAAAGTCGATAGCGACGCCTTTTGATCTACCTTGGCTTTGCGGACGAGGAAAGCGCAGCCTCGGCGGCTTTCCTGAACGCCTCCGAAAACGCCGCCGAATAGTCGCCGGATGCGGCATCCACCTCACCCGACCCGTCAAGCAGCTCGACCACGGCGCGGTTTTCAAGAACGACGAGTGTAAGCGATACGCGAGCCACGCGCCGCCCCTCCTCCCGGCAATCAAGCGACAGGTCGTTCACCACAGCCTCAATCGTGACGCCGGTGCGCACAGCACTCGCGGACGGCAGGACATATCCGAAGCGTCCTGCGTCCGCAAGGACGCTGGCCAACGGCAGTTTCAGCATGGATGACGGCGACGAGGCGAACACGTTGAACGCATCAAAAGCCATGGAGCCATCCGCCCTGCGCACGGCGAGCGCCGACCTGTCGTACGGCGCAGAAACCACAACCGCTCCAAGCCTTGCCGTCTTTGATGCGTCCATCTCCGCAATCTGGCGATGTGGGACCGAGACAACCCAGCTCTTCGGCTGCGGAGGGGCAGAGGTGAGACATCCGCAGGAAATCACCGCCGACAGCAACGCACAAACGACGCCCGCATATGTCACTTTCGCATCCGCCATCCCTAAGCCCCCGTTTGCCGTCAATTGCCGGTTGCGAGCCTTTCTGCGCAACGTTCCGGCAGCCCGGCGGCCCTGTCGCGTTCCTGCGCCGCCGCAACATCGTACCCGATTCGCCGGAAGCGGACGATGCGCGTTCCGGTATCGAAGATGACGTAGCTTGCGCGCGGGTCGCCGTCTCTCGGCTGTCCGACCGATCCCACGTTGATGAAATACTTCTTGCCGGGCAGAATCCTGAACTCGCCGTTCTCAAAGCCACCCGGACTGTAGTGCACAGCCCCGTTCGCTGTCTTCTCGTACACGACCGGAACGTGCGTATGCCCATGGAAGCAGAGCGGCGTCCGCTGATACACGAAATGGCTCGAAGCCTGAATGTCGTCGAAGATGTAGCCCCAGTGCTCAGGCATGTCGAGCGTCGCGTGGACAAGCGTCATACCCATCACAGGCTTGGAAAGAGGAAGAGAGCGAAGCCACTCCATATCCTCCGCCGAGATGTTTTCGCGCGTCCAAAGCACCGCCTGTGCAGCGGCAGGCTGGAAATCGGAGAGATCCTGTCCGGACGCCACATAGCTGTCGTGGTTGCCGCACACCACCGGCGCCTTGAGTTCGTCCCTCACGACGCGAATGCACTCCGACGGGCAGGCGTTGTAGCCGACCACATCGCCGGTGCAGATCCAATCCGTGACACCCTGCGAGGCGGCATCCTGCAGAACCGCATCGAGCGCGTCGATGTTTGCATGGATGTCGCCGAGGATGCCGTATACCTTTGCCATCAGAGTTTGAGAAGCGCCGCCGCGATCTGAAGATCCTCCGGCGTAGTTATCTTCAGGTTGAGTTTGTTGCTTTCGCAGATCTTGACCGTCTCGCCAAGAATCTCCACAGCCTGCGCATCGTCAAGCACTTCCTTGCCGTCCGCCTCCACGGCGGCGTACGCCTTCCGAAGCATCGAGTACGGAAACGCCTGAGGCGTCTGCACGACCCAGTGCTTAGAGCGGTCCACCGTCTCGGAGACGGTCGTACCCTTCTCCACAACCTTCACGGTGTCCCGTACGCGACATCCAGGCACGGACGCGACGCCGCGCCTTGCGGACTTTATTACATCTGAGATGGCTTCCTGCGCAACGCACGGACGCGCCCCGTCATGCACCGCAACAATCCGCGTATCGGAATCAACCTCCTTAAGCCCCGCCTGCACGGAATCCTGTCTGCGGGCGCCGCCGGGAACGATCTTGGAGAGCTTGGATATCCCGAACATTCTCGCTACGGCCTTCGCCGCCGTGACTTGCTCCTTGCGCACGACAAGGATTATCGAATCAATGTCGGGGTTCTTCTCGAAAGCCAAAAGGCTCCACGCGACAACCGGCTTCGAGCCAAGGTTGAGAAACGCCTTGTCGGCTCCGCCGCCCATGCGTTCAGACTTCCCTGCAGCCACTATTATTGCGGTCACCATTGCGAAACTCCTTTGTTCATCATATGTGCGCGATTATACCATTTCGGCAATTCCAAGTCAAAACTCGCCACAGTGCGGCGCAGGGAAAACGACCTGCTTCACGGCGACACGGCGTACGTGCCGCCCATGGAGATCAGGTCTGGACGGTTGCGCTTCGTGAGGTCAAACGCCTGACGGCGACGCCACCCTTCCGTCTTGGCGTGGTCGCCGTTCAGCAGCACCTCCGGCACCTGCAGCCCACGATACACTGGCGGACGCGTATACTGCGGAGCCTCAAGAAGTCCATCAGCGCAGAAGCTTTCCCGCGCCGTGGCCTCCGCGCCGCCACCAAGCACACCGGGGAGCAGACGGACAACCGAATCCACCATGGCCGCCGCAGGTATCTCGCCGCCGGTAAGCACAAAGTCGCCCATGGACACTTCGTCCGTCACAAGGGTCTTGACCCGCTCATCTATGCCTTCGTAGTGTCCACACAAAAAGACCAGATGCTCCGCCCGCGAGAACTCCTCCGCGACGCGCTGCGTGTACGGACGCCCGGCAGGCGTAGTGATCACGACACGCGCCGGACAAGACCTGTCGCCAAGGCACGCCTCTATCGCCTGGAACCAGACATCAGGCTTCATGAGCATCCCCGGCCCGCCGGAATACGGCTTGTCATCGACGGTACGACGCAAGTCAGTGGCGAAGTCGCGCAGATCCACCGTGCGTATGGAGGCCGCCCCCATCGCAACGGCGCGCTTGAGAATGCTCTCGCCGAAGAATCCGCGAAACATCTCAGGGAAAACGGTGATGACGTCGATCTTCATTCGCAGCCCTCTACCGAAACTCGACGACCACAAGGCGATGATCCGAAACAAAACTGACCGGGGCCAGTCGCCTCGACACAAACCTGCCGCTCCCCCTGCAGAACACGTAGTCAAGGGTCGAATCAGGATAGCGGGTGTTTCCGGGATGCGTTCCGCGCTCCTCCGCCGGCGCATCCTTCCAGCAGTCCAGAAATCCCGCCGACTCCAGCGTAGCGAAGAACCTGTCCTCCTTGAACTTCTCCTGAAACCGGTCGGCGTTGAAATCCCCGGCAATCACAACCTTGTCTGCGGCGACCCTTTTCGCTTCGGCCAGCACCTGCTCCATCATTGCCTTGCGCTTAGCGACATTGGCCTCCCATACGGCTTTTTTCCGCGCACCGTAGTTGCTTTTGAGATGCACACAGAAGCAGGCTATCCGCCCCTCCGCGCCGCCGTCAAGGAGCGCATATGCGTATCCGCGTGGAACGAACTGTCCGTTTGCGCGCTTCGCGTATTTCCATTCCGACTTCAACACGGGAAGATCCGTGACTATCGCAAGCTGCTGCCACTGCAGACGGTTGTCGCGGAAATCGCGGAACGCCGTGGCCACGGCTACGTTGAGGTTCGTGTCGCCTACAGCCTTGACGAGATTGGTGCACGAGACCGGATCTCGAAGCTCCTGAAGAAACAGTATGCGGCCCTTCCCTTTCAGGTTGTCGCGAATTACGTCGGCGGCATCGTTTATGTTGGCATCCTCGACGCGCGGCGAAGACCGGTGCTCAGCCCGTCCGGACGGAAACCATTTCAGGTTCCACGTACCCGCGGCAAAGGCCAGCAAAAGAAGGCTTTTCAGCACGGCACTGCCCTTTCTCCACTACAGCGCCAAAAGCGCGTCCCCCATGAGACCGGCCGCCGCCGCATCCCTCAAGGCCGAAGTCTCCGAACCGAGCACGACAACGATTGCGCGTCGCCCATTCCTTTTTCCGGTGAGCACGACCGAGCTCCCGCCGGCGTCGATGTATCCCGTCTTCAGGCCGTCCACCGCCTCCGTGCCGTCAGGATTGACGATCTTCCACTTGTCCATGCGCATCACGTTGTTGTGATTTATGATCTTCTGTCCATTCGGCATCGTCCATGTCTTCTGCGACGTATACTTCAGCAGTTCAGGATGATGCGTGACAATCTCCATGGCGAGCTTTGCCTGATCGGCGCAAGTGGTCACGTTGAACGATTTCCACGGATAGCGCTTCGACCGGTTTGGGGGAAGTCCGTTGGGGTTGTAGTACGCCGTATCCTTCATTCCAAGTTCACGGGCACGGCTGTTCATGCGTGCGACAAACGCATCCAGCGAACCAGAGGAATGCTCCGCAAGGGCAACGGCGGCATCGTTGGCGCTGCGGATCATCAACGCATAGAGAAGCGTATCCACAGACCACGACACCGGGCGAGGCGGATTGCCGTCATCCTTGAACCCGATTATGCTCGGCTCCATGCTGAGCGCAACCTGGCTTGCCGCGACCATGGATTCAAGACCGTACTTTCCTGCCTTTACGTCCTCAAGCACAAGCAGCGCCGTCATCAGTTTCGTCACGCTTGCAGGACGTGCAATGCGCTGCGCTCCATCGGAAAACATGATGCGCCCAGTCTCCGCATCCATCGCCAGCGCACCGACATACGGATTCTGCCTGTACGGATTCCGGGCGGCTGGTTTCGCGTCCTGACTGCGGACTGGCTTCAGCGCGGCACGACGCTTCGCCGGCGTCTTGGCTGTGGACTTCGCGGCAGCGACAGGCGATTTCACCGGCCCTTTCTTCACTGCGGCAGACAACGTCTCCGCCAGCATCATGGCGGCAACGCAGACGATTATGTACGAAATTCTGTTCATCAACATTGCATCCTCGACATCTGCGGCGTCCGCGTCAGTCATTGGCGCGTATTATATCACACCGCATCGCGCTTTCACCGTCCAGATTCCATGCCCGGAGATGCGTCACACGTATGAATGCAGCCCCTTGAAAATCCTGGCGAAATTCACCCATGTTAGCGTAAGGACTATCATCAGCATCCCGAAACGCAACAGCCACTTCGCCGCCTTTGGACTGCGCCTGAAATGAAAATATGCGGCGAATGTGAGCCAGGTCGCAAGAGACCACATCTCCTTGGGATCGTACTGCCACCAGTCCCCCCAGCAGATCTTTCCCCATGTCGCGCCAAGGACAAGGGCGAGCGTCATCAGGAAGAAGCCGAACGGCACAAGCCGCGTCCCCATGCCAAAAGCCGCAAATATGAGGACAGCGTAGGAAACAAGATATGCTCCGACATGAGGCACGAGGAGCGGACTCTGCAGAGCCGGAACAAGCTCCCGCGTTACCAGAACCTTGCCGATTATCCACAGCGGCAGCATCACGACGGCGGCGGCCGCCGCGAACCTGAGCGCTGCCACCCACCGCGAAGCGCCGCCGCGAGAATCCGCGCCGACAGTGAATCCGGCCGACGCGCCGCCCGGCGCACGGTGTCCGTCCAAACACATCATCGCGGCGCCCAAAAGCAGAAGCACACCGGCGAGCACGGCAAGCGGCAGAAACGGATCGCGCACGGCCTCAAGCACGGTGTACGATTCGTTCGCCGCGTCATACGAATTCTGATATATCCACCACCCGTTCCACCTCAGCGGATGGTTGACGGATATCCGGGCATGTGAAGCCTGCGGGTCGGGCTTGCCGTCTGCGCCGCGCCCCATGGACACCATATGCACGTCGCTTACATACTGTCTTGGCCTTCCGTCACCATACTTCGGAACGGAAAAACCCTTCAGAACGAGCACGTCTTCCTGAAGCATGGCGCTTTCGCCGGGATGGAGCGTGACCTGAAGCCGCGGCGGCATGAACGCCGCCTTGAGAGCCAAGGCGGACACCGCCAACAGAAGACCGATGTGCAGCATATGCTTTGACAGCGCACGGCAGCACCGGTTGACGGTTTTGGGAAACGATGACGTCGACTGTTCCATTCTGCAGACAGGAGACGGTTCTGCGCGGCGAATAAGCCGGATTCTGTTCACGCCTTGCGGCGCTCCAGTCATTCATCTAAGCGATCAACCCGGAATCTCACCATCGCGCCGAAGCGGACGGACTGGACGGGCAGTCCATTCAATCCCCTATTTGATCTTGCTCCGAGGAGGGTTTGCCCTGCATACGTCGTTTCAGACGCACCGGTGGTCTCTTACACCGCCATTTCACCCTTACCCTTGCGGGCGGTCTGTTCTCTGCGGCACTTTCCATCGCGCAGGATTGCCCCGCGCCTCCCGACCTTGACGGACGGGTCCTCTGCCCTGTGGAGTCCGGACTTTCCTCATCCTTGCGGACGCGACCGGTCACTCACGCAAAACCGTCAAAAAATCAAAGATCGCGATAGAGCATACGACCGCAGTTCGTGCAGGCCACCAGCTCCATCTTGTGATCCACCATCTGCTCCGTGGACGGCGGAACCTTGAGGTGGCACCCTTCGCAGACGCATTCGGAATTGAGCGTGACCGCAACCGGCCAGCGCTTCGTGCGGATGCGCTCATAGTAGAGAAGCGTACGGGGATTGACAAGCTTAGCCTTCTCGGCGCGTTCCGCAGAGAGCGCATCAAGCTCCTCCTTGACTGCGGCAAGACGCTCATCAAGCTCCCTGCAGAAGTCATCGACGCCGCCGCTTTCGCCGCGCAGAGCCTCTTCCGCCTCCTTCACGCCGCGTTCAAGCCGGGGAAGTTCATCCATCATCGCATAGCCGCGAGCCTCCGCCTCGTCGGCCTCATGCTCAAGACCTTCTATCGACATCGCCAGCTGCTGATATTCCTTGTTCGACTCGGCGGATGCCTGCGCTATCTTAAGCTCCTTTGCGCGCTCCTTCGCGGCGGCGGCCTCGCCCTCGGCGTCCTTTATGCGCTGCTGCGCGGCGGACAACTGATTCCTGGCGATCTCAAGCCCCGCGTTCACTCCCTTCAGACGTGCAGATTCCTGCGCCTTTCTCATTGGAAGATCCTTAGCCTCACGCTCCAACTCGCGGATGCGGCCGTCAACTTCCTGCAAATCAATCAACGTCTGTATCGGATTCACCTCTACCTCCTCGAAATTCCAAATAAAACGGCGCGTAGTATATCAACTTTCGCCCGTCAACGCAAGAGAGACAAGGCTTTTGAGGACGATTCGGCAACGGCGTCAAACAGCGAGACACCATGCGAATCCATTGCGACAACGCACGGAAACGATGCCATCTCAAACTCCCAGCAGGCCTCTGCCGCCCCCCACTCCTCAAGAAAATGCACTCCCGCCACACGCTTCACGCAGGCCGCCGTCAGAGCCGCCGCGCCGCCAATCGCCTGAAGGTACACGCAGCCGCATTTCCCGCAGGCCTCAAGCGTGGCGGCATCCATTCCACCCTTGCCGATCACAAGGCGAACCCCGCTTTTGCGGATGAAGTCCGGCTCATACGGATTTTCGCGCACACTCGTCGTAGGCCCGGCTGCGACGACCTTCCATCCGTCACCGTCCCTGACCACGACCGGTCCGCAGTGGAACAGCGCACCATTCCTGAAATCCACCGGCAAGTCGCCGCCGTCCGCAAAATGCTTATGGAATCTGTCGCGTCCGGTGAAGACAAGCCCGGAAACGAGAACGGCATCCCCCGCCGCAAGCTCACGCACTGCCATCTCTGAAAACGGATAGGAAAGCTCTTTCACGGCAAATCCTCCCTGCGGAACGTGAGGGTGCGACGACGTACGGCCCAGCACATATATGCCACCGTCACGAAGAAGCTCGCCGGTACACGGGGTCGGCTTCCGATTTTGACGCCGAGAAGCGTTGTCCTGCCGCCAAGTCCCATCGGTCCGATTCCAAGCGAATTGGACTCCCGCAGCAGACGCGCCTCCAGTCCGGCAAGAGCCTCGTCCCGGTTTACGTCGTCGAGTCTCCTCAGCAGCTGCTGTTTCGCGGCCTCGAATCCACTGGCCCTGTCCCCGCCTATGCACACGCCCAGCACACCTGGTGCGCAACCGTAGCCTTGCGCTCTGCACACGGCGTCAAGAACGCATCTGCGAACCCCCTCGAGGTCTCGTCCTGCGCCCAATGATGCGTCGGGCAAAGAGTACTGTCGGCTCATGTTCTCCGATCCGCCACCCTTCATGAGAAGTGTCACACCGGGATCTTCGTCTGCATTACTGTGCGTCACGTAATGGATTACCGGCGCACCATCGCAGACGTTCGTGTCCACGGATCTGCCGGTGACGGAATTGATCGTGTTGCGGCGCAGCCAACCCTTCTCCGTGGCGTGCGCCACAGCGTTCTCGATGGCGGTTGGTGCAACCAGCGAGCGCAGCCGCTCATCCACGAAGAACGTAAGCGTGCCTGTATCCTGGCACATCGGAGTGCCGTTGCTCTCCGCAAGAGCAGCGTTCCTGACTATGGTTTCCAGAATCATCCTGGCGGAAGTACCCGTCGCCTCCGCCTCCGCAGCAGACTGCAAGGCGTCAAGCACGTCCTTCGAAAGCGTACTTGACGTCCTCCTTATCAGTTCTGCAATCTTACCCTCGATATCCATGGTTGACATTATACCAAA
>CAYTWE010000019.1:0-35043 GCA_964440985.1 uncultured Lentisphaeraceae bacterium | reverse complement strand
CTTTGGGCCGAAAAACCGCCTAATACGCTATCCGTTCGCATAGTTTTTGAAACCCTGTTGCATGGTAATGACAAAAAACGGAAGTATTATATCATAATCGGGCGTATCATGGAACGCATACGGAAAGTTGTAATATCTCGTGTGACAATAAAAAAGAAAGGAAGGTCATGGGAATCAACAAAGGGGAAAGCCAAGGGGTGCTGCAACGAAAATGCAGCACGATGACTTGTAAAGAGGCTGGGTAGGGAACGAAATGCAACGCGGAAGGTTGCATTTCGTCGACAATGGTGCTCAGGCGTTCTGTGCTTTCAGCGGATTGAGAATACAGATCCCCTGATGTACCGGATCTTGATCTTTCTTCCGTTCGACGTCATGCGCCAGCCGTACGGCAGATCCTCCGCATTTGAGAGAGACGGCAGATCGCCGGAAATCCCGCCGGTGAACGTCGCGATGGTGTACGAACCGACGGAGCGTTCAGCCTTGTCGAGATTCTCCACCGTAATGGATGAACCGGACGGAAACGCGAACGAGCCAGGATACTGCGCGTCCTGCAGCAGGTCGAACCGGAACTTTGCGCCCGAAAGCGCTACGCCCTTGCCTACGCTCAACAACCCGCCTTTGAACACAATCGCGGAGGCGGACGGAATTGCACCGTTGACGCTGGCGACAAGTTCGCCGCCCTCGATCACCGTATCGCCAGAATACGTGTTGGCGGCATCAAGGGTCAACCGTCCTGCGCCTTTCTTGGTCAAGCCGCCGGAGATGGGCGCTGCGGACGTGAGTGTGCAGTCGTTTGTGACGACCGCCCGCACATCCCCGACATATCCGTAGTCAAGCACAGCCTTAGCCCAAGTATAGTCACGCCCAGGCGTAAGCATCCGTACGCCTGCAACCCTGCGGGTTTCACGGTTGAAGTCGCAGACCGCCGTGGCGCCGAAGCCGTCGCCGATGATCAGCACTCCCGGCGGCCCCACAAAATCGTTTGTGACGACGATGTCGCCCGTGAACGGCACCGATGCGACACCTAATCCGGTTGGAGCGGAAAGCGAGCGAGATACGTACACCATTCCGTCCGCTCCAAGCGCGGAGGTGTCGATTGACGCTCCACCCTCATACAACGTCACTGCGTCAACCGCATTCACGCCTGTTCCGAAAATGTCCTGATCGGACGATGTCGCAGCAAACGTGCCGCCGTTGAAGTTCACGTACGCACGGTTGCTTCTCTGATCCTCTTGCCAATCCATGACGCCGTACTTCCTGAATCCATATGCGGAGAACTTGCCGCCGTTCATGTTCACGATGGCGGTGGTGGTCTTGCTTCCGGCGGCCATGATCACATGATTGATTACGGCTACGTCGGCGTCAGCCTCCACTGTAAGCACGGTCTTCGTGTCATGCACGTTAGCGTCTGTCCTCGGCAGGGAGATGTTGGTTATCACGGTGTGTCCGCCGGACACAACCCAATCAGACAGAGGGCCGCAGAGTCCAGCATGGATCTGCCCAAAATTCACGTTCCCGCCCGTCTGGCGGATTGTGGTGTAGCCGATTCCCTGAGCCATCCGCATATCCGCGCAGTACAGATCGCCGCCGGACTGCAGATACGCCCCGTATCCGCAATTTGAATGCCCAATCCACGTAAGGCCTCCCCAATTCTTTGCGCCGGTGGCGTCAACGCTTCCGCCTGTCTGATAGACTGCACCGTGCGATTTCTTGTAGCCCACCGCCAATCCCGTTGCAACCTCGGCGCCGTCCGCAATCTCAAGTATGGCATCGCCGTAAGCCCCGTTCCCGACGATGAATGCCGGTTCGTTCGGGTGGTCAGCCACGGCGCTGCCGTCGGATTTCACGATGGCATCGTCTATCTTCATCCTGGCGATGCGATGCGGCGCATTGCGGGCTGCCGAACCGACAGACACAGGGCCGAACGCAAGGGTGGCTTCAACACCGCCGCAGAAACGCACCTCCGGCGCGGATTCCGCCAATCCGTTGTTTGACACCCTCCCGCGTCCAAGCGTGACCTTGCCGCCGTTGAACTCAAGCGTCCCCCCGAAGCTTCCGAACGCCATCGGCTCCGAGAAGGTTCCGGACGGCGTTACGGAAAGCGTTCCCACGCCATCGTGCGCAAGCCGCAGCGGCACGTCCGCCATCGTGCTTCCGTCTATCTCCATCACGTACGTGCTGTTTCCGCAGGCCTCGGTGTCAACGGAGATGAAGGAGTCTCCGCCAAGCGCGGCGGTGGACGCAAGCGAAAGCAGCGCATCGGCGTTCCAGTTGGGTGCAACGGCGATGATGCGTCCGTTCGTGACGGCAAGCTGCGAATAGTCTGGCGCAGAGGTTGGATGGCCAAGCTTCACGGCAGAATCGACGTAGCTCTCCCCGTCTTCGATCGTCACGCCGCCGGTGAATGTGTTGTTTGACTGCGCAAGGTAGATGCATCCCCTGTCTGCGGGACTGAACATCTTGAATCCGCCCGGACCGGAAACCTGTCCGCCAAGCGTAAGGGTAGCGGTGCTGAACCTGTTACAGAAACGGAAGATGCCGGTGTTGGAATCCGCAAACGAAAGAGGTCCGGCAAGATGGTTGACGTTCGTTCCGGAATAGTCGCGGACGGTTGTCAGAGATGGACATCCGTCAGCATCGACTGCGGTGGCGTCAACGAGAAGTGCCCGCGTCAGGCTTCCCATCGCGTAGGAATTTATGCGGACATTGTCGCGCAGCACGATCGGCGGCGCGTCCGACGGGCCGAGATTCGCCCCGGGATAGCACGCCAGCTCCAGCCGCACCCCAGATGCGGGACGGAAGTCAATCCGCCCGGCATTGCTGATGGAGGAGTTGGCGGGGAAAACAAGATATCCGTCACCGTTCACGGTGAGCGAATGCCCGTTCATGTCAAGGTTCTTGTTGATGTTGATGTATCCGGCGACATACGACCCGCGCTCCAGCACGAATGTCGTGTCGCCGTCAAGCGTGGCGTAGTAGAGTATTCCAGGATGGAAGTCACGCACTATGTACGCGCCAGTGCCGTTGGCTCCGGCGCCGGAAAAGTGGATGCGCTTGTTGCCGAACGTCATGGCAGCCTGTTTCGTGTCTTTTGTGACGATGCCGTTGTCGTTCACAAAGAGCGTCGCGCCGTTGGTCACATACAGTATGCCGCTCTCAGAGCCGAAGTTCTTGATGGTCGATGTGCCGCAAAGCGTCGCCGATATCTCGTTCGTCCCTCCGGCAAGCACGAAATCTCCACCATACGACGAAAGGTCGATGGAGTACTTCATCAGGCCGTCACCGGTGCGCACCACCTTGGCGGAATCGTGTCTCTCTGCGGCAAGCGACGGTTTGACCGTCATCGCCGCCGTCGATTCGTTTGTGAGAACGAGCGTCGTCCCCTCCGACAGCAGAACCGTTCCGTCGTACGCAGTCTGAGCAAGCGCCAGCGTCCCCGATCTCACGGCAATCCTTCCGGACGGCACATCGAGATCTGCGTTCACGGTGATTGCCGCCACTTCGCTTGAATTTTCAACCGCAAGATCCACTCCCGACGGAACCGAAAGCGTCCCCTCCCCCGGCTCGGATCCGATTGTCAGGTTTGCCGCCCCTTCGTTTACCATCAGCATCGACAGCGTCAGCGTCTGGGACGGCATCGACACCGTTGCGTTCTCAGACGACCTTTGCACAAGCGTAGAAATCTTCGTGGAATCCTTTTCAAGAGTGATCGGTCCGGCATCGCCGGGAGAGACGATTCCCACAACCTTCTCCGCGCCGTCGGCAATCACACCGCCGCGCGCCGCGATTGAATCCGTTTCCGTCATGCTCATTTTCGCGACTTGCCCGTCCGCCCCGAAGGCTGCGCCTTTCCCGCCCACGGTGATCCACGACGGCGCGGCGTTCGCCATCGCAGCACAGACAAACGACGCCCCATTGCCAAGCGTGATGTCGAGAACGCCGCTGCCGTTGCGAACGATGGAGGCGGCGGAAAGCGTTGCACCGTCCGCGACGGCTATGCGGTTCACGCCCGAACCCACCTGAATTGAACCGACCGACTTCGATTCCGCCGCCGTGACCGCGAACGTGCCGCCACTCAACGTGACCGGCGAGTTCTCCAATGTGCCGCCAGCGCCAAGGGCAAGAGTGCCGCCGCTAACGGCAGTCGCTCCAGTAAACGTGTTTGAACCTTCAAGAACCCAACGTCCCGCTCCCTCTTTCGTCAAGGTGAGCGGATGTGACGGCTGATCGACAAGAGGCGTACGCATTATGCCGTCCGCTCCATCGCCCGCAAGATAGAGCGAAGCCCCGGCGGCGCCCGTCGCGGACGTAATTGCGCCCGTCACGACAAAGTCTCCCGTCCCGCACTGCTCGATGCGCATCCGACTGTCGCAGGTCCAGACATCCATCGATTCGCCAAACACAAGAGTGCGATCCATCGTCTCGCCGGTTCCGGTGTAGCGCAGACATCCTCGATTCAGAAAGCGAAACTCCTCGATTGCGGAACACACACCTGTTTCATCCCCCTTCAGTCCGATGGACGGCGCGGCGAACGTAATCCATCTCAGGGCATTGTTTCCTGACGTGAACTGGAGCGTGACCGTGCGACCGACATCACATGGGGCGCGAGTGAATTCATGCACACCTTCGCCATACAGGATGAAATCTCCGGTCTCAACGTTATCGCGGGAGATCGCCACGTCGATCATGTTGCTGTAAAGCCCGGAAACGCTGAGCATTCCCTGCATGTATATTTTGCTTTTGTTCGGAAACTTGAGCGCACCTTCACCGCAGATGCGCAGAGGAGCCGTTGGATGTACAGACCAGTCGTTAATGAGCGCAATGGTGACATCCTCGTCTATCTCCATCGTACGCATGAAAGCCACATCGCTTCCGCCGGAATGGATGCGGAAAAGCCCATCTATCGACTCCTTGAACCTGACCTTGCCGACATTGTGGAACGCTATCTCGTAGTTGAGCGTAAGCCCTTCAGTTCCCGCACCTCTAACCAGCGTACCGTTGACTTCGGTGAGACCGGTGCCGCTGAAGATAAGCCTCTGCTTATAGCCGCTCTTCTCTAAGCCGTCATCTCCGGTCGTACATCCGAAATCGTTCATGACAAGCGTACCGGACGAATCGTTCTTAACTATCTGATAGGATTCTGTATTTTTGATGGCGACAGTGTGTCCGCCAAGCGTGGCGACAATTACTGGGACGTTCTGCGCCGGCACGGTGGAATCAACAAAGAATCCATTGCCGCTGCCGTTCTGTGACGCAGTAAACGGCAGCTTCAGGACTTGCGCGGCATCCGTGCCAAACGTGTATTTTGGAGCGCCGGCGCCAGTCACGAGAATCTTGCCAACAAGCTCCATGTCCGTAAGGTTGATGGATGTTGCGCCCAACGATCCCTGTGCACCGAACGTGGCTGTGTCCGACAGGCCAGGGACTCCGGCAGTCCAATTCGCGGCATTCGTCCACGCACCGTCAACGGCTCCAGTCCATACAGAGTCGACCGCGTTAGCGACAAGGCCGCTGACGGCAACCACAACCATGCACAATGCAGACTTCTTCATGGCATTCTCCTTGCATTCTGATGTTGCTTAAAAAGGATGCCGTGAATTGTATGTTTTTTTTTTCTACAGTCAACTATTTTTTGAAGACGCGGCAACTGACCAGCTGACTTTCGGGAGATCGCCAATCTGCCGTCAGCGGCAGAGCTCAAGCTTTTTCTTCGTGGAGGCCTTTGGCCAAAACCTGTCCGGAGCATCCATCGACGCCTTGAACAGCAGCGCCGCCCGTTTCATGTCCCCATCGCGCAGAAACGCCGTTCCAAGCGCATCGAGCATCATTCCGCGCCGGTCAAGACGGAAGTCACGCAGGACATCCGCACCAAGACGCTTAACCTCATCGAAGTCATCGTATCCGCCACGGAACGCCAACGCATACGCAAGCCTGGCACGCACATCCTGCCGGTTGAAGCCGCCGGCCGGAACAGTGTCCGCGAGCGTCAACGCCTTGCGGTAGAGCGCAATGCCGCCATCGAAGTTGCGTCTGCGCGAACACTGCGCATCTGCAACGTGCACCATTGCGCGTGGGTGTCCAGAATCGCAATCAAGGGCACGTCTGTACGCCACACCGTCATCACGCCAGAAGCCGAGCTGACGGAATGTCATGACGGAAAGGACGGCGATGAGCAACGCCGACAACGCAAATGCACGTTTCCGTCGACCGCAGGAATGCCGGACGTCTGTGGCGACACCTGTCCTTCCTGTCCATCTCACGGCAAGCGCAGCGAACAGAATCGAAAACGCCATCGCAGGAAGATACGCGAAACGGTCGGAGTGTGCTTCAACCCCAAAGCTGCCGAGGACGCCAAGCGTCGGCGCGGCGGACACGAGAAACCATGCCGCCGAAAAAAGAACCGTCCGCCACACGCCGGTCAGCGCCACGGAGGAGGAACAGCCTCTCGCGGCAAACCGCGACGCAAACGCCAGAAGCGCAACGACGCAGATGCCGCATCCAAGGGCCACAACATTGCCCACGAACCCGATTGGCAGAGATGCGGAAACCGTGCGGCAGTCGATGTGAAGCCCGGCAGGCCACAGCGTAGCGCGAATGTAGAAACCAAGCGCGGAGACTGCGCCGACAAGGCGATTGAAGAATGAACCGGCATACAGCGATGTCGTCTCCTGTCCGGCAACGTGCGTCTGCGAATACGCCGCGGCAGCCGCCGTTGCCGCCGCAACGGCAAGAAGCGGCAGGTAGCGCTTTGCTATGCGCAGAATGAATCGGCCGCTCCACTCGCCGTCAGCGGCTCCGCCACGCCGCAGCCACTCCACAAGAGCGGCGAGCAGCGGGAAGCACATTGCCGTCGGCTTGCTGAGGCAGGAGAGAACACAGCACAGAAACGCACCGAACCACGGTGGAGAAACACGAAAGTGCGCATCATGCGGTGCACTGCCGCATCTGCCCAAGTGCCTTATCCAGAACAGAAGCCCCGCAAGCGCGAACATCGTCCAGAGAAGTTCCTTCCTTGCCGCAATCCAGGCGACAGGTTCCACGCGCATCGGATGCACAGCCCAGACGAGAGCCGCGACGGCAATCCATATGCCATGCGGACGGGAGTCGTGAACGATGCACGCCGCGTCGCGAGAAGCGGCAGATGGATAGACAAGCGCCTTCATGAAACGCATGAAGAGCAGAAAGTTGACTGCGTGGAGCGTGACGTTCACAAAATGCATCAGTGCAACGAACGGAACGCCTGTGAACCTGCTGACGGAGGCGTCGATCATGTACGATACGTACGTGACAGGCATCCATATTCCGCCATGGCGGAGATTTGTCGCCGCCTCGACGATGTTAACGAACGTCACGCCAGCGGCGACAAACGGATTGCGGAAAGTGTATGCGGCATCATCTACGCCCATGAACGAGAACGCAATCGCAGGAGCAAACAGCGCAAAGACGGCAACAGCCGCAACTGCCGCCAACGCAAGTCTCTGTATGCGAACCTTCATGTCGCGCACTCACGAATCCGCGGCCACCCACGAATGGAGGCGGCAATACGCGAAGCCGGCAGCCGTCATTGGCGACGTTCCGTCCCGCGGCGGCTGAACACCGTTGAAACCGTGAACAGGACAAGAGCCACTGCCACGACAAGAAGGAATCCGGTGGCGCCGAGCCTCATCCAGTCGCCCGCGCCGAGCGCAGAGGCAAATATCGCAATGAGCGCGTATGATGACACCGAGAGCATAAAGCACATTGGGATGAGCGTTATCCAGCAGGGTTTTCCGTTTCTGACGAACCACAGCGTCGCCGCCAACAGGGTCAAGGACGCAAGAAGCTGGTTCGCGGAGGCGAAAATCGTCCAGAGCGATTTCGCCGCCCTCGGGTTTCCGAGGAGCAGCGCAGCGCCAAGCGCACACACGATCGTGGTTCCGACATACATGTTGTGGAAGAAACCGAACACCTTGCCGCGCCCTGCCTCCGATGCGCCGGGGACGCACTTCCGTGCGGGGACGCAGGCGACAAGCTCCTGCCACGAGAAGCGGGCAAGTCGCGTTCCGGCGTCGACCGTCGTCATCAGAAATGCGGACACCGACAGCAGCATGAACGACTCGGCCACGCGCTTTCCGACCTCCTGGGGCAAACCGATACTCTCGAAGATGGATACGCAGAATCCGGCAATCGTGGAGGCGAACATCTGCACCGGCTCCATCGTCTGAACCGCCGCGACATACTCCTTCTGGCTCATGTACGTTCCGGCGACGCCGATGAGCGCAATTATCGCAAGCACACCCTCAAGAAGCATTCCGCCGTAGGCGATGGGCCGTATCGACTTTTCACTGTCCAGCTGCTTTGCGGAGGTGCCGGAGGCGACAAGCGCATGGAAGCCGGAACACGCACCGCACGCAACCGTCACGAACAGGAACGGGAAGAGCAGTTCCGGAACGCCGCCCCTACCGACGGCCGAGAATCCGGCAAAGGCATCGATGTGGAGCGTGGGGTGCGCAACGAACACGCCAAAGAATCCCAAAGCCATCATTGCATAGAGCAGATAAGCGTTGAGATAGTCGCGTGGCTGAAGGAGCAGCCACACCGGCATCGTGGAGGCGAAAAAGCAGTATACGAGAAGCACGACAGTCCAGAAGGACGTCGCCCCCGCCTTCGTCATTCCGAACATCGCGCATACGTCAAACGGGAACAAATTCCCTACCCACACGAACGCGAACATGACCGGCACGAATATGAGGGACGCCCAAAGCACCGGCATTCTCAGACGATAGACGCAAAGGCCAAAGACCACCGCCTCGGCGATGAACAGCAGCGAGGCTGTGGCGATTGCGGGATCGGCAACGAACGTCGCCGCGATCTGCCGCGTAAACTCCGCAAGCACAAGCACGAGGGCAGACCAGCTGAACAGCAGAAAGAGTATGCGTCCTGGCTTTCCAAGCACATCACCGATGACGGTGCCGATCGATTCTCCTTCATGCCGGACGGAAAGGAACAGCGCAATCATGTCATGCGCCGCCCCTATGAATATGCATCCGAGAACTATCCAGAGCGCAACGCTCGCCCATCCGAACTCCGCCGCAAGAACAGGCCCGACTATCGGGCCGGCACCGGCTATGGCGGCGAAATGATGCCCGAAAAGCACAGTCGGATGCGCCGGAATGTAGTCTACACCGTCGCGCCGCGTATGCGCGGGCGTCCGGCGGGACGGATCGATGCCAAGCACCTTGCCGACATACCTGGAGTAGAGAAAATATCCGCCGAGGAAACAGGCGGACGCAATCAGAAGCAAGGCAAGACCGTTCATGGCATATGCCGTCCTTTACTTGTTCAATTTTCGGTGGCTGGCGGCTTGGGGAGAAGTGCTGCAAGCTTCGGGCTGAGCGTGCTCGTGCTGCTGCCGGGAGGCCCCTTCTTGAGGAAGTCGCGGATCTTGTCCATCGTCTCGGCCGATAAAATGTGCTCCATGAGACAGGCGTCCTTGTCTGCAATGCGCCAGGAGACCCCTATCTTGATGAGAAATTCGCGGATCTTGTTGTGACGGTTCAGGATCATCGTCGCTATGCGCCGTCCCTTGGCCGTAAGCTCCACGTCGCCATACGGCTCCTGTGAGACAAGACCGAGCTTCTTCAGTTCGGAAAGCCCCTTCACCACGCTCGGCATCTTGACCTTCAGCGCATTGGCTATGTCACGCACACGCGCACGGCGCTTCTCGTGAATGAGGACGTAAACCACTTCTATGTAGTCTTCAAGCGACTTTGTCATTGATCGGCTCCAGTTTCCGGGAATTGAGGCTGCTGCTGTTCCGGTGGCGTCTGCACATCCGGTACGTCAGGCTGCGGCATCTGCCCTGTCTCGTCCGCCGCATCGGATGCGTTCGTTCCGGCTTCGTCGTCAAAGCGCGTCGGGGTGCGGGCGATGAACTCGCGGGCGAACGCACGGTACGCGACTGCGCCCTTGCAGGTCGGATCGTAGTGCATCACCGGCTGCCCGTAGCTTGGAGCTTCGCTCGTGCGGACATTGCGCGGAATCGTCGTCTCATACACGCGATCGCCGAACTTCTCCTTTACGACCGCGATGACCTCCTTCGTCTGCGTAGCGACCATGTTCACCATCGTCAGAAGGATGCCGTTCAGCTCTATGGACGGATTTGCGCCGGCGCGAAGCTGTTCGAGAAGGTTCGTGATGAGGCCCAGTCCCTCCATGGCGAGGAACTCCGCCTGCATCGGCACCAAAACGCCGTCCGCCGCCGCAAGGGAGGCCGTCATGACGATGCCGAGCGACGGCGGGCAGTCGAGGATTATGTAGTCAAACACGCCGGAATCGCGCACCGGGGCCAGCGCATCCCTGATCACGGAAAGGTGGTTCTCCTGCCTCGCTATCTCAATCTCCGCACCGGCAAGGTCAACTTCGGAGGGGATGATGTTCAGGTTGTCGTATGCCGTCGGCTGGATGACGTCGGCGATCTCCGCCTCTCCAAGCAGCACCGGATATATCGACACCCCCGGCCTCCGCTCAAGGCCGAGACCACCCGTGGCGTTCGCCTGCGGGTCGAGATCCACGACAAGCACCGTGCACCGTCTGCGGGCAAGAGCCGCCGCAAGGTTGACCACCGTTGTGGTCTTGCCGACGCCGCCCTTCTGGTTGGCGACCGCTATTATCTTTGTGCGTTTGGTCATCCTATCATCCCCGCATTCTTGAAATCTTCCATGTTGTGTGCCACCGACGCATTCGTATGAAGCCAGAAGAACCTCATCAGACACACGTCCCACGGATCGTCCACACCCTCTATCACAGCATCGAACGGGCGACCTGCGGCCTCCACATCGCGCACCACGCGCTCGGCTACGGCCTCCATCGTATCGGTTACGATCTGCTCGGAGAACGCCTCCTGCTTCAGCCTGTATCCGTACTTGAGGATCTTGAGCTTGTCCTCGTTCTGCTTCAGAAAGTCGTAGTACCTCTGCGCCATCTCCCCGAAACCGTCAAACTCGTCCTTCACGTACCGCTCCGGCGTTATCAGTTCCGGCTTGCTCGCCTGAAGCCGCCCCTCACGGATGCGGATCTTGCCCGGACAATCCTCCAGCTCCGCAAGAAGATGGTAGTTGACGCAGGTCGTACCGAACGTCTCAAGCGCACGCGTCGGCGCATGAAGCACCTTCGTAGCCTCTGCTGCGTACATGAAATCGTATGTGCGGTCTCTGCTCACCCTTTCATCACCTCGTCGAAATCAAGACCGAATTCCCTCAGATTCACCTTGAGGTCGTACTTATCCCGTGCGAACGGCTTCATCAGCGCGTCCGCCGCCGCATCGCCTGTCGTCTCCTTCGCCGGATTCCACTTGAGCGAAAACGACTTTCTGCCGCGTCCAAGCTCCATGCACATCTGCCCAAGCGAACACATCGCCGTGGAAAGATGTCCGCCAAGCGCATTTGTGACAGTCATCTTCGGATCTCCCGCCTTGACGGCCGCAAGCCAGTTGTCTATGTGCAGCTGCATCGGATTCGCGGCCATTGGTTTGAGTTTGGGCAGCAGCGCCGCATTGGATGCCGCCATCGGCGCAAGCTGTCCGGGACGCACCGGCACATCCGGGTCGGATGGCGTAACCTTGACTGCGCCGCGTGTGCAGAAGAGCCAGTCGCCGTTCTCACCGACGAACTTCACTCCGTTCTGGTACTTGTTGCACACGTGCACGTCCGTTGCGCCGCCGTTGAACGAATAGTGCAGATCATAGGTCGTATGGACGTTCCACAGCCTGCCGCCGGAGAGATCCATCCATTCGCACGTTCCGCTCACGCCGTCCGGTCCTGTCGCACCAAGCCCCCAGCGGGCAATGTCAAGATGATGGGCGCCCCAGTTTGTGATCATGCCCCAGCCGTACGGCGCAAGCTGAATCCAGCCTGGACGATCTGCGATGCGCGAAAGATCTTGCGTGTGGCAGCGCGTCCAGTTGTACGGAACAGTCGGATCTGTCGGTCCGAGCCAAGTTGCGTAGTCGAACGTCTTCGGGACGGGCTCGGCGGCGGCGACGCCCCCGGAGACGTCGAGGCCGATTCCGACCTCGACCCTCTTGACCTTGCCGATTGCGCCGGCCTTCACCGCTTCGCATACGCCCTGGAACTGATTCCAGCTGCGCTGCTGCGAACCTACCTGCATGACGGTGTTGAAGCGCTTCGCCAGGTTTGCGATGAGTCTGCCTTCCCTTATCGTCTGCGTGAACGGCTTCTGCAGCCACACCGCCTTGCCGGCGCAGATTGCGGTGGATGCGACGAGCGCGTGCCAGAAGTCAGGGAGACAGAGCATCACGGCGTCAATGTCCCTGCGGGCGCACACCTCCTTGTAGTCGTGGTACGCATCGACCTTGCATCCGTGGATCCCCTGCCTTTCGTACTCCTTCTCGATCTTCTGCTTCGCGAAGTCGCGACGGCGGGAATCGAGGTCGCACACGGCGACTATGCGGGCGATGTCGCTGCGCTTCAGCACGGCCGGCATCTCAAATGTGGATGCGATGCGGCCAAGCCCGATCACCGCCACACGGATCTTTTCGTTGGACGAAAACGTGAGAGCCGCGCAACCCGGCAGCGCCAGCGGCGCCGCCGCGAATGAAATCCCCTTGATGAATCCCCTGCGATTGACGTTCATTTCCTCAACACTCCTTCAAGTTTCCTCTTTGCATCGTTTATTGCACCGCATACGGCACGGGACGTTATCGTTGCGGACGTTATGGCCTCGACGGCGCCGCCGTCCTTCTTAACGGCAAGTGGCGACGAGGCGTCCATGCCGGAGAACTGACCGGAGAACTCCTCACTCGTCAGATTGGAGCCAAGTCCGGGCGTCTCTGAAGCCTCAAGCTTCCTGTATGCAACAATCCTGAAATCTGGCGTGAAGCCGACCATGAGCGCAATGTTTCCGCCGTACCCAGACGGGTCGTCCCCTCTGACCGCATAGCCGACCGGCTTGCCGGAGGCATCCTTTCCCGCAAACACCCCATCCGCAATGCACTCTACGTTTGATGATTCCACGGATGGCGGCATCACCGCAGCGGCAGCATCAAGCGTCTGCTTGGCGCGGATGTCCCTTATCGCATCCTTCGTCACGGCGTTCACGCTTGCGAGCACCCCGGCGCAGACTGCCGAGATGACCGTGAGACTCAAAATCAACTTGACTATTTTCACGAATTAACTCTATGTTCATTCAATGCCGCAGAACCAACCGACACACGATATCCTTTGGCAAAACGCCGAAAATGATACCACATTCCCCATTCAAAAGCAATGTTTGCCACCGCAAAACCGTTCATCGCAACACCCATTCCGCTGCGGCCTCCGGATGGAATCTCTTCAGAAACACGTCCCCATCATCCTGCCCAAGCACAAAAACCGTTGTGGACAGCGCATCGGCGAGCATTGCGCTCGATGGATGCACGACCGTCACCGACGCCACACGGTTCGACACTGGCAACCCAGTTCTTCCGTCGTATATGTGCTTGCCTCTCGCATATTCGCCGCTCGTCGCACAAGCCATGCCGTTCGTCAGCACAATGCCGCGCACCACGCCGCCCGTTCCGGACGGATCGAGTATTCCGGTGTTCCATGTCCCGGAGACAACCTTCAGATTGCCGCCAAGATCAAGCAGGATGCCACCAGAGACAAGGCCGCCCTCAAATAGCCGCCTCGCCGCCAGATCCACGGCAAAACCCTTCGCTATCGCGCCAAGGTCCGGCCCTTTCCCGTTGCCGCGCCAAAACGGGTTGAACGCCCCGCCGGACTTCTCGTGCATCGCGAACGCCGCCTCATAGCACGGACGCATTTCCGCCGAAACGCCGTCGATTGAGGTGTAGTTCGATATCTCTGAACGCGGATTCCATATTGAAAGCCGCCCCTCGACATCTGCATAGACCTCGCGCACGGCAGCGCAGACCCTGCGCCTGAACGCGACATCGGTGACATCACCTTTGAAAGAGACCTTGGCGATGGTGCCCATGACCGTCCATTCAATCGAATCGACGTGCGGTCTGCCGCCGCATCCGACGGCGGCAAGCATCATCAACAGCGCGATCAGCCTCAAACTATCTCACCTACAAGTATCTGCGGATGGGCTTCAGTTATGCGCACGTTCACCGCTTCTCCCGGAGAGATGCGGACGGACGGCTCAAACACGACGATGCGGTTGCCGGAATCGCGTCCGCTCCAGCGAACCTTGTTGCGGAGGCTCGGCCCTTCAACAAGCACTTCACGCACAGAGCCGACAAGACGCCGGTTGCGTTCAAGTCCACGCCTCTCCTGATCCGCGAGAAGCACCTGATCGCGCCGCTCCTTCTCCTCTGTGGGAACATCGTCCGGCAACGCCGCAGAACGCGTGCCGGGGCGCGGGGAGTACTTGAAGATGAACGCATTGTCAAATCCCGCCTCCTCCATCAGCGAGCGCGTTGCCTCGAAATCGTCCTCCGTCTCGCCCGGATATCCTACGATGACATCGGTGGTCACCGCAAAATCAGGATCGAACGCACGAAGTTTCGCGACGGCCGCAAGGTACTCGGCTCGCGTATAGCGCCGCCCCATTTCGGAGAGTATGCGGTCGCTTCCCGACTGCACAGGCAGATGGAGATGGCGGCACACCTTGGGGCATTCGCGGAACGCCGCCACAAGCTCGTCCGTACACCCCTTCGGATGCGCACTCGTGAACCTGATGCGCTCAAGCCCAACGATTCCATTCAATGCGGCGAGCAGACGCGGAAACGGCTCGCTGTACTTCCCGTCCGGATCTTCAAACCAGGCCTTGTTGCGCACTCCGTAGCGAAGCACACTCTGTCCAAGCAGGCACACCTCCTTCACGCCTCGCGCCGCAAGCGACTTCACCTCGGCAATCACCTCTTTTGCGGGACGCGAATACTCATGGCCTCTAACATCCGGCACGATGCAGTAGCTGCACCTGTTGTCGCATCCGAGCAGAACCGTGACGTAGCTCTTGAAACATTCGGACTGTCCGCCGTCCGCAGCATCCGGATGCGAATCAAGCCCCTCCGGGATGTCATCTGGATCCGGGAGCTCAAGCACGTTTGCGCCTGTCTTCGTCTCCGGATATCCATGCGCCTGCAGTTCGGCGACTATTTTCGGTATGAGACCGAAGCGGCGCGGCCCTACGGCGAAATCCAATGTGGGCAGTTTCCTGAACACATCGGCGCCAAGACGCTTCACCGCACATCCCATAAGACCGACGATTCTCGTCCGTCCCTTCGGTGCGCACAGGTTGCCGCACTTGCCGATTGCCTTCTCCTCGGCCTTCTGCCGCACCGTGCAGGAATTCACGATCACGAGGTCGGCGTCGTCTTCTCCTTCCGCCCTCATGTGTCCGGCGGCCTCAAGCATCGCGCCGACCGCCTCCGAATCGCGCACGTTCATCTGGCACCCGTACGTATGGATGTGAAACTTCAACTGCGGCTCCTCCCGGCTATGCCCTCGGATGGGCTTTTGCGTATATGTCCTTCAAACGCTCAATGGACACGTGCGTGTATATCTGTGTTGTCGCAAGCGAGCTGTGTCCAAGCATCTCCTGCACACTCCTCAAATCCGCACCTGCGTCAAGCATGTGCGTTGCGAATGAATGGCGCAGCTTGTGCGGCGTAAGATCCTGCGGCAGTTCAGCGGCGGCAAGCCACTTCTTCATCCGCCGTTCCGCCATGCGCGGCGAAATCCGCGCCCCCTTCCGCGTCGTGAACACGGGTGCAGACGTTTCACCGCGTTCGATCGGCCCCTCTTCGGCATCCCTGAGACGCCGCATCGCGGCGATCGCGCGGGCGCCGAGTATGCAGAGGCGCTGCTTCGAGCCTTTGCCCGTCACTATCACGCTGCCGGTCGCAAGATTGACGTCGCCCCACGACAGAGCCGTCATCTCCGATATGCGGCATCCTGTGGAATACAGTGATTCGAAAAGGGCTGCATCCCTCTTGCACGCAAACATCTCATCCTCATCCCGATCCGCCCCGCCACCGATGTCGTCAAGCGCCTTGAGCGGAGCGGCGAGAAACCTGTCCACCTCCTCGATGGACAGCACCTTCGGCAGCGGCTTCGGCAGCCGCGGGCCGCGCAGTGCGGAAAACGGATTCTCCACCGACATTCCCTCGCGTCCAAGCCATCTGAAGAACGTACGCAACGACGCAAGCTTTCTCCTCGTCGTTGCCGCCTTCGCCCCCTCTTTGGCTATGGACATGAGAAACGACCTTGCGTCTTCCGGTGTGGCAGACCGCCACGGAAACGGCGGCGGCGTCTCAATGCCCCACCTGAACGCCGCAAACTGCGCGACATCCTGAAGATAGCCCTTCGCGGTAAGTCTGGACGCATTCTTCTCAGCGAGCAGAAACGCCTCGAAGCGCCTTGTCGCAGGGTCGTCGAAAGCGCCGGTATGGATGGTCAGCGACGTGCCGCGCCTCCCTTGCGACGATTTGAACCCTCCTTCGGCTCGGGGAATCCAAGCCGCTTTGCGCGCTCCTCAAAGTTCCCGATCTGATCCTTGTACGGAACGAGGAGCTTCTTGAGCGCGGCAACCTGCCGCGAGGTGAGGATTTTCCTGCGTCCGAACTGAGCCTTGAGGGACTCGGCGAAATCCTTGTCGTCAAACACACGCTTGCCTCGCTTTACCGGCTCGCGCCACGCCTTCACCTCGTCAAGCATGGACATCAGCTCCGGCAATGCCGGATCGGCCTGCACGGCCTCGACGCCGGACGGCAGATACTGCACAAGTTTCTCCCGCAGAGCCGCATGGCCGTCTCCGCCGCAGCACTCCGCAACCGTGCGGGCAAGTATCGCAAACTGCTTTTCCGAGAGCGTCCTGCCGACGTCGAACTGTTTGCGCAGCGACTCCACGAACTTGTTTCCTTCAATGCCGCCGACAGCGTCAAGCGCGGCGAAGCACTCGCCGATCAGCCCCTCCGGCGGCGCGGCCTTCAGCTTCTCGACCAATTCGCCCCAGCCAAGCCCGGCAAGACGGGCATCCGCATCGGCGATCTGGTCGCGGTAGGACGCCGCAAGCGTCGCGAGCACCCGCAACTGCCGCTCCGAAAGCTTCTCCGGCTCGTTCTCCATCTGCTCGCGGATGGAAGCGATGAAATCCCGGTCGTCATACGTCTTCTTCCCGACAGTCCTCGCCGGACGCCACTCCGTGACCTCGTCGAACAACGCGAAAAGCGATTTGAACCTCTCCGGGTCCGGCGGCGGCTCCTTCGCGGCGGCAAGCCATGCAAGGAATTTTGCGTAGAACGCCGAAAGCATCTTTTCGCCCGTCTCGGCGCCATCCTCCACACGATCCAGCTCCGATTCCATCTGGGCTGTGTACCCGACATCGAAAAGCGCCGGCAGACGCGAGACGAGCCAATCGTTGACGTCCTCGCCCCGCTTGGTGGGCACGAGCTGGCGCGATTCCCGCGTCGCGTACTGGCGATTGACCAGCACCTCGATCGTCTGGGCATACGTGCTGGGACGGCCAACGCCATTCTCTTCGAGGGCTTTCACGAGCGCAGCCTCCGAATAGCGCGACGGCGGCTTCGTCTCTTTCCTGTCCGAAAGCCACTTCACGACTTCGGGCGCGTCACCCTCAGCGAGCGGCGGAAGCGCTTCGACCTCATCACCGTCGTCATCGGCGTCCTGGCGTTTCTTGACGATGGCCGTAGGCATGGCCTTGAGAAATCCCTCGAACGTGACGGTCGTTGTGGATGCGACGAACGCATACGAGTGCGCAATTCCGTCCTTCACGGGTTCGATTGTGACGGATCTGAGGCTCATGCGCGCATCGGCCATCTGCGATGCGACGAAACGCCGCCATATGAGGTCGTACAGTTTCGCGGAGGCCGCATCCAGCTTCACCGCATTGCCGGGCTTCAGCCTCACGTCTGTCGGGCGTATCGCCTCGTGAGCCTCCTGCGCCCCGGACTTCGACCTGTACACGTTCGGCTTCTCCGGAAGGAACTCGCTGCCGTACTCGTTCGACACGAATTCCGCCGCCGCATCACGCGCCGATTGCGCAATGTTAACCGAGTCCGTTCGCATGTACGTGATGAGGCCGCCTTCATACAGCTTCTGCGCAATGCCCATCGTGCGGTGCGGAGAGAATCCGCACACCGAACTTGCCGCCTGCTGGAGTGTGGAGGTCGTGAACGGCGGATACGGATGGCGCGTCTTCGGCTGATCCTTCACGCCGGATACGCGCAGCGAGGCGCCGGTGAAATCCCTCATCGCGTCAACGGCGGCGTTTTCATCGCGGATGTCAGGCTTCTTGCCGTCCATACGCGCAAGACGGGCCTTGAACGCAACTCCGTCCTTCTTCGCCTCCACGCCGAGAATCCAGTACGGCACGGGCGTGAACGCCCTGATCTCACGCTCACGTTCGACTATCAGCCGCAGCGCGACGGACTGGACACGTCCGGCGGAGAGAAACCGTCCATACGAAAGATATTTCCAGAGCATCGGCGAAACCTGAAAGCCGACGAGCCGGTCAAGGATGCGGCGGGCCTGCTGGGCATCGACCCTTGACTGGTTTATCTCGCCTGGATTGGCGACTGCCGCCTGCACTGCGGATTTCGTGATTTCATTGTAGGTGACGCGGGCGACCTTCTTCCCCTTCGTCTCCTTGGAAAGGACTTCGCTGAGATGCCAGGCGATGGCTTCTCCCTCACGGTCGGGGTCGGGAGCAAGGTACACCTCGTCGGCGGCCTTCGCCGCCGCGCGAAGTTCGGAGACGACCTTCTTCTTTTCGGGGGTTATTTCATATGTGGGCTTGAACGTCCACTCCCCCTCCACTCCCTTCACCGGAGCGATCTTGATTGCGAGACCGCCCTTTTTGGGCAGGTCGCGCACATGGCCGACAGAAGACTTTACCGTAAAATCATTTCCGAGATATTTGCCGATGGTCTTCGCCTTTGCCGGAGATTCCACTATCAAAAGCTTTTTCGTCATTTCTGGACATCCATATCTTTGCGATCCACATGAAACCGTACGCCGCGACGCCGCCGCGAACTTCACTTTCTGGGCTTGTCGAAATGTCGTTGCCTGCGGTTCGCAAGAAAGCGCGAGGCGGCGACAAGCACACACGTGAACACGAGCATCAAAGTGGAGAGCGAGTTGATGACCGGCATCTGCCTTGAATGCTTGATCATCGAGTATATCTTCAGCGGCAGGGTGTCTGCGCCCGGCCCCGTCACGAAGAACGTAATGACGAAATCGTCGATGGAGAGCGTGAACGCAAGCAGTCCGCCCGCGACTATTCCCGGCAGGAGTATCGGGAGCGTGACCTTGAAGAACGCCTGCATCGGCGATGCGCCGAGATCGTACGCGGCCTCGACCACGCGGTCGTCGAAATCCTGAAGACGCGCAAGCACGGTCATCGTGACGTAGGAGACGCAGAACGTGACGTGCGCGACAAAAATCGTGAACATTCCGCAGCCTATCCCGATAGCCGTGAACATCATCAGCAGCGAAATGCCCATAAGTATTTCAGGCATCACGAGCGGCGTGTAGATCAGGCCGTAGTGTATGGTCTGAAGCCGCCCCTTCCAGCGATGGAGCGCAATCGCGGCGGTCGTGCCTATCACGCATGACGCCACAGTCGCCATCGCGGCGATCACGAGCGAACGCTGGAACGCCATCCATATCTCGCGGTTGCCGGGGGAGAACAACGCGCTGTACCACTTCAGCGTAAAGCCGGCCCATTCGCCGCCGTATCTCGACAGGTTGAACGAGTTCGCTATCAGCACCACTATCGGCAGGTAGAGGAACGCCATCACGAGCATGAGCACAACCACGCAGAACTTGCTGTGCTTCATGCCGCACCCCCGCTGAGCTTGTGCGCAGTCGCGGCGGCAAGCCGCTTCTCCTCGCGTTCATCCTGCCGCTTCATCCACCATGCGACACACGCAAGCGGAACAAGCACGGAAAGCCCCGTCACCGCCGCCAATGCGGACGCATGGGGGAGGTTCCTGTCGGGGAACGTCCTTTGATATATCTTGTTTCCGATCAACTCTGAATCGCGTCCGCCTACAAGGTCGGGAATCACATACGACCCGATTGCGGGGATGAACACCATCAGAACCGCCGAGATGACACCGCGCTTGACGCCGGGGAGGAATATCTTGCGGAACGCAAAGAAGCTCTTTGCACCGAGGTCGCGGGCGGCCTCAAGCAGGGAGAAGTCGAACTTCTCCGCAGCCGTGTATATCGGCATTATCGCAAACGGCAGGAACGAATAGACGGATACGGCCAGTATCGCCCCTGAATTGTAGTTCAATATCGCGTCTTTCCCGATTATGCCGACGGCCGAAAGAAAATGATGAAGAAACCCCTCGGGGTTGAGCAGCGTCCGCCATGCAAACACGCGCACTATGAAACTCGTCCAGAACGGCAGCATTATCAGTCCGGCAATGACGGCGCGCCAGCGAACCGTCATGCGAGCTATGGCGTACGCGCACGGAAGTGAAAGGACGATGCATATGAACGTCGTGGCAGCAGATATCCAGATTGTCCGCCAGACTATCTCCTTGTATGGCGTCCTCAGCACGGCACGCCAGGTCTCAAGCGTTATTCCGCGTGAAAAGCCGCCATCCGCATCCGGCGCATGGAACGCAATCCCAAGCACTATCAGCGTGGGTATGACAAAAAGCAACGTCAACCATGCGAACGACGGAAGCGTTGTCAGTATCTCCGAATAGCTCTTCTTTGCTGTCTCTTTCAAAACCATTTCAGTATATCATATTCCGTTGCGGCATGAAAGATGCGATAATGCCGTCAGCGACATCCGAACCCTTTCCATCAGTTCCTCTTCGCTCCTCACCGTATGCGCCGAAGCTGCTATGGACTTGCGGAAAATCGCGCCGTAGTTCTTCGTGACGATCCTCCTGTCTGTGACTACGACCACACCTCGGTCCCGCTTTGTCCTGATAAGACGTCCAAAACCCTGCCTAAACTTGATTACCGCCTCCGGCACCATGTAGTCGTGGAATGCCCGCCCGCCGGCATCCTCTATCTGTTCGCAACGCGCCTCAGTCACGGGTTCACGCACCTGAGGGAACGGCAGACGGGCAATCACCACACACGAAAGTGCATCGCCCGCCACGTCAACGCCCTCCCAGAAGCTCTGTGCGCCGAACAGCACCGTTCTGCCGCCCGCCTTGAGTTTTGCCGCCATCAGTTCGCGGGAAAGGCCATCTCCCTGGACGCACAGATCGATGCCGGACATCGAGAACATAGGACGTGCCCGCTCGGCGACGGTGCGCATCATGTCGTACGACGTGAACAGGACAAGCCCGCGCCCTTCGGTCGCTTCAAAGAGCTTCCGCAGAAACGGCGCAAGCGCCTCCGCATATGCCTGTCCGTCCACCGCCGGATCAGGGAGAAAATCCGGAGCAAGAACGAGCGCCTGTCTGAAATAGTCGAACGGCGATGCCGCCACGAGCCTGCGCACACGACACTCCTCCGGCGCAGCCGCATTCTCCGGTGCGCAACCGAGCCGCTTCGCCATGTAGTCGAATCTGTCCCCTACGCGCAACGTAGCCGAGCATAGCACCACGGAATCCTTGACGTCGTAGAAGCACCTGCGCATCTCCTTTGCGATGCTGAGAGGCGCCGCGACGAACCTTATGGACGGCGGATGCCCAGTCCGGTCCGCATCGGCGGCGCCGCGCTCCACCCAGTAGACACGTTGCGGGTCGTCGCCGGAAAGCGCGGATTTCGCCGTTGCGAGATAGGAGCGCACTTCGGCAGCAGTCTGCATCGCCAGCGCCGACAGGTCACCAAACAGATCAAGCTCGTCTTCGGACGTGGCATCATCTATGCTGTGCGCAAGGGCCGTCAGCGCATTCGCAACCTTCGCAAGCTGCGCCTCAAACTTCACGAGCGCACCGTCAAGCGCACTTTCGTCCCACTGTGCGGCCACATAATCCCTGAAAAGGCCGTTCCTCGAATACTGGCGCGGAGCATACGCATTCTCACCCATGCGCAGTCGACGGTAGCGTATTGTCTGCTCTCCCTCGGCAGGGCTGAGCAGATGCGCCGCCACATCCATGACCGCGTCGGCCTCAAGCCGAGCGAATGTGCAGGCCGTGCGCACAGTTTGCGCAGCTTTCCCTATCTTTGCGGCGTTCGGGGCGGAGGAGAGAGAACCTCGCTTCAGCTGCTTTTCTATCGTCCCGATGAGACCACGCTCCTTTCGGCCTCTCACCTTGCGCGTGATGCGCCCAATGAGCTGCGCGAACGTGATTTTCGAAAACTCGTGAGAAAAGAATCCCGTCGCTATGTCTTCAAGATTGTGCGCCTCGTCGAACACCAGTCTGCCGTACGCCGGCAGTATGCCGCTTCCGGGATTTGCCGCCTCGGCGAGCACAAGGGCATGGTTCGCCACAACAAGATGGGCGCGAAGAGCCCGCTCACGCGCCTTGCGGATGAAGCAGCGGGACGCATATTGGCACCGCTTGCCGCCGCAGTCTTCACCGGCACACACGAGACGGCTTCTCAGTTCAGGCACATTAACGGTGTCAAGATCGCCGTCGCATCCGTCCGAGTGCAGCCACCGCACCACATTTCCGAACTCCTCGCGCTCCACGCCGTTCATGCTGTAGTAGCCATCGCGCATCAACTCCGAAAGGGCGTACAGACAAAGATAGTTTCCTCGCCCCTTAAGCAGCGCAACGCGTACGTTGCCCGGCACAGTCTTCACCGCACGAGGAATGTCGCTCGATATGAGCTGGCTTTGGAGATTGCGCGTCGCAGTGGAGACCACGACAGGCGTGTCGTTCAGAACGGCCCAGTTTACGGCCGGCACAAGATACGCAAGCGACTTGCCCACCCCGGTGCCTGCCTCGATCATCAGGTGCGAACGGTCATTGAACGCCCGCGCTATCGCCTTGAGCATGTCGATCTGCCCCGGACGCTCCTCATATCCGTCCGACGCACCGAGGATTCCGCCGGGCTTGAGATTCGCCGCTGCGGAGTCTACGTCAAGGGGAGAACAGTCGTCATGGGCGGGCATCCCGCATTTCTTGCCGCCGGACGCCATTTCCGGCACGCACGAGACCCAGTTCGGATCATCTGCGAAAAGCGCAGGATCAATCGCCGTCTTGCCGCCGTCTGTCTTCACTGAAGCCGTCCTCACATCTATCCTTGCGCACAGGCAGGGCAATGTACGGATATCGGACATCCGTCGCACTTCGGGCGCACCGGTCCGCATCTGGTCTGTCCGAACGACACGAGATGCGAGTTCCACGTCTTCCAGTACTTGACGGGCAGTATGCGGCGTAGCGCCATCTCAGTCTCCAGCGGCGTCTTAGTGCATACGAGACCGAGCCTGTTGCATATGCGGTGAACATGTACATCCACGCATATTGCCGGCAGTCCGAACCCGACCGCAACCGTGAGATTGGCGGTCTTGCGTCCGACGCCCGGCAGTTCGCAAAGCTCCTCAACCGTCTTCGGCAGCGTCCCGCCGAACCTCTCCCTTAGTACGGACGGCAAATTCTTCAGATGGCGAGCCTTGTCACGAAAGAAACCTACCGGATAGATGGACTGCTCAATCTCTTCAATGGAAAGCCTGTCGAGATCCTCCGGGCGGAACATGCCGCCCTTTGCCTTTGCGAACAGACGCTTTACCGCCCCCGCCGTGCACTGATCCTTCGTTCTGGCGGAAAGGATCGTCCCCACAAGCACACAGAACGGATCGAGCGTCTGCGCCTGGATGAGTTCGATGATCGGCGCATCGTGTGCGCGGAACTCCCTTTTGAGCGCACGGTCTACCGCGGGGACATCCTTGACGGTCATCTCACTTCCCCATCCCGAACGCCTTCAGACACTGACGGAAATCGGCCGGCAGCGGACTGTGCGCCTTGATGAGACCTTTGGTGCTGCGCATTGGATCCGGCAGCGCAAGCTCCGCCGCATGAAGCATCTGGCGCGGCACCGCCATGAGCCGCGAATCCCGCGCCTTCTTCAAGCCGAACGTGCGGTCGCCAAGCACTGGAAACCTTATCGACGAAAGATGCCGACGAATCTGGTTCGTCCGTCCCGTCTCAATCCGCACCTTCAGGAATGAAGCGTCCGGAGAAGCCATCTCCCGCGTGACGTGCGATACGGCAGGTCTGTCGTCAAGCGGTGCGGCCACGGTCTCGTGCGCATGGGGGAAACGACCGGCGACGATGGCGTAGTACGTTTTTTTGACGCTGTGCGTCTTGAATACGTCCACTGCCGCCGTAAACGCCGTATGCGTCTTGGCGAACAGAAGGCAGCCCGTCGTGTCCCGGTCAAGACGATGCACCGCCTCAAGTGTGGGGATGCGCATCTGGAGACGCAGAATCATCTCCGCCGACTTCTCGTCACCGCAGCTCAGCACTCCGGCAGGCTTGTCTACAACAACATAGTCCGGGGTCTCCATAAGCACCCTGATGTGGCGCACTGCGGACGCTCCACCGCCTGCGGCCTTCGTTCTGTCGCTGCCGGGCTGGCGCTTCGCCGCGCTTACGACGGAACGCGGAACGTCCACCGTGTCTCCGGTGCGCAGGGAGTGGTGCGCTATCCATACGCACTTGCGGTTTACCCACACGTTGCGCCCGTCAATCATGGCCTTGGCGGCTCTGCGGGACAGCCCACACCGCGCCGCAAGGAGATCCTGAAGCGTCTTGCCGTTCTCAGGCTTGCCGACAAGCAGACGCTCTATGTTTCCTGGGATGCTTCTCATCTTCTGTAATGTGCCGTATGAAAGTAAAGATGGCTATTATACCATATGGCTGCGTACCGGCGCATGGTGCGCAAATGCCCGCTGCGTTAAACGGCGGCTCCGTCTTGCCCAAACAGCCGCTCAAGTATCTGCTCGGCTGGCGTGTACGCCTTTTTCGCGTTGTTGCATTCCTTGCAGCATGGCACGCAATTCCCCTTTGTGGAGCGGCCACCTCGCGCCACCGGAACCACATGATCCATCGTCAGGTTCTCCGCCCCGACCTTGCGATGACAGTAGTGGCACTCTCCCTTGGCAAGCTGCGATCGCCACCAGTCCGTCGCCCGCAGTTCACGCGCTTTGGCGCGTTCGCGCTTCACGTGCGTCGGATCGGGATTCAGGTCAAGCCACTCTCCACCCATAACGTCCAAGCCTTTCCGCGTTTCACCGCCGTTGCGCCGACGGCGAATCCCGTTCATACGGATATCGCCCCTTGCCGCAAAACCACAATCTCGCCGGCATCCCCGACGGACACCACAGTCGATGGGATGCCGCCCGGCGATGGCCCGTCATCGACAACAACATCGGCGGAAAGCCCGACATCCGCCAGCGCCTGCGGCGCATCCGTCGCGGGCTGCCCGCCGGAAAGATTGGCCGATGTGACGCGCAGCACACCGCCGCAGGCGGCAATGAGACGGCACGTCCATGCATGGGCCGGCACCCGAAATCCCTCACCGCCGACAACCATCGTAAGTGCACCAGGCCAATGCCTTTCCGCAAGTTCGCGGGCCTTCTGCGGCATTGCGCATCCGATGAACGCCCCAACCGCCGTTGCATCTGACGCAAGCAGCGCTATCTTCTTGCGCTTCTCCCTGCCCTTGATGGAATAGAGGCGCTCAACGGCCGCCGGGAACGAAGGATGGGCGGCAAGCCCATACACCGTATCGGTCGGAATCACCGCTACCCCGCCAGCGTTAAGCGTTGCCGCAACCTCTTCAAGCGATTTGTCGCTGCACGGAACAACCTTCATTTGCCCTCCCTGCGACGACGGAAGAAATCCTGCAGGACGGCAAGAGACTCCTCCTTCATCACGCCTGTCACGATCTCCGGGTGATGATTTATTCCGGGATGCCCAAAAATGTTGAACACCGTGCCGCCCCCTCGCTTCGGATCGGAGACGCCCCACACGACAACCGGAACGCGAGCGAGGATGATTGCCCCGGCGCACATCGGACATGGTTCCTTCGTCACATAGAGACGTGTGCCGGAAAGACGCCATGCGCCTTTCGCGGAAGCGGCAGCGGTGAGCGCAAGCATCTCCGCATGGGCGGTTGCATCGCACAGCATCTCAGGCTGGTTGTGCGCCCGCGCAAGGATGCGGGCAGACAGTGGATCGGAATTGAATGAGCCATCTTCAGACAATGCCGGCTCGACAATCACGCATCCCGTAGGCACCTCTCCGTCCTCGGCGGCACGTTCCGCCTCGCGAAGAGCCATCCTCATGAAAAAGCTGTCAAAATCCGAAATCAACGCTCCACAACCTTCCGGACGTCATCGGCAGATACGCCGACAAGCAGAATCCTCTTCTGTTTCGCCGTCTCGCCGGACTTGAACACGACCCTGCCCTTCGGCAAGCCGAACGCATCTGCAAGCGTCTCGACAAGCTCCTTGTTGGCCTTGCCGTCCACCGGTGCGCATTTTACGCGAACCTTCACGGCTTCACCGATAAGGCCGTCCACTCCGGCCCGCGACGAGCGCGGCTGCGCCTTTACATTCAAGACGACTCCGTCGCCCGTTTCGGTGAAATACGGCATCACATCCTCTTGACGGCGGCGAGAACGGCGTCGACGCGGTCGGTGCGCTCCCACGGGAACGCCTTGCGCCCGAAATGCCCGTACGCCGCAGTGTCTTCGTACCTCCAGCCTTCGGGTGCGGTCAATCCGAGATCCTCCGTAAGTGCATAGGGGCGGAAGTCAAACACCTTCCCGGAAAGCAGCATCCTCTCGATCTGTCCGTTGGTGACGCCGTGTGCTGTTCCGTATGTCTTCACGCACACAGACACCGGCCTGTCCACTCCGATTGCATAGGCGACCTGAATCTGGCAACGGTCTGCAAGCCCTGCCGCAACAATGTTCTTGGCCGCATAGCGGGCGTAGTACGCCGCGCTTCTGTCCACCTTGGACGGGTCCTTCCCGGAGAACGCGCCACCGCCATGCGCCGCCATGCCGCCGTACGTATCGACGATGATCTTGCGTCCGGTAAGCCCTGAATCTCCGCACGGCCCGCCGACGACAAACTTGCCGGTCGGGTTGATATAGAACTTCGTGCCGTTCGTCAGCATCTTCGTCTTGGAAAGAAATGCGCGGGCGGCCTCCTCCATCTCGGCATAGCACTTTGCGTTCGCGCCATCCTCAGTCGTCTGGTGCGACAGCACGACGGTGTCGATGGCAACGGGCTTTCCGTTTTCGTAGACCACGGACACCTGCCCCTTGGAATCAGGACGCAGAAACGGCATCGTGCCGTTGCGGCGCATCTTTGCGAACTTCGCAAGCAGACCGTGCGACCACATGATCGGTGCCGGCATCAGATCCTTTGTCTCGTTCGATGCGTAGCCGAACATCATCCCCTGGTCGCCTGCGCCCTGCATGGTCTTCCGCTTGCGGTTCACCCCCTGCGCAATGTCCGGGCTTTGACCGTGAAGCGCACTCATGTACGTGAGGGACTTCCATGCAAAGCCCTCCTCTTCGCAATCGTAGCCGATTCTCTTCACGACCCTGCGGGCTATCGCACCCGTATCGACATCCTTGAACCCGCGGCAGGTGATCTCACCGGCGTTCATCACAAGGTTCGGCGCAACCATCGTTTCACACGCAACGCGGGCGTTTCGGTCCTTCGCAAGACAGGCATCGAGGATGGCGTCTGAAATCTGGTCTGCCACCTTGTCAGGATGTCCTTCCGACACCGATTCCGAAGTGAATATGTGACGATGAGGTTCGTTCATTTTGTCGATTTCCTGTTTTATGTCCGTCGGTTCTCTGAAAGAGTTTATTTTACCACACTTTGAAGCAATGCTTCCCATGCATCGAGGATTTTTTCCTTCGAGTAGAGATTCTCGCATCTCAACCGCGCCGATTCACCAAGCGACCGGCGCAGCACGGCATCCGACATCATTGCACGAAGTCCTGCGGCATACTCCCGTACGCTCGCTTTCGTCACAATGCCCGTGTCCGCCGTCACTATATCCTCCACACCCGGAAGGTCGCACAGAACGACTGCTGGAAGCGAGAACTTCGCAGCCTCGAGAAGCGCAAGCGGAAATCCCTCAAGCCGTGACGGGAACGCAATGAATGCCGCCCGCGAATATTCCGCCGCGAGATCATCTGTGAATCCGGTGACATCAATTCTGCCGGAAAGCCCTTTTTCGGCAATCAGTCTGCGGCACTCTTCTGCGTAGGCGGTGTCAGCCCTTCCCAGCAACCGTACGCGCCACTCTGGAAAATCGGCGGCGAGAGTCGCGAATGATTCGATCAGCAACTTCTGGTTCTTTATCCGGTTCATCGCAGCGGCGGGATAGAGTACCGTAGGGGCGTTTTCATCGGACAAACGTGCCACACCGCTATCCGGGACTGCCATATCTGTGTAATTTCCGATCACAGTCACGGGCGGATGCGGCGCCATCCGCGTGAATTCTTGCGCATAGCTGCTGCAAAGGACTTGCACGGCATCCGGCTTGTCAAAAGCTCGGCGTATGCGGCAGTTGCGGAGCGGATGTCGCCATTTGAAGAATCCATGCGGCGCAAGGTGCAGCTGAAGGATGACCTTGGCCCTTGCAGACCTGTCGAAATAGCCCCCCGCATCCAGATCGACAATCTCATTTGAACCTGTCGCGATTATTACGTCCGGGGAGCATCCGTCTGCAGCTCTCAATACGCACTTGAAAAATTCGTCCCTCTCCAACGGCGACACGTCGTACCCACGTGCGGCAAGACCGGCGGCAAGGCTCCGCACCGCCCGGTCTGCGCCCCGTCCAGTGGAAAGGCAGTCCTTGTAGACCGCCACCTTCACGGCATCACCGCTGCTGCGTACGCAGTCTTCAACCTGTCAATTGACAGGTCGCTCTCAAGATACGTCATGCCGGCAAGCGGAACGTCACGGCACTTTCCGTCTGCACCGAGTGCAATCTTCATCGTGCCAGATCCGGACATATGCCAACACGCCAGCACCGATTTCCCGTTTCGCTTGAACGCAAACGCCCTGGCCTCTTTCGCTCCTGCGGGCGACGGAAGCATCTCTATCTCGTGAAGTTCATATTCGCCGTTTCCGTTCAGGTAGAGATGATGTTCCTGTGTCTGCGACTTCAGAGCCTCTTTCTGCGCAGGCGTAAGCCAGTTCTTTGCCCGCACGTCTTCCCAGCGGCGCATGACCTCCATCAGGTCGTTGATGCGCGGATGCTTGCGGTATGTCGGTTCATGCACCTGAAGCGTCGCCGGACAGTCCCATGCAGCCGCACGGCTCGTCCCGAACTCCCACATGTCAGGCTGGGTGCCTATCGAAATCCTGCCGTCGCGCAACTTTGACTTCGGCTGACGAAGCCCCCACCAGCCAAAGTTCAGGCGGCTGAAGTTGCGGCGCATTATCGGTGCCTCGTGCTGCGGCCACTTGACGATCATCGGCTTGAACTCCTCCGGCTGGAATACGTCAAACGCATTGGCGCCACCAAGGAAATGCCAATCGAAATGAGCCTTTGCCGCGCCTTCAGTGAAGAGCGGCGGTCTGTTCATCCTGGACACAACCTTGTATTGCGCATTAGGCACGTGGATGCCATGGGGCGCGTTCACACCTTCAGACCCGTCAAAGTACATGAATTCGAAACCGGCATTGTAGATGCGGGCGATCTTCTCCGCAATCTCATCCTGCAAAGTCGTGTTTTGGTCGATGTAGCAGCTTTCCGCACCGAACTCGCAGACGTCAAGGAGACCGCCTATCGTACCCTTGGCGTGAGGCGTCACATTTGTCCTCTTGTCGCCGCGCTTGACACCTGTGAAACGGTATGGGCGCTCTGCCACGAACCCCTCGTAGGAGAGCAGCTCACCGCCGAACTTGAGAATCCTCGTGCCGTCAACCAGCGGACACGCCGACGGATCCTCCTCCACGTACACATCACCATTGGAGGTATCAAGCCCGCGTGAAAGCGTAAACCGACGCACGATGTTGAGCCGATGGTCTGCAACTGGAGTTACGTATGACGACTTGAAGCCGATGAACGTCTGAAGCACATGCAGACCGGGCGTAATGCCGGCGGCCTTTATCTTGTTCAGCATTTCTGTGAGGGACTCGATACCGTTCACATAGTCGTCGCGAAGCTCATATCCGCCGATGCCAGCATACCCCCAGTCGTTGTCCGCCCCCTTGACGATGCACGGATAGTACAGAAGCATCATCTTGAATCCGCCCTGCTTCGCGAGCGCAATGTTTTCGTCAACAGTCTTGGGTGTCACGAACGAAGACCAGTAGATGGATGCATTGAGCTTTGGCGACTGGCGGCTTTTCACACCGTTCGGCAAACCGCAGCCATCCTCCATCTCCGAAAGGCTGTTCAAGAAGGCATCCGTGCGGGCGGACACGATCGCTGCCTTCGCCCCTACAAGCTTGAGGTCGCGGCAGATATCCGCAGTGAAGAGATGGAAACCGTTACGGCGCACTCCGTTGATTACGGTCATCGGCTCGGCGGCGACAACCGCCGTGGCCGCGTCATCATCCCACATCACGTTGAGCCAGTCTCCGAAATTTGCGAGGTCCTTCACCGGCAGCTGCACAAGGCGAAAGCTCTTCACCGGCGGGGTCTTCATGTTCAGATGCCCGTAATCTGACGGCTCGACAACAAATCCAGCCAGTTCAAAAAGAATGTAGCCAGACGCCTCCTTCACCCTCACACGCGCTTCATATGGGGCTGTCTCGAAACCGATGACAAGGATGTCCCCTTCACGACTGACGCGGTTCGCAGGATATGTCGTCTCGGTGTTTGGATAGGTCAGCTTGATTTCGTTGTTGAACGGACGATCCTGCGTCACCGAAAAGAGCGGCAACCGCTCGGTGGGATCAACACACTCTACGCCAGATGGCTTGACTACAAGCGACTTCACAACGGCATCATCGCCGAGGGTAAGCCTCATGTGCGAATTTTCAAGAACCACATCTCCGCAGGATGCAAATGCCCCCATTGCACACAGTGCTGCAAAAATCGTCTTTTTCATCGTTTTATCTCACATTGAACAAAAAACCTCCGCCAAAAGCGGAGGTCTGTTTTCCGAATCTCATTTCACGCACATTACCATGCGTAATGCGCAAATGCCTTGTTGGCCGCAGCCATCTTGTGAACATCATCACGCTTCTTGATGACGTTACCCTGACCCTGAAACGCATCGATGACTTCAGTGGCCACAGCGGCGGGCATTCCCATGCCGTGACGACCGGATGCGTAGGTTACAGTCCAACGGAGCGCGAGCGAAAGCTGACGGTTCGCGGCGATCGGCACAGGCACCGGATAGGTCGTACCACCGACGCGACGGGTCTTCACCTCAACCTGCGGCTTCATCTGGTCGATTGCGACCGTAAGAACCTCAAGCGGCTCGGTGAACTTCTTCTCTTCCTTGACAAATTTGTCCGGCGTCTTCTCGATGGCTTCCTTGATCTTGTCAATTGCACCGTAGACGATCTTTTCAGCCGTCGTCTTCTTGCCGTCCTTCATGATGACGCGAATCATGTGGGCGACCAGCTCCGAATTGTACTTCGGATCGAGCGTTACGCGCTTTTCAATCTTTTTGGATCTGCGTGACATGGCTTACTTTCCTTCTTCCTTCTTCTGGCGCTTCATGCCGTACTTGGAGCGGCTGCGGTTGCGACCGTTCACGCCCAGGGAGTCGAGCTTGCCGCGAATGATGTGATAACGCACGCCAGGCAAGTCCTTCACACGGCCGCCACGCACGAGAACAACGGAGTGTTCCTGAAGGTTATGGCCCTCGCCGGGGATATATGCCGTCACTTCAGTGCCGGTGGTGAGACGCACACGGGCAACCTTGCGGAGTGCGGAGTTAGGCTTCTTGGGGGTCATCGTCTTGACGACGAGACACACTCCACGGCGCTGCGGGCATTCCTTCAGCGCAGGAGACTTTGAATGCTTTGCAAGCGGCTGTCTTCCCTTGCGAATCAACTGGTTGATTGTCGGCATTTAACTCTATTTCCTTTGGGTTCGAAAAACGGGTGCGTAATATATCAAAAAATCCAATTCCGTGCAAGTGGACTTTTCTGAATCGCAGTTCAAGAAAATGCGCCGTGCAGTTCAAGGCTTCAAGACGGCAAACTGACGGCTGACAGCAGGCAAGTAATGGACACAGTCAGCGGACAAACTGCGGCAAAATCGCCGACACCGCCGCATCGATGCGATCCGGCACGAATATCGGCAGTGCGTGTTCGCCGCCGTCGATGATGGTCGATTTCGCGCACGGAAATATCCGACTGAGATATTCCGCGTTGGAGCTGCGCACGATTCCGTCTGAAGCGCTCTGGAATATATGCACCGGAAATGCGCATCCGGCACGGGACTTCAACTCCAGCTCGCTGCGCAGATCCGTCTCCCGCAGATACCTTAGGCCGCGTTCAAGATTTGCCGGAGAATCGGTCATGTATGGATTTGGCTTCCCTTCGGGGATTCCGAAGAACCCCTGACCATGGGTCAGTTCCAGTCCGCGGCGCAGAACCTCCAGCCTGCGGGGCGACATCCCCTTCCATCCCGTGGTGGGTTCTTCCATCATGCGCGGTGTCGCAGCGACAAGCACCAGCCCCGCTATCTGATCAGGATGCCGGCAGAACAGACGAAGTGCGGAACTGCCGCCCATCGACCACCCCACAACGACGAAACGACCGCCTTCCTCAAAATGGCGTTCCGGAATGCCGTCAAGCTGCTCCACATACGAATGCAACGACGGAAGACGTCCGTCGGGCGCCGGCTCACGCATGAACCCGCACAGGTTCCAGGCATCAGGACTCGCCGCCCATCCGTTCAGGACAATTATGCCAGGCCTGCCATCCGTCATGTTCTGCCGCATCATCCGCGGTAACCCGGAATGACGGTGGAATGTATCTTCTCTGAGAGCTCAGGATAGTCGAGTGTGTAGTGCAGCCCGCGTGATTCCCTGCGCTTCTGGGCGCTCTTCACTATCAATTCGGCGCACACCGCAAGATTGCGGAGTTCAAGGGTATCTGGCGTAACGAGATAGCGGAAGTAGTAGTCGCGTATCTCCCGGCGAAGCGTCCTTATCCGGCGCAGCGCACGCGCAAGACGCTTGTCTGTTCGCACGATCCCGACATAGTCCCACATGAGACGACGAATCTCATCCCACATGTGCGCAACAAGCACCGCTTCATCAGGAGCGACGGCCTTGCCCGTCTTCCATGCCGGTATCTGCATCTTCCGCTCAAGCTTGACCGGGTGCAGCATCAGACGCTTCGCCGTCAGCCTGGCGCACACAAGCGCCTCCATGAGGGAATTTGACGCAAGGCGGTTTGCTCCATGCAGTCCGGTGCAGGCGCATTCGCCGACTGCCGAAAGCCCCTTTATGGACGTCCGCCCGTCTACAGTCGCCTGTATGCCGCCGCAGCAGTAATGCGCCGCCGGGACGATGGGGATGAGATCTTTCGCCATGTCGATCCCGAAGGAGAGGCATTTGCGGTAGATGTTCGGGAATCGGCGTTTGAGGTATGTCTTGCCCTTGTCGCGTATGTCGAGAAACATGCACGGCGCGCCGGTGCGCTTCATCTCGGAGTCGATGGAACGCGCAACTATGTCACGTGGAGCCAACGAACCTCTCTTGTCATACTTGTCCATGAACGGATGCCCCTTGCCGTCCACGAGAACCGCGCCTTCTCCGCGCACCGCCTCTGAAATCAGAAATCTCTTTGCGTTCGGATGGTAAAGACACGTCGGATGGAACTGTATGAATTCCATGTTTTCAATCTTCGCGCCGGCCCGCCATGCAAGTGCGATTCCGTCGCCGGTCGCCGTATCGGGGTTGCACGTGTAGAGATAGACCTTCCCGCATCCGCCTGTGGCCAAGATTGTGTTCGGCGAACGGATTGCGTATATTTCATGCGTGACCGAATCGAGAACGTACGCACCGACGCACTGGTGTGTGGACTTCTTGAGCCCGAGCTGTCGGGTGGTCGTGATGAGGTCGATCACGGTGGTGTTCTCAAGGATCGTGATCTCCGGATGCCTCAGAACCGTGGCGATCATCGCCGCCTCGCACTTCTCTCCGGTTATGTCGCCTGCGTGGAATATGCGCCTTGCGCTGTGCCCGCCCTCACGCGTCAGATCCCACGACCCGTCTGCATTCTTGTTGAACTTTACGCCGCACTTCACGAGATCGGCGATTCCTTTGGGGGCCTCCGCCACGATTCTCGCGACAACGCGCTCTGTGCACAGCCCCGCACCGGCAATCTGGGTGTCCTTCAGGTGTGCCTTGAATGAATCGCCCGGAGCGGCCACACAGCATATGCCGCCCTGGGCAAAGTTGGTGTTGCAGTCGCTGAGGTGGCGTTTTGTCGCCACGATGACCCTTCCGTACGGTGCAAGGTGAAGGGCGGTCATAAGCCCGCCCATGCCGGAACCGACAACAAAATAATCGCAATCTACGATGCGCATGGCCGTGTATTATATCAAACGGCACATCGATTTCCAACGGAGCATGAACGCGAAGACGTCACCGCGCAGTTCGTTATGATAGCGGACACTCTTTTGGAACCCGCGCCAGGATCTCGAGACGTCCAGGCCTCCCGCGCATGGAGACAGCCTGCCGAGATGCAAACTCAACCGCGCAACATCATGAGATGGCATGTCGGATTTATGTGATTAAGAAGACTGTGGTCCATGTCGCATTCAGCAACCGAAGTATCGCGCTGATGCAACATGAAATGGTTTGACTTCTATCAAACCCCCTTAAACCATCATAAAGCCAAAATAAGCAGCATAAAGATGAAAATTTGATATCCACTGTTGCGCCCAATGTCCTCTTTTGATACAATCCGCGCCAAGAGGTATCGCGAATGGGTAATGAGTTGGCATGGCCAAATATGAAGAGTTCTGCAAAGCGGTCGTCCCCAACTGCGCCATGGGACGGCTTTTATGTACAAGCGTGAAACAATCTTCTTTACAACGGCAGACTGCTGACAACTGTCGAGAAGGTCATCATGTGGGCGAACATACTGATACGGCGCATCAAGACTGACGAGTGAGCGAATTTGCCCCAGAACCTTTTCAGAGACCAATATCAAATGAAGAATCGTAAGACATCGCAAAATGCCGCCTTGCAC
>CAYTWE010000018.1:0-35880 GCA_964440985.1 uncultured Lentisphaeraceae bacterium | reverse complement strand
TGAGAAGTCTGCGCCCCTTCCCTGAAAACAGAGCGTACAGGAAGCGCGGATTGGGCGAGGAGACGCGCACCGAACCGTCGCGCTTCGCTGAGATTGTGACTGGCAGATCGATTGTTCTGTTTCCCAAAATGCCGAAATCAGGAACGCGGTACGCCGCCGCATCCTCGTCGAGCACGACATCAAGCCGCATCTTCTTTCCGCTGTCCGCAACCACGTCCACCGAAAACGACGCGCCGTCCTTCGGCGCTACGCCGAGCGCATTGAATCCGAATGTGCGGCTTCCGACATGAAGCGCATCATCGTCCCACCAGCAGGCGACAGGCCTGCCCGGCTCACAGAGCGGAAAGACCGCACTTGGATGATCTGCGTCGCCTCTCGCAAGCGCACACTGTATGCGGGCGTTGTTCTGCGACGGAACAGCAGGCCAACCGGGGCGCGTCGTCCAGGCGAAGAGGGGGGTACACGCAAAAAACGAAACGACAAGCAGACGCAATCTGTTCATTTCCCAACCGCCTTCCTGAATTCAGGCTCAATGCACTCACGCCAGATGGCATATCCCTTTTCTGTCGGATGAATGTAGTCGCCCATCAGCGATTTTGGGATTTTGCCGTCCACGAGAAACTTATCGTACAGATCCATGTAGACCACATTCCTGCCGTCGGCAAGTGAACGCAGTTTCTCACCGGATATGCGGTTGCGTCCGTCCGCCCCGCCATCCTTGGCGGGATCGCCGTCGACCGTGCCGACCGCACGGGGGAGATAGCCCATAAGAAAGACCTTCGCCTGCGGCTGCTTCTCTCGCAGAACGTCAAGGCAGGCCTTCACACCCTCGACGGTGTGTTCCGGGTTGTACCCGCCGATGCCGTTGTTGTTCGTGCCTATCATGAGCATGGCAGCCTTCGCCCGGTAGCCGTCAAGCTCCCCATGCCGGAAACGCCACAGCAGGTTCTGCGTCTGGTCTCCGCCGTAGCCGAGGTTCAGAATCGAGTAGCGGTTCGTAAGCGCGGCATATTCCTTCCCGCCGTAGTCCTCCCAGAAATGCGTGATGGAATCGCCCGCGAACACGATGTCGATCTTGCCCTTCCTGTCCCTGACCGTCATGCGGTTGCGCATGAACCTGTCGCCCCACCAGTCCACTCCACGCCAGCTCGGCTGGGCGATGCGCGTAACGGCGCGTGTCGCCTCCGTCTTTCCGTCGTTGAAGGCATAGCGGCAGAGGCTTGACGGATATGCGGAGGCAAACGGCATCGCCTCACCCTTCATTATCGCATTCACATAGGGCAGCACCGCAGCCGTCAAGATGCGGTAGCCCTCTTCGCGCATATGATGGAAGTCCGGCATGATCGCCGCCGGCAGAATGCCGTCGGCGAAGAGTAGACGATCGGAGAAGTCGCACCACACAACCTTCCGTCCATCCGCATACTTCTGAAGCTCGCGGTTCACGACCGCGTTGCGGATGCGCATCGGATTGTCCGGACGCTCCCCGCGTGGCAGAATCGCGCACAGCACCGTGACGGCATCCGGCTGTTTTGCGCGGATGACCTCAAGGATGCGCTTCACGCCGATGATCGTGTCTCCGGCCGGATCGTTGCGGTATCCTGTGTTGTTCGTCCCGATGGTGAGGATTATCGCCTTCGCGTCGTAGCCGTCAAGTTCGCCACCCTCCGTTATGCGCCAGAGCAGGTTTTCGGTACGGTCGCCGGAGAACCCAAGGTTGAGAGCCTTGTACGGTTCTCCCGCCCAATAGCAGTCCCAGACAGGCCGCCCCATTCCGCTGCCGCCCATCTCGAAGAAGTGCGCCAGTGAATCGCCGAGGAACACAACCTTCGAGCCGCCAGCCTCAACAAGCCTTTTCTTCTCCGCAAGCCTCTTCGACCACCAATTTCCGGCATCGGCCGTCTGCGGCATCGGCGAAACCGAAAGCGCCGCCGCGAACAGCATCGCAAACGTTGACGTCATACGATATGCGTCCTTCAGACCGTCAGCGTATGCTGATGACCATGCTGCGGTAGTACGGCGTCATGTACACTGCGCCGTCGCGCACCTCGAACCTGCCGCCAAGTTCGCGGACGCCAAGGTTTACCGCCTTCCAGCGAGAGACGTCTGGGGCCGTGCCCTCGTATCTCGCGACAGCGACGGCCTTGTACGGACGCTCAAGCGGCACATCCGCAGAGCTGCGTCCGGCATCCACCCTGAACGTCCCGGACACCGCCACATCGGAAAGCGTAGGAATCGCCCCCGGAACGGTGCCGTCATCGGCAACGGACACGGCAAGCCCGCCGTTCGCGATCGTGCCGTTCATGACAGTGCCGCTGCCGCCGACCCGCACAGGCAGCGAGTTGCCGTCGAGATCCACCGCACCTTCGTCGATGCGCGTCACCCCGGCGTAGCCGACAGATGCCGGGCCGAGCGTCAATGTGCCTGCGCCCTGCTTGACCAATCCGCCAGTCCCGGTCACGGGACGGTTCATCGTCCATGTCGCGTCCGCCGGGACATCAAGCACAAGGCCGACGTTCGTGACCGCGATGACGATCTTCTCCGGCATCTCGCACTCAAACGTGAAATCGCCGGACTTTGCCGGAATCCACTTCGAGTCGTCGAACGTGATGCGCAACGGATTTTCAGCCGTCAACGCCGCATTCGTCCTTATCCCGCTGCACCTGAACTCCGAACCGTTCATGAACTTCGCGTCTATCCAGGCCGTCGCAATCTCTGACTCCCAATATATCTCCGTAGGATCGAGGTCTTCGTCCTTCGCAAGTATGGAGTTGTCGAACGTCATCTTCGCGGGACGGTAGAGCGAAACGCCGGCGCTGCCCGCCAAGAGCCTGGAGCCTCCGGATATCTCATATTCCGACGCCGCCACGCTATCACCCGAACGGTTGGGCTGGACGATGTATGTCGCCTTGAGCGTCGAGCGGTCTGCCACCTTCACCTTCGTGACGAGGTCGCTCCTGCGGTTGAACCGGTTGACCATGAGCGTATCCACCTTGGCGTACGCTCCATTGGTGACGAAAAGATACGGATTGGTGACAAACGAGCTGTCTGTGCGGCCGCCGGGTGCGATGACGAAATGCCTTGACCCCTCATGAAAATCCACCGAGCAGTTGTCGATTACCAGTCCTGGCTGCACAGAACCGTTGAGTGTGGGATGTCCGACCGTGACCACGCCCTTGATGCGTGCTGCCGCATTGTCGCCCTTGCCGCGCAGCACCATTTCGCCGTCGGTGACGTTGAAGCATCCATACGAGGCATTCGTCGGCATCATGCCGTTCTGGTCGTCAAACACAAGCGGATGTATCTGCGATTCATACCACGGCCACGCCGCAGGCCCCCACGGCGCATAGCCATCGCCGGACACAAGCGTCTGCGAACCCTCGATCTCCCAGACGAGACGCCCTGAACCACGTTTGATGAACGAACCCGCCGTCACTTTCGGCGCAGGCATCGTGACGTCACCGCCAACCACCTTCATTATCACGCCGTTCGTCTTGGTTGTCGCGTTTATCTCAAGCGGTGCGTAAAGCGTCTTGTCGCCATCGCCAAGGAACTCCAGAGTTCCGTCGCGCAACATTCCCGGCTTGACGCATCCGTCCTTCCCTACGCCAAGGGCATCGACAAGCGCAACCGCAATCTTGCCGCCTCTAATCTCCCATCCAAGCGCAAAGAGGTTGTCTTCGTTCGCGAGCGTAAGCGCACCATCCCCATTCTTGACGAGACGGCCACGCTTCAGCGTTCCGGAAAGCGTAAGAGCGGCATCCTTCGCGACATTGACGGAGAAAATGTCCGGTGCGTCGTTTTCATAATTGGACGTGCGCGTCTCCGTTCCAGACGCGAGGTTGATTTCGGTAATGCCTGCTTCGCGTACTGTATACTTGAGTTCATAGCCGCCGTTCCCGTCCTCGGACTGCGAAAGCGTAAGCGCCTTGCCGTCATCAAGTCCCGACATCACAACCGCTCTGCTCCATTTCTCAAGCTGCTCCGAGGTCAGCGGCTTGGAGAGCTTCAGCACAGAGCCAATGTCGCCGATCGACGCACCGCCGGTAAACGCAAGGTACACATCGCCGAAATCGCAGTCGCCTGTCACGCTGATGGGTTTGGTGGAATCGATCTTCAGGGTGCCGCCGTTGAGGACGAGGTTTTCGACCGTCCGCCCGGTGATGTCCACAGTTCCGCCGCGAACCTCAACATACGAAAGTTCGCTCAGGTCGCCCGTCAGCGTCTTCACACCGTCTCCGGTGAGGATGAGCCGTCCAGAGCCTGCGGCATCCGCCTTGTCCGAAAACGACTGGGCTATCGTTATGTTGTAGCCTGCCGAATCGACCGTAAGCCCCTTCTCGCCGAGACGCGCTTCGCCAAACTCGTACATCTGGTAGGTGTTCGACTCAACGGCCACAAGCGTACCGCCGTTCGCCTCGAATGCAGACTTGCCCACATTGCCCCAGATCTGGTGGCACTTCACAATGCCGCCGTCGAATATCAGGCGACCAGAGCGGTTCGTGTGCTCCGAAATCGATATTCCGTATCCACGCTGTCTTGACGTGATGTCAAGCGTACCGCCGGTTATGCGGACTGTGTCCTCCACAGAACCGTCCGTACCTGCAACATATGATGCACCGGTACGCAAATGGTTGACCGACACCTTGCCGCCGGAGAGGTTGAACTCACCGTTTCCGTAAGTCCCTACGTTCACAGGCGTATGGTGCGTCGCCGCAAGTTCGCCGCCCTTGAGGTTGAGAATGCCGTAGCTGTTTGTCGGATAGCCAACATGGATTATGCCGGTGCTTCCGTTAAGGTCGAACCTTCCGCTCGTCACATTCACCGTGGCCGTTGCGGCCAGAGACGAGGCTGACCATCCACCTATGTACATCGTCCCTTCGAAACGCGCATACGTGTTGTCGAAATCAAGCACGGCGCTGCCCATGTAGCCTGGCGCAAAGATATGCCTGTTCGTTATCACACTGTCCTTGAACGTCGCCGACATCGGCTTCGGCCCGTACCCGATGCCGAAGATTCCGTTTACATCGTTCACCACAAGCGCGTTTGTGAACGACGAACCGCAAAGAAGCATATTGCCGCAGTTGTACACGGAGGCGTTCGTGACGGCAAAGCTTGCCGGCGATTCGCAATTTATGGTGTTTCCCATGTAGAATTGTTTGCTGGAATTCTTCGGCGCCATGCGCAACGCACCGCCATCACGGATTACGATGCGGATCGACGGAGAGTCGTTTGTGCAGTTGAAGTTCACCGAGTCGGTGCATATCCATTCGCCCGCAACGTCAAAGCCCATATGTCCGCGCCAATGGCTGAGATAATGGTCGTGCGTGAGCCTCGCGCCGTTTTCCACAAAAAAGTTCCATCGCCTGTCTTCGCCGACGCCAAGGTCTCTCCCAGGCCCCCCGGCGGACATTCCGGCGCGGAACGATACGTCTGCGCCTTTTTTCAGATAGAACTGCGTCTCGGCATCGTTCTCCCTTATGTAGCTGCCCGTGTGCGGAAGCATTACCGAACCGTGAAACGAGGCCTGCCCGGCGAAGACGACCCTGTTTGTCAAGGCGTTCGACTGCATTCGCACCGTCGGAAACCTGAAACTCGTATCCGCACCGAAGACAAGCTCAGCGTCAACAAATGCATAGTCGCGACCTCCAAAGAAGATCATGTATGGCAGCGTAGTCCACGAAGAGCCTGGCGGATCGTAGAAGTTGTATGTGCCTTTGACGAATTCTCCCTTGACGACGTGCAAGGCGGTGGATGACAGCCTGTACTGGAAATTCGAGATGAGGTAATCAGGCTTGGAATGTCGATCGGCCTCAGGAAACGCGGCATACCTTTCAAGGTTGAAGAAATGCCATGACGTTCCGTTGTCGCAAAGCGCAAACGTTTCATCGGGATATGAATTCGATGGGTCATCCGCACGCACAAGCACAGTATCCGACCCGTCGATTTCGACTGTCTGTCCAGCATAGACCGCCGGACGCAGCGCCGCATTGTTCGTGAAGACGCCAGACGGGAACGTCACCTTGTACGACTGGTTGACGTCGAACCGTGCGCGGCTTCCCACATCCGGGACAACTCCAAGCGACCAGTGGTTCGCGTTGGTGTAATCTCCATCATACGATCCATCGACCGCCATCCAACTGTTGTCAGTGTAGGCGAAGGCCGACAGTGCAATCAGACACATTGCGCATCCCATTGCGACCGCGCAGATTCTTGACCTGAAAACCGATGTTCCCGGAATGGCGCTTTTCATCTGTTTTTCATCCTTTCGCATGAAACCTGATATGGCTTAAACGCAATGGCTATGAATTTACCATAATGATTTTTTTTTTCAACCACAAAATGCAACTTTACCGGTTTTTGCCCTCATGTCAAAGTATGGACGAAAAGCCGCATATGCAATTGCGAAAGGGCGTCTCACATCCCGCCATCGCGACGGTACGCAAAACGACAACGCCACGCCCACCCATGCATGGAGTACACGGGCGGGCGTGGCGTTGTCGGGTGGCACTACGGTTGCGGCGCTATTTCGCCGTCTTCGCCGGGGGCGAGAGGCGGCGGCGTTCGCCCTTTGCGAGTTTCAGGCTGACGGTTTCGCCGTTGCCCCACGGCAACGCAATCTTCACGTCCGCCGCGTGGGTCGCTTCAAGGTCGATGTACTGCACCTTCCCCTTTTTGCGGGAAGCGCCGACCAGCACACCCTCGTCCGAGAGCATTCCGGTGAACGACGTTTCGCGCCACCGGAGCGGCGCACCCTGAAACACCCGCATCACACCTCCGCGCTGATGCAGAAACATCTCCTGCACGGCGGCAGTGGCGGCCATCGCCCCGTCCATCTGCATTATCTCGTCGGGCTCACCGCACGGTGCGAACGTGTTCTTGCGCATCAGGCAGAATCCGGGGAAGTACGGGTCATGACGCGAACCGTGGCCGGGGTTTGTGAACATCCTCTCCCACATGTGCAGCGTAAGCTCGGCAGCGTCCGCGTGACCCATGTGGAGCTGCAGCATCGCCGCCCACGGGAACGCCCAGCCAGACCAAAGCCCAAGCCCTTCCGCCTGCCACCTGTCGAAGGAGACGATTGTCGATCTGCGTATCGCGGGATCGTCGTAGTCAAGCACGTCGAACGGCACGTATCCGGCGAGATGGGAATGATGACGATGCGATTCGGGGAGCGTAAGCCCCTGCCACAGCTCGATTTCGCCGCCGGGCTTGCCGCCAACGAATGATGCGAGAGGCAGCCGCTTCTCCACATCCATCCACATAGGATCCGGCTTCTCTCCAAGCATCTCCGCCGCACGGATCAGGTCGCGGGCCAGACGGTGAGCCGCCGCAAGCTGGAAGCTCGCGTCGCGCCCCCAGCCGGGGTTGTCGTTGAACTCCGGCGACGTGGAGGCCGGCAGCGACAGCGCACCGCCGCGTTCCTCCATCATTGCGCGGTATACGTTCATTGCGCCCTTCATGAGGGGATATGCGTCCGTCTTCAGGAACTCTACGTCACCGCTCATCGTGACGTAGCGGAACATCATCTGGCAGGTCCAGGCCGTGCAGGCGTGATCCATCGTTCCGGCCCAGTAGCCGCCGATGAGGCGGCATCTGTCGTCCACCGAATGAGGGAGCATGAACCCGTCCTCGATGCCCACGAACTTGCGGGCGTTGTCGCGCAGGATTGGCCACCAGCTCTTGACCATCGCGAAGAGCGGCTTCAGCGATTCGAGGTGGTTGCCACGGTAAGCCGGCCAGTAGCACATCTGCACGTTTATGTTGAAGTGGTAGTCACCGTGCCATGGCGGGAGGCGATACTCCTCCGTCCATGGCCCCTGCAGGGGAGCGGGTACGCCATTCGGACCGGTCATCGAGCCGAACTTGTACATTCCGAAGTCGTGGATTCGCTGAATCGTCTCGTCCGGCACGTCTATGGCGGGCGTATTCCTCCACCATTCTTTCCAGAACGAGACGGATGCCGCCTTCACGGCGTCAAAGCCCTTCTTCCTGCCGTCTGCCAGCGCATTGGTCAGCGCAACACCGGCCACGGCGGCATCCGCGCCGCGCACCGCAGTGACGAACGAAGCGCGGTCGGTCGAGACGAACCCGGCGGCGATGGCGGGATCTTCCGGAAGCGTCTGCACGAATCCGCCGCCGTCGGTGAGCATGATATCCACCGGCGGCACGAAGAGTGTGCTCTCCAGCTCCTTCCTGACCAGTGGACTGTTCCACGCCGGTATGCCCTTGCCACCGACGGGAGTGCAGCCCTTGGGCCACGATATTGCAAGCACACCGCTCGTCCGGTCGAGGGCGATGACGATCTCTCCCATGGCCTCGCCGTCACGTTCACGCACCACGTCTATCTCGCCCGTTCCGTCTCCGGTGTCGAGTTCGCCTTCATCCAGCACAATGCCTTCGGGAAGCGTGAACTCGACGTGTCCTATCGGGATTATGCGCGGATTCCTCGGCTCGCCGGGCTTCTGCTCGCCGCGCCTGAAAAGCTCCTTCACCCTATCGTAGTCGCTCGCGTGGAGAGCCGCGACGATGTTCGTGTAGCACTGGTCGTCGTGCCAGTCGTATCCGCCGCGGTGATCCCATGTGTCGTCGCGTCCGACCGTCACCTTCAGCGTACGGCCTTCGCCCCACACAAGAAAGCCGTTAACGGCGTTCCCGAAAGGAATTCCCTGGTGAGACTGTGAGAGCGGGAACTGCCACTCCACGTCAACCCGTTCTGACATCGCGGGCGTCGCGACTGCGCACACCGCAGCAACCGCCGCCAATCTGACTGCATTCATCGTATTGATCTCCATTTCACAGTTCATTTTCCTTTACGGACGAAAACGCCCCCTCCGGAAGCGGTGCGGGCATTCCGCCCGACTGCACGATCCGGGAATCCTCAAGCACCTGGCTCCATCCCGCATACCTCGCGGCTCTTTCCTTGGCGCACATCTTCGACAGAAGACGCACAAGACCTGCGGACAGCTCCGGCACGAAGGTGCGCGGATCCGGGGCGCACATCTCCGGCTTGACGTGCGCGGCAAGCGTCTCGTCGTTCGAAAGATCCGGGAAGAGTATCTGTCCGGTGACGAGCTGGTAGAGCGTCGCCCCCATGCTGTATATGTCTGAGCCGGGGTCAAGTTCCGTATCGCCGTATATCTGCTCCGGCGACATGTACGCCGGGGTGCCGGCGATCACCTCCTTCGGCTTGCCGTCTTCGCCGCCGTGCGGATTTCCGCCGCCGCGTCCCATCACGTGACACAGCCCCATGTCCATTATCTTCACGATGCCGTCGCCGCCGACCATCAGGTTGTCGGGCTTGATGTCGCAGTGGACGACCTTGTGTTCGCGCCATGCGTAGTCCAGCGCATCAGCGACGGAGTCGAGGACAAGAAGCGCATCCTCCTCGGAAAGGCGCTCCTTCCGCGCAAGGAAAAGCGCGAACGTGTAGCCGTCTACGTAGTCCATCACGAAGTAGTAGCGTCCGTCGCGACAGTCCGCCTCATAGGAATGGACGATTCCGGGATGGTCTATCTGCTCCATCACCCGGCTTTCAAGCATGAACTGCCGTATGTCCTCGCCGGACGCCGCCGCGTCCCGGAACATCACCTTTATCGCGACCTCCCGGTTCAGTCCGCCGTGGAACGCGAGCCAGACCTCGCTCATTCCGCCCGTTCCGATCAGGTGTTCGAACCTGACGCCGGGAATCTTTATCGGAGGCGCACCCATCAGCGTTTGCGCCCCGTGCCGAAGCACCTCTTGCACAGATTCGCCCGCATCCCCTTGCATTCAGGACAGGCAATCTTTCCTATGCCACGGCATTCCGGGCACAGCTTCACGTCCGGCGGCTTCCTGTACGACTGACGGCCCTGCTGCTTCGTCACGATCCAGCCGTCCTTGCAGTCCGAACGCGGACACTTTACGATTCCTGTCGCCACGCATTTGCGGCACTGGACAAGTCCGGCCCATCCGCAGGTCATGCACGGAGCCTCGGTGCTCGGTTCGGGCTGTGCGAGATTCCACACGATCCGCCGTCCTCTGCCCTTTTCGCATATCGGACACGGCTTGATCTTCACGTCCCAGTGCGAACGGTCGTTGATCTTGCCGGTGAACTGTCCGACATCCGGCGGGCTTGCCTTCAGCGACCCCTTGCCTCTGCACACGGCGCACTTTATCTGCATCTTCTCCGCCGCAAGTCCGGGCGCGGCAGACTTCTCGTCCTCCGCCTTGGCGTCCTTGTCCGGAACATCCGCCGAAACGCCGCACATCGCGGCCAGCATCATCACCATCAAGCAAATTCGTTTCATATCCGGCAATTATACCACACAACTAAAGCAGCTATCCTATCCCATACACCGAACGGCATATCGCACATGCCATCCACATGCCGTCAGTGCGCAAGAAGCCTTATGTACGCAGCCGTCAGCCCCGTCCCCCAAAACATCCATATCAACGTCGCAACTGCGATGAACGGGCCGTACGGCACCGCCGTGAAGCCGCCGAGCCGCGCCTTGCCGCGCACCATCAGCGCAATTCCGGCGACTGATCCGACCACCGAAGACACTATCAGCACGAACAGGACCGCCGTCGGTCCGAAAAACGCCCCCACCGCCCCCATGAGCTTTACGTCACCAAAGCCGAGCGCATCCTTCCTGAACAGTTTGGAGAACAGCCATCCCATGCCCCACAAGAACAGGAAGCCGAACGCCAGACCACCCGCACTCCAGCACAGCGCACCAAGCCATGTGCGTTCAAGCTGCAGCTCCGGCAGCAGCATGGACGCGGGGACGCCTATCAACATTCCGCCTATCGTGACGCGATCGGGAAGGTAGAAATGCTCAAGGTCGATGAATGAGCCGAGAATCAGCCCAGAAATGACGATCCAGTACACCGGCACGGCGGGGAGCGCCAAAAGCGGACGCATCGCCAGCACCGGGGCGTCGCCAAGCATGGCCGGCATCGCCCATTGCATATACGCCATCAGGAACAGAACGCCACCGGCAAGCTCCACCACGGTGTAGCGCATCGATATCGCCTTGCGGCAGTTTGCGCATTTCCCGCCAAGCGCAATGTAGGATAGAATCGGGATGTTCTGGTGCCAACGGATAGGGGCGTTGCAGTTTGGGCAGTGGGAACCCGGCCTGACGACGCTTTCGTTGCGCGGCAGACGCCAGATGCACACGTTCAGAAAACTCGCAATGCAGCAGCCGAGCGCAAAGCTGAAGAACCCGAATATGCAGAAGTACTGGAAATCCATGCGCGACATTATACCACATAGAACGGCCGCATCCGCATCGTCACATGTCGACTATGCTATAATACCGCCCATCTCAAAAAGGTATCAGACATGATCTATCCAGTTCTTCCGCATGACGTCAACTCTCCGACGCATCCAGTCTCGGCCATGGACTATATGCCCGTGGAGCCGTTGCGCGCCCTTCAGCTCCACCGCCTGCAGTGGACGGTGAAATACGCATACGAGCGTGTGCCGCTTTTCCGCAGACGCTGCGAGGAGCGCGGGGTGAAGCCCGAACACATCAAGACGCTTGCGGACATCAAACTCCTGCCCTTCTCGAAGAAGACCGACCTGCGCGACGAATATCCAATGGGGCTTCGCGCAGCATCCATGGACGAGATAGTGCGGTTCCACTGTTCGAGCGGCACGACCGGAAAGCCCATCTGCATCCCCAGCACGATGGACGACATCGCCGTTTGGCAGAACGGCGCAATGCGCTGTCTGGCAATGGCCGGCATTCGCGCCGGAGACGTGCTGCAGGTCTCCTACGGCTACGGACTTTTCACTGGCGGACTTGGACTCCACTACGGCGGCGAAGGGCTTGGATGCTCGGTGCTCCCGACTTCCGGCGGAAACACGGAACGCCAGGTCATGCTTATGCGCGACCTCGGCGTGACGGCCATCGCCTGCACTCCGTCGTACTTTCTGCGCATCATCGAGGAGGCGAAACGGCAGGGCGTGGATTTCCGCCGCGACACGAAACTGCGCCACGGGTTCTTCGGCGCTGAACCGTGGACGAACGAAATGCGCGAAACCATCGAGCGCGAAACGGGGATAGTCGCTCACGACATCTACGGGCTTACCGAAATCGCAGGGCCGGGCGTGGCAGGCGACTGCCGCTGCCGCAACGGCCTCCATATCTGGGAAGACCACTTCTACCCGGAAATCATCGACCCCGAAACGCTTGAACCGCTTCCCGACGGCGAAGTCGGCGAACTCGTGTTCACAACAATCTCACGCTGCGGAACGCCGATGATCCGCTACCGCACACGCGACCTCACACGTCTCCATGCGGAGAAGTGTCCGTGCGGACGCACCATGCGCGTAATGGATCGCATCTCCGCCCGGTCGGACGATATGCTCATCATACACGGCGTGAACGTCTTTCCGGGACAGATCGAAGCCGGGCTTCTCCGTGTGCCGGAAGTCGCACCGCACTACCAGATCGTGCTTTCGTCCACCGACACGCTCGACCTCTTCGAAATCAAGGTGGAGGTCGCCCCCGAAGCGTTTTCCGACAACATACGCGATCTTGAGGTGCTGCGGAAACGTGTGCTGGAGGCGGTCAAGTCAATCATCGGGCTTACGCCCAAAATTTCGCTCGTCGGCCCTGGCACCCTTCCCCGCAGCGAGGGCAAGATCAAACGGGTAGTCGACAACAGAAAGAAATAGGAGGCGGCCATGACAGTCAAGCAGATAAGCATCTTTCTCGAAAACAGGCCGGGGCAGCTGGCCGGCATCTGCCGGACGCTTGCGCAGGCGAAGATAAACATCGCCACGCTGTCGCTTGCGGACACCTCCGACTTCGGCATTGTGCGCATGATCGTCGATGACCATGTGAGAGGATGCGAAGTCCTCTCCGCCGCCGGCTACGCCGTCCGAGAGACGGAGGTCGTGATGGTCACGGTGCCGGATCGTCCGGGCGGCATGGCGGAACTGATGGAGAAGCTCGACAGCGCGGACGTGGACATCGAATATTCCTATGCCTATGCGCTGGGGCAGGGCGAAAAGGCCATACTTGTGTTCCGGTTCAAGGACAACGCAAAGGCAGAGGCCGCCCTTTCGTCAAAATAGAGAACCGCCGCCGCGCAGGGCGCGGCGGCATACGCAGTCCGGCGCAGCACCGTCAACCGCCGACTGCGACCTTCACCACCACCTTCTTGATCCTGTCGGGGCCGCATCCGGTGCGTCCGCATGGAGCGTGCGCCCCGCTCGGCGGAAAGAACATCGCGAAATCTCCAGGCCGCAGGATGACGGATTCAAATTTGCCGTCATACAGCACATAATCCTTCTCTTCATCGAACGGCAAGGCGATGGCGGCGTCATCCGCCACCGCAACACCCATCGATTCCGGCCCGGTGAGCGGAGCCTGTATGTCTATGTACCTGCGGTGCATCTCCAATCTGCGTTCGGTGTCTGGTTTGAGATCCACCTCCATGACGTTCGCCCAGCAGACGTCGCCTTCTATCTCATGCCTGCCTACCGGCAGCTCCGCGATGTCCGGCCGTTTCAGGAACGCGAACGCCTTTGCAAAAAGCGGATTGAGCGCAATAAGCCCGTCCATGTCGGCGATCTTGCCGATGATGTGGAGATTGCTGTCCATTATGATGTTTTCCTTTGGTGCGGATTATACCACCAATGCCGGCAGTCATCTCACGATTACAGTCGTGCCGTATGTGAATCTGCCGCGAAGCCCATCCTTGTCCCGCTGCACGGCGAAGTGGCGCGTGCCGGACTCTATCTCAACATCGTCGAAGTCGCCTGCAATCGACTTGCACTCCACAAGACGGAACGCCGTACGGCTTCCCGTGTAGTTGCGCGTATCGATGACAAGTCTGGTTCCGGGCGCATTCGTGATGCCGCCAGCTTTGAGCCGGCCGATGCCATCCGCCCCGAACTTGAAGGCAAGCGTGGACTGCACATGGTTCGTAAACACGAGTGACGTGGCATCGATGACGCCTACGCCGCCGATCTCAAGCGTTCCCGTTCCAAACGCACCAACCGTCATGCCCGCCGCCGCGGTGAACATTCCGCCCGCAACGGACACGATACCTGTGGAGACGAGCGTATCGCCGTCCGTGTACCGCCACCAGCGCGGATATGCGAACATGTTTGTGGCGATGCCGCCGACGTAGACCGGCGTGTTGAACGTCGCTTCGCCGCCGACGACGGAAAATGTTCCGCTCCCGCCAAAGGCGCCGATCACCGTCTCACCCGATGCAGTCTTGGAGAACGTCCCAGAATCCATGCGCACCGTTCCGTTGGCGTGCTTTCCGAAACCGACAAAGAGATGCCCCCACTTCTGCGCATACTGTCCGTTCTCCGTGATGTTCACTTCTCCAGTGAATGAATACCCTATCCCCAATTCATCCATCGTCTTTTCCGCACCGTCTTTTCTTGAGATGGGGCTGTGAGAACCGCCGATGACAGCGGCGCAGAAGCTGGAAGCCCCCTTTGTCTTCATGTACGTTTCATACCAGTTGCACTCGACATTGAGCAACCCATTGCTTACATCAACGTACGCTTTGGGGCGACATTCCTCCAAATCAGTCTTTGCGCTCACCGAAGCGACGAAGAAGTCGCCGCCCTTGATGTCCAACTTTGCTCCATCTGCAATCTTCAGCCGCGATGTCGCAGTCTTGTTCACTCCGTGGTACAGTCCCCAGCTGAACAGGTTTCCGCCAGAATTGCGGAACTCCAGTTCCGTGGTTCCGTTCTGCAGGATTACGCCGGTCGACCCTGCCGAAAGGTTCGTGAACGCCGAATCGTCCTGAAACGAAATCCTGAGCGGCACATTGGTGGACGACGGTGTGGCCATCAATCGATCGACCTGCAGCAAACCGCTATCCTTCACCACGATGTCCCCAGACCCGAATAAGATGTTGTTTTCACCTTGAATCTGTCCGCAATCAAGACATCCATTGCCGGAAACCTCTATCGTGCCGCCATTAAGACGAAGCACTGGCGAGTACGTAACGACGGAGTTGGTCAAGAACAACCTGCCGCCGGAGACCTCAAGACGTCCGCCGGGCTGAACATACATCATCGGTTCACGTGGAGTGCCGAACACATCGAGATGGCAGACCCCGCCGGAGACGCGCCAGATGCCGCCGTCCATGATGTCTATCAGGCGACGTCTTACATTCCAGTCCGAGCCGTTCGTGAACGCCACAGTGCCACCGGCTATCTCCACCACGCCTCCGTTCATGACCTTGAATATGGTGCCGCCGTTTTCCGCGAGCGAACAGTCGTCGTTGAAGAGCAGACGCGCAGCGGATGATGAACGGCCATCCACCGTAATGCCGGCAGCCGTGACGGTTGGCCGGTCGTACGCAACAGTGTAGTCTGCGTTTGTGGCCGATATATCCACATCTGCCCCGGCGGCTGGCACTACACCCCCAGTCCATTTTGCCGTATCGCTCCAGCTGCCGTCCACCGCAGTCTTCCAGATGTTCGGCTGCACCACCTCAACGGCACCTCCGCCCGTCAGCCATGCACAGTCCGATGAAGCGTATGATCCGACGGCAAGGTATGCGCCGTCAACCCATACGGACGCAAGACGCAGCGTCACACCCGCCGGAACGGAAAGCTGTCCGCCGCCGCCAACCCTTACGTCAAGAATTCCGTCTCCGAACGGATTTCCGGCCGAGGCGGAAATCATGAACGTCCCGTCAAGATTGAGAGACGCAAGGGATGCAAGCGATGTCGCGATATCGGTCGTCAGATCGAACGTCGCCCCCGAATGTACGGCAATTGCCGTCAGGTTCGAGAAGCTGGCGCCGGCTGCTATCTCTACAGCGCCGGACTTCACCTCAATCTTTCCGGTCGTGACGCTTGCGCGGTTTGTGAACGTCTGCCGGAAAGTCCCCGATGGATTCCACACAATCGACAGCGAATCCCTGATCTCTGCGAACGCACTCGCATCTGCGGTGCCGTTCAACGTAAGAACACCTGTTCCGCCGACGCCGATGCCCTGTATCTCCCTTTTCGTCGCCGACATCAACTTTTCCGGATCCGGGGTTATGATGCGATCGGCCGTCTGATCGCTGTAGAACTCCCAGAAGCCGAGATTGCCTGAGTTCCAGGCCGTATCCCACTCTATCACAAGATCTGGATTGAAGGCATTTTCCTTGAAGAACCTGAAGTTCTGATACCAGAGCGGAGCGGAACCGAAGCTGTTGTCTGCGGAATGAAACCACACCGCACCGTTCCTGTACCCCGCTCTTACGGTGTTTGAGATCTTTCCTTCAACATCAAACGCGCCGTAGATGTTTATCTTTTTCCCATCACTTATGTACAATCTGCAATCGCCGGCAACAAAGACGTCGCCATAGATGGATGAATCGTCTCCGCCCTCAAGGGAAATGTATGTGCCGTCGGCTGTCACGTCGCAATGGAGTTCCGCTCCATCATACAACTCTATTTTTTTTTCCACCGCTATTTTTTCGCCTTTCAGCACCGGGACGACAGTCGTACCGTTTGTGAACGAGAGCGTAAGCGAATCAAGCTTCAAGTCGGCGATATCGTTGCTTATGCAGCTGTACCCGTAGGCTGGCGACAGCTGAACGTCATCGCCCTCTGCCGGAACGCCGTTGTCCCAGTTGGCGGCGGCACTGAACAATCCTACATCCCCATCTCCCTCATGTCCCACAAACACCGTAGTCTTTGCGGCGACTGAAAGCGAAAGCGCCGCCATGACCGACATCACTGCTGTTGATTTCATAGTACATGCTCCTTTTCAAGGGTTTGCTTGCTAAGCGATTTCTGTTCCACATTGTGCAAGGTCAAGCCGGCAATGTCACTTCTTGACCACCCACGCCAACGTTCCCGGCAGGAAAGTCTCGGCGGTGATGCGGTTTCCGAAAATGTCGAATGCGCGAAGCGAGATCGCCTCATCCTTTGTGAGACCGGAATATGCGACTGCCGTTTCGCCGCCTCCCGCAAACTCGAATTCCACGCCATATTTGCCGTGCGGACGCTTCGTCACGAATTTCTTGTCTTCAAGCATCAGAGCCGTGAATGCGTGTGCGACAAGCATCGGATGCGCCGTGCCGTCCGTGCAGACGAGCGACGAGTATACGGTTTTAATGCCAAGCGCCCGGTACGAGAACGGGGCATAGAGGAATATGCGATCCACTCCCCCCGCGATGAGCGAAACGCTGTACCGCGCCGTTGCGTCAGCCCGGTATATCATATCCCCCTTGCTTTCAGGCTTCCACGTCAGGGTGTGGAGATACATTCCGCCGTATTGGTGCGGCACCGCTCCGCTTCCGGGGCTTGTTCCCTGCCCTTCGGTCATGAACACCTTGCGTTTTGCGAAATCCCCGTGCCTCATGCGCAGCCCGTCGAATGCACCGCTGTCGGCGACAGGCTCGTCGGCGTGACGGGCCAGCGCCGTGTCGCAGTAGCGATGGAAGTCGATGTTGTCCGAGACGTCCCATGCACCGGCTGCGGAATCAACGTCGTCTATCCACTTTGCGTTCCCGGCATAGCCGTTGTATCCGCAGAACTCTACGTCGGGGAACTCCTTCTTCAGCAGGTCGCCTACGGCCGCCTGAAGAACGCCGAAGTCGCGTCCGGCATTCTCCTTGCCGAACATGTCGATGTCCTTGTTTGTGCTCCACCATCCGCCCCATGGCTCGTTCCACAGGAAGTATGAATCTATCTTGCCGCGATTGCGCGAAACGAACGTGCGGACGTAGTTGAGGAAATCGCCGTTGGATTTCGGGCGCAGCCAGCGCTCGAAATATCCGAACCGTTTGAATCCAAGCCTGTCGTAGTTGGACGCCCACTTCGGCGACGTGCCGAGCTGGGCGAATATCTTCACGTGATGACGGCGGTAGTTCGCGATGCGTCGGTCGGAATTTTCAAAATCCCATCTGCCCTTTTCCGGCTCAAGCGCATACCAGCCTGACACGTCCGTGTTGCAGTCGTGGAACCGTGTCCAGTTTATGCCCGCCGCCTTCATCAGCAGACACGCCTGGTCTATGTCATAGAAATGTGCACCGAAATGAGAGTTCGGCGCATCGCGTCCCCAGTATTTCGGACGGTGCAGACGCGTGGCCACGATCTCCTCGACCTGCGAAACGGCTGTGCCGCCCTTCATCACCGAGGCCTCGATGCGGAAGCAGCCGAGCGGCATATCCTTGAACACATCCACATCAATGACGCCTGATGCGTCACCTGCGGCGAGGGAGACGGTTCCGGCATTGCGCGTACGGCCATACACGTCTGCGACCTTCATGGAAAGCGATGCGTCTGCGGGCGCACCCTTCACCATCCACCGCACCTTCATCGGCTCGTCCGTGAACACCACTTTCGTCTGCTCCGCCACTTCACCGCTCAGCGCGAGGAACACCCGCGCCGAATCACGCACCGCCGGCGGCTCTGCGCCGCCTCCCCACGCCAATGCGCGTGTGAGCGTGAACGGGCTTTTCGACGAGATGCGAACCGTGTATGAAGACGATTCTGGCACAGGCTTGAACTTCACCGTGGAATTCAGCCTGCCGTTTGCTATGATGTACCAGCTGTCCCTGAAAACCGTCACCTTGCAGTCCTCTGCGCATGTGCCCTCTATGCGGACGTGGTTCATCACGTCTGGCTCATTCGTCTGGAACGGCTCGGAGAACACTTCATGCGGATCTCCGTCCCCGCGCCCCACGTTCCAGCCGACAGGCAGACCGAACGGGAACTCCGTATGGCGGAAGAACTGCCTCACGTCCTTTGCCGGACGCACCACCTGCGCCGTCGGCTCACGCTCTTCGCCGTCTGCGCGATAAAGCGAAATGCGCTTCAGATCCACCTCCGGCGGCGGATAGAAGAAGAATCTTGCAACATACCTGTTCCCGGAAGATGCATCCGCTGGCGGCTTAAGGTCAAAGTAGTACACCTTGCGGGCAAACGAGCGTTCGCTGAACTCTCCGATGGCGAAGTTGCTGTACGGAGCGCCGGCGTTGCGCAATGTGAACCTCAGCGGACTGGATGAGACACGCCCTTCGATCACGACTTTGTAGCGTCCGCTGATTTCATTGATGTCACCGGTGATGTAGAACTGCGAGCGGTCGCCGAAGGTGCGGAAGCGGAGATACCCCTCATCCCCATTGTTTATGTACTCAGTCGTGGTTTTTGTGGCCAGCCAACCGGAGAAGTTCTCGACCACCTCCTTTGGCAGGACGCCGTGGAACGACCCCTTGCCGTTGAAATCCTGCTGACGGTGATTCTGGGTGAAATCGACATCAAAGACCTTATTCGATTCCGCCGCCGCAGAAGGCGGTACGGCAGACAGCAATGAAACGGCAAGCGCGGCGGTTCCGGTGAGGACACAAAAGCGTACGTTCATATCAGCCATATCCTTTTTGTTTGGTTTCACCCGTTTAGTCGGCGAGACAGACCGCATGGAACGTTCCACCATCCCGACAGGTGCATATGATACCAAATACTCGTTTTTTATTTCTATGGCAAATGCAATATTTTTCTTTGCGGAAAACATGACATGGGAATGCCCCTGCCTTTCGATTTTCAGACTGCTTTTGCGTGAAATTCCGTATTGACTTCAAATGCCGCAAGTGATATACTTCGCGCCGTTTTTGACACAGATGTCTATCCTGTGTTTTCGGAGCGTAGCGCAGTCTGGTAGCGCGTTTGGTTCGGGACCAAAAGGCCGAGGGTTCAAATCCCTCCGCTCCGACCATTTCCCGGCGTGGCTCGTGATGTCCATTCTACATCACATTTAATGCGTCAATGTCGATTGCGGCGCGTACATCCTTCGGCAACGGACGTGCAACCGTTATCCAACGCCATGCGGCGGCGATGCTTTTGGAGGCTTCAGACTTGATCTGCACCATAAACCGGTACCACCCGTCCGCCTTTTCAAGAGCGGGAGGAATGGCCTCCGTCACGGAAAGTCCACGGCACTTCGCAAGCGACTTGGAGTACAGATCGGCCCAACGCTGAGCCAGTCCGCAGTCCTTTGACCGAAACACGGCCGTGGCGAACTTCATGTAGGGCGGAAGAGCGGCCTGCCTACGTTCCTTCAACTCAGCCTCCGCAAACCTCACGAAATCGGCGTCGGCCGCCGCACGTATCGAAAACTCGTCGGGGTGGAACGTCTGGATGAACACCTCGCCCGGCTTCTCTGCACGTCCCGCCCTTCCGGAAACCTGCGCTATCAGCTGGAAGGTTCGCTCAGCCGCCCGGAAATCCGGCATGTTCAGCGACGCATCGGCGTTAAGGACGCCGACAAGCGTTACGTTCGGGAAGTCCAGCCCCTTCGCAATCATCTGCGTTCCTATCAGGATATCCGCCTCACGCGAACGGAACTTCGACAGTATGTCGTCATGCGAGTTCTTTCGCGACGTCGAATCTGCGTCCATGCGAAGTATGCGGGCGGACGGGAAACACTTTACGAGAGCCTGCTCTGCACGCTGCGTACCCACACCGACGAACGAGAAGTCACGCGCACCGCAGTCCGGACACGATGCCGGCGGAAGCATCCATCCGCCGCAGATGTGGCATCTGAGACATCTGTCCGCCGAATGGTATGTGTACGCGACACTGCAGTTCGGGCAGGTCATCACGCCGCCGCAGCCTCTGCATTCGTACACCCGCGAATAGCCCCGCCTGTTCAGAAACAGAATCGTCTGCTCTCCGCGCCTGATCCGTTCAGCGATGGCGTCAAGCAGGAACCTTGAGAATATGGGCGCAGAGGCGTACGCCTCGCATTCCTCCTCAAGATTAACGAGATGGACGAGCGGCATGGGATGTCCAGCGACGCGGGATGCCATCGACGCCAGCCCATACTTGCCGCACTGGACGTTGTGCCACGTCTCAAGCGAAGGTGTGGCCGAACCCAGAACGACCGTGCACCGCTCGAACGCACCGCGCATCACGGCGACGTCCCGCGCATTGTAGCGCGGCGTTTCGTCCTGCTTGTAGCTCATGTCGTGCTCTTCGTCCACGACAATCAATCCGAGGTTTCTGACCGGCGCAAACACCGCACTTCTCGGCCCGACGACAACCCTTGCGTCCCCAGTGCGGATGCGGTGCCATTCATCGTACCTCTCACCGTCGGAAAGCGCTGAATGCAGCACCGCAACCTGCCCGCCGAAGCGCCCCGCAAACCTGCGAACAGTCTGCGGCGTAAGCGATATCTCAGGCACCAGAACTATCGCGCCGCGTCCGCATGAAAGCCCGTGCGCAATCGCCTGAAGATAGACCTCGGTCTTTCCGGATCCAGTGACGCCATGCAGGAGAATTGGGCGCGGAGCGCCCTGCGCCCGGCTTGTGCCGCCTGCGGACGCACCGTCCTCGCACCCCGTGATTGCTTCCAGAGCCTCACGCTGCATGTCGTTCAGCTCAAGCGGCTTGGACGCCAGCACATTGCGTCCGGCGAGCGGATCGCGTCGCTGCGCACGTGGCGCAATGCGCAACGCGCCCTTCCCGGCAAGTGTGCGCATGGTTGCCGGCGTCGTCGAGAATTCGCGGCAAAGCGGCTGCATCCAGCCGCCGCCCACGCGCACGATGTTATCAAGCAGTTTTTTCTGGTATGCCGTCAACTCCGCCTTGCAGCCGTCAACCGGCTCTACAAAGAGCAGTTCCTTTGGCCTTGCGTTCGGCTTCAGCACCGCCGCCGGAACCGCAGCCTTGAGACACATCTCAATGGGGGAGCAGGTGTATTCAGATATCCACCTGACAAGCCGGAGCATCTCCGGCGAAAAGAACGGAGCCGGATCGGCAATGCCAAGTATAGGCTTGATCCTGTAGGGCACAGACGGCGGATTCCCGCCGCCCACGCCATGCGCCGCCTCCACCGACAACGCAAAGCCTCTCGCTTCGCGATGTCCGAACGGAACACGGAGCAGCTGCCCTACGCGGATGTCTCCAGACAGTTCGACCGGCACTTCATAGGTGAAGAGCCGGTCGAGAGCAAGGTCTATTGCGACCTTTACGAACACGCCAACGTGCGATTATTCGACATCGAGGAACTGCGGTGCAGGATCGGCATCGATGGTGTACGGCTGCTTGTTGAACATCACGGACGAGAGGGCGTACTTGGCCGTCTGCGTGATCACCGCGCCACCCTTGCGGATCAGCACGAACGCCTTGTTGGAGAACGGGGTGTCGTACTTGGCGCCGTTGCTCTTGCCGATCTTGATCTCGGTGGAGCCGCCGTCATAGGTCTTCTCGTACGTCTTCATCGCGCTGACGGGGATGTTGCGCGAGAAGAGGACGGGGTAGACGTCGGAGATCTCGTCCGTCACGTTCGCGGCAACGCACCAGAGCAGGTTCTTGCCGTCGATCTTCGTGGCGCCGTTCGGGATGGCCGGGACGCCGGCACCGTTAAGCACCGAAAGATCCACGCCGGTCACATACGGCTTCCACTGCGTGGAATCCGTGATCTTCGCCATGTCGAACAGATAGGTGAAGTAGTCCGCACCGGAGCTGACTGCGCCGGAAAGCGGGTCGGTGTTGGTATCCGCGCCCTCCTCCGCCTGCGTCTTCGGCCACACGTTGCCAAGGCCAAGAGCCTCGCGCTCGGTGTTTGCGCTCGTGATGGCCACGAACAGGTTGCGCCCGCGCATACCGCAGGCCGAAAGGTTCGCCTTGATCATCGCGGACGAAATCGCCGGGAACAGCGCACCCATGAGAATGCCGAGAATGCCGATTACGACGAGCAGCTCGACAAGCGTAAATCCTTTTTTTGAAGTCTTCATTTCTGTGTCTCCTGATTGGTTCGATTGGTTTTGGATTATCTCATTTCGCGTCTGAAAACGCAATCCCTTTTTTGATGCGTCCTCAGCCGCGAATCTTTCCGCTCAGCGCTTGGAAAGCACGTCGCGTTCGTACTTCAGCACCTCCGCCATCCAGCATTCATCGGCCGGAAGCTTCGCCCTTGAACAGAACTCCTTCCAGACCTCCTGCCACGGATAGGCCTTAAGCTCCTCCTGGAGAACAAGCTGCTCCGTGAACTGGCGGGCGTCCTGCAGAGCCTTGAGCGTCTCGTTCGGCTCAAGCATCGCCTGGAGAAGCGCCTTCTGCATGTTGCGCATTCCAAGCACCCATGCCGCAATGCGGTTGATGGACGCATCGAAGTAGTCGAGGGCGATGATGAAGTTCTCCACGCCGTTCCGCACGATCTCGTGGGCGCAGGCCGTGACCGAATCGTCAAGACGGATTACGTGGTCGGAATCCCAGCGCACCGGACGCGACACGTGGAACGCCACCTTGCCCGAAAAGAGCAGAAGCGAGCTTATCTTGTCCGCGACGTTCTCGGAGATGTGGAAATGGCCGGTGTCAAGCAGACAGAGGATGTTGTTCTTCATGGCGTAGCACATGTAGAACTCATGGGAGCCGGGAGTGCAGCTCTCCACCCCGATGCCGAAGAGCTTCGACTCGATGGTAGGCACACAGAGCTTCCTGTTGTACCTGTACTTGAAGATCTTGTCGTACGATTCCTTCAGACGCTTGCGCGGCCCGAAGCGGTCAGACGGTTCGTCCTTGAAGCCGTCCGGCACCCAGAAGTTCACGGTGCAGGGCGTGCCCAGCTCCTTGCCGAAATACTCCGCGATCTTGAGGCTCGCGATGCCGTGCTCGATCCAGAACTTGCGAACCTTGGGATCTTCGCTCGCAAGCGTAAGCCCGTCGGCCAGCGGATGCGAGAAGAATGTCGGGTTGAAGTCGAGCCCGAGACCGCGCTTCTTCGCAAATTCAACCCATTTCCTGAAATGCTTCGGCTCAAGCTTGTTGCGGTCAACCTTCTTGCCGTCCTCGAAAATGGCATAGCAGGCGTGAAGGTTGATGCGGTGCTTGCCGGGAATCAGAGACAGAGCCTCATCGATATCCGCCATAAGCTCCTCCGGCGTACGCGCCTTCCCCGGATAGTTGCCCGTTGCCTGGATGCCGCCCGTCGCGCCGAGGTCGTTCTCGAACCCGCCGACGTCGTCGCCCTGCCAACAGTGCATCGATATGGAAACCTTCTGCAGCGCCTTTATCGCCGCTTCGGTGTCTACGCCGAGCACGGCGTACTTCTTTTTCGCTTCCTGATAGCTCATCGTTTGTCTCTCCTGTGGTGTTTGGCAAGGTCGTTTCCGTCCACTTGCACAGTCAAATACGTTTTGATATAATTTGCGCCGTTTTTCACTTCGTCGGGGCGTAGCGCAGTCTGGTAGCGCGTTTGCTTGGGGTGCAAAAGGTCACGAGTTCAAATCTCGTCGCTCCGACCATTTCCCTCCCCTTTTCCGCTGACCGCGTCCGGTTCGTCCCCACGCAGTTGCATTTCGATTTCGCACAAGCCGGTTCACCGTCCGGCAAGACGGCAAACCGGCCATTTCAGTGCAGTCACTTCAGCGGCGTAAGAACCATGTTGCGGAAGTCCGCGTCGGAGTGGTCGCCCTGGATGTAGAGCGGTCCCGGCGTGAATTCGTTCGCCGTCATCGCGCCGCCGGTGATTCCGACGACCGGCACGTTGTCGATGATGTTCACGCCGTTCAGGACAACCGTGAGATGCCGCTTGTAGAGCGTGACGTCAACGGTCTGCCACTCGCCGGCCTTCTTCTCCGCCGCGACACGGGGAGTGACGCGACCGTAGTACGCCGCCATGTTGTGGCAGTCGACCGGTTTGCCGTAGCTGTCGAGCACCTGGATCTCGTAGATGCCGCGCAGATACACGCCGGAGTTGCATCCCGGAAGGACGCGCACTTCGTACTTGAGATTGAAGTCGAAGAAATCGGCGCGTTTCGTGCGGAGGTTTCCGTTCTTGTGGAGCGACTTGCCGTTGGCGTCACGCGCAATGCGGTTGGAGAGTACGCCGTCCTTCAGCGTCCATCCGTTCATCAGGGACTTCTCCATAAGCTCAAAGTCGTCAATCGTTCCGCCGAGAACGTTCACCGGCGTGCCGCGCACGGCCTTCGCGAGGTCAGGCTTGGGGCCGATCGGCGGATTGCGCTTTGCTGAGAACGTCTGCACCGCGCCGACGACCTTGCCGTTGCCGTCCACCTTCTGAAGGGTGCAGGCCGCCCAGTCCCCGCGGATCTTCGCGATCACGCGGTCGCTGCGCCATGCGCTCTTGTCCTGCGGCAGATCCTTCGGCTTGTGGTTGCCGAACGTGAGGGTGAAACCGTCCTTGCAGACCTTGAGGTCTTCACCGGCGACGGTGAACGGACTGCCCCAGCGCCACAGCAGCGTGGCAGTGGGTTTGCCGTCCGCACCCTTCGACAGGATGAGATGTCCGGCGTTCATCGCATCGAACGGAAGCGTCAGCGCCCAGCTGCCGTACGGGCAGTTGACCTTGCAGCAGGCCTTCGCGCATCCTGCCTCCGGATCGAGCTCCGCCGCCACCATGTCGGCGAACTGCATCACACCCCTGTCGTTTGACGCCTTTCCGATCTCAAGGACGTTCGCCGCCTGATCCTGCCGGCCGCACCAGCGAAGCTGGTCGAGGAACAGCATCTTGCAGTAGGCATCCTTCGCATCCGCCGCCGCTTCGAGCAGCGCAGCGGTCCAGACATCGCGGTCGGAATCCGAGAACCACGCCCAGAACTCCCACCATGACGGTTCGGTGCGCATCACGTACTGGCTCACGGCGGCAACCTGCGCAGCCACCATCGGATCGGTGTCGTACGCCGGCTTGACCTTGGCGAGCAGAGCCTTCGCGCTGTCCGAATCCGCCACAAACACGGCGAGTTTGCCGTCCGCGGTCTCCGCCTCGATTGCGGCGCGGTTGGCGGCATGCCATTCGACCGCCATCGGGTAGGTCTTGTTCGGCGCCATGGCCGCACCGTAGTCGGCGTACTTGTTGGGGTCCGCCGCACCGGCGGCCATTGCGCCGGCAATCATCATCGCACAAAAAAGTTTCTTCATTTCTGCTTCTCCGGTAGTCGTGTATCTGGAATCAGCCCCACATCTCCTTGCGCCACGGTTCGCGCATGGACTGGTAGAGGAACCGGTCTGCCGCCGGGTCGTCAACGGCGTGGAGCGTTTCGGGGTCGAACCTGAATCCGCGTCCAAGACGTTCCGCCGCGATTCCGAGGTTGAACATCGTGCAGGAGCGGAAGCCGTTCGACTCGTTGAGCGCAAACGTCTTGCGGTTCTTGCAGCTGTCAATGAAGTCCGTCTGCTGAGGTGCCGGTTCGGGCAGGTCGGCGAGGATCTTCTCCGCGTTCAGCTCCTTGCCGTTGGCGTCAACGAGACGGAGCGTCTTGCCGTCCTTCGCCTTCGGGTAGACGCACAGTCCGTTCGAGCCGCGAAGGAGCGGTTCGCCCTTGAGCGATTCGTCGCCGTCCAGCACGACCTCCGTGCCGTCCGCATACGTGAGCGTGATGCGGTCGAAGCGGCCGACGGATTCAGGATGCTGCTTCGGGCCGACGTAATCGACCTTCACCGGGCTCGTCTCGTCCTTGCAGAGAAGGTACTGGAGCGGATCGAGGTAGTGCTGAGCCATGTCGCCAAGCCCGCCCGAATCGTAGTCCCAGTAGCCGCGGAAGGATGTGCCGGCGCGATGCGCGGTGTAAGGCTTCCACGGCGCCGGGCCGAGCCACATGTCCCAGTCGAATCCTGCGGGTATCGGCTCCGGCGCGGAGTTGACGCGACCAGACCAGAAGAACTTCCAGCTGAAGCCCTGCCCCGCACCGAACGTGCACTTGATCGGGCCTTCGCCGAGAAGTCCGTTCTCGACAACCTGACGAATCGGCTTGACGGTTGTGCCGAATCCATAGAACGTGCTCTGGAAGCGGAACCATGTGTTGAGCCGGAACATGCGCTTCTTGGCCTTGACGACCTCCATCACGCGCTTTCCCTCACCCACGGTGCGCGTCATCGGCTTTTCGCACCAGATGTCCTTTCCGGCGTTCGCCGCCATCACGCTCATGCAGCCATGCCAGTGCGGCGGCGTGCAGATGTGGACAATGTCGACATCCTTGTCCGCAAGCAGTTCAAGGAAGTTCCCGTAGCCCTTGATCTTTCCGAAGCCGTTGTCCTGCGCAGCCTTCAGCCCTGCCTGCACACGCGCCTCGTACGGATCGCAGAGACCGATGAGCCGCGACCCCTTGAACGGGAGATGGTTTTGGGAATGCGCAATCGAACCGAAGCCGATCAGAGCGCGTGTGAGCTGGTTGGACGGAGCTGTCGCTCCGCGCAGGACGCGGGCAGGCACAATGGCGAATGCGCCAAACGCTGCAGCGTTCCTCAAGAATCCTCTTCTGTTTTGCATGGATCAGCAATTCCTTTCTTTGATGTCCGCAAGTATACCACAAATCCACTCATGATGCGAAATCCGCAGACGAATTGCGACATGGGCTGAAACGCACAAATGCGGCACGGCAGACCGACCGGAAGATTCGCCTATCGCATGACGGAAAGGACGAACCTGCATCCTGTCGGCACGGCCGGCTCCAGAACGACATCCCCGCCGTGCAGCTTCGCTATGCGCCGCACGATGGCAAGCCCAAGCCCGGCGCCGCCGGTGTCTGCGCTGCGGGCGCTGTCTACGCGATGAAACCGCTCGAACACCCTTTCGCGCTCTTCGGGCGGTATGCCAGCCCCGTGATCCTCAACGGCAATCCGCACAGTGTCTCCGGCGGTTGCCACAGCAACGGAGACGTCCTTTGAGCCGGAATGCCGGATTGCGTTCGCGACAAGGTTTGCGACGGCGCTCTCCACAAGCGATCCATCGCACACCGCAACGCAGTCCGGCGGCGCATTGACACTGATTTCGATGCCCTTCCCGTACGCCAGGGGGCGCAGACGTTCAACCGCATCGCGCACGATGCCCGATATGTCCGTCTCCCTTTTGTCAACAACGCCGGATTCGCCGTCACGTTCGAGGCGGGAAAGCGAAAGGATGCCCTGTGCAAGCGCATTGAGCCTCTCGGATTCCGTCTTGACCATCTCAAGCAGACGACCGCGCATATCATCGGGGGCATCTCCGGACGAAAGCAGATCCGCCGCCCCTATTATCCCCGTGAGGGGCGTCTTTATCTCATGGGACACATCGGCTATGAAATCCCTCCGGAATGCCTCAACCTTTTTCATCTCATCAACGAGCCTGCGCTGGGCGTCGCGCTCCTGCGCAAGTGCGCGCATCCTCATGCGCTGCCTTACCGTGAAGAGAAGCACGAGCATCACGCCGGCGCCGCCGGCGATCGCGGCGAGGATGAAACCGAACCTGGCCCTGCGGTACGGGGCGAGCACACGATCGGCGGGAAGACCGAGCCGCACCCTGAACTCTCCGCAGGAATGCGTCGCATAGATCGACGGCGCATGGGCGGACGGATCCCTCACCGAATCGAACACGACGCCGCCAGGTGCGCTGAACACCGTGAGCCGGACTCCGTCATCGGAGCATATGTCGCCGAATTCATGTATGCGCCTGAAATCGCCGGTCTCAAGCGGCTCGCGCAGATTCGCCGCCGCCAGTTCAGTGCGGGACTCCAGATCGCGTCTGGCCCATTCGGCGACGGCATCCCGGAATGAGCGCGTTTCGGATATGAACACCGAGACCGCCCCAACCAGCGCCGCCGCGACGAAAAGCGAGGGAATGAAATCCGCGTTGGCGAACCTCATGGCTTCATCCTGTATCCGACGCCGCGAACCGTCTCTATGTGTTCCGCCCAGCGTCCAAGCTTGCGGCGGATGTTCGCTATCTGAACGTCTATCGTCCGCTCTGTGGCGAGCCTGTCCCCGCTCTGCACGGAGTCAAGCATCCGCGAACGCGACAGGACGCGACCGCGATGGGATGCAAGCAGCGACAGTATGCGGAACTCGCCGAGAGGGAGCTTCAGCTCCTCGCCATGCAGCGTTGCTGTGTGACCTTCATCGTTCAGCACAAGTCCGTCGTAGTCGGCGCCGGCGGACACGACGGCGCCGCGTCTCAGCACGGCTTCGACGCGAGCCATCAACACCTTCCTGTCGAACGGCTTGGTCACATAATCGTCCGCACCGCATTCGAGACCGCGCACGATGTCGTCGTTCTGCGTACGCGCCGTGATCATTATTATCCTTACGCCGGAAAGCGACGGCTCCTTGCGGACGCTCCTGCAAAGCGAAAAGCCGTCAAGCCCCGGCAGCATCACGTCAAGAAGCACCAAATCCGGCTTGCGAAGCCTTATGGTCTTAAGACCTTCGTCGCCGCGAGCGCATCCGACAACCTGCCGGTACCCCTCGGCGGCCAACGCCATCTCAAGGACGGTGCGGATTACCGCATCGTCCTCCACGACAACTATCGACGCCAGCTCGTTCATGGCGTTTCACGCTGACAGGCCGTCGGCGCGGCGGAACTGTTCCCGTCAGAACAGATTCCGTCCGCAGCACTTCTTGTACTTCTTCCCGCTGCCGCACGGACAAGGATCGTTCCTGCCGACACGCGGCATGGTCGCGGCTCCCTGAGACGCCGGGCCGGCAGGCTGCGCACCGCCACGCGGCGCAGCCTGCTGCACCCTGTCGGGGGATACGCCCATGAGCGCCGCAAACGCCTCCTTCGCGGAGACGGGCGCGGAAGGGTCTGCGCTCTTGCGCGGCGGATTCTGGGCGGCGGCGGAGTTGGCATCCGCACCGCCTTCGCTCTGCGCATCGAACTGGTCGGCGTTCGTGCGGGCGGCGGCGAACATCCTGCGCACTGTCCGCGCCGTTGCGGCCCGGAACTCACCGACCGCGACTTCCGTCTTGATGGCGTTCATCAGCTGCTCGAACATGTGGAACGCCTCGCGCTTGTACTCGATGAGGGGATCGCGCTGCCCGTACGCACGGAGGTTCACGCCCTGGCGCAGGTCGTCCATCGCACGGAGATAGTCCTGCCACTGCCGGTCAATCGCATCGAGGAACACGCCGCGCTCCATGTACGGGAGAACCTGCTGATCCTCCACGGCGCACTTGGCCTCATATGCCTCCTCCACGCGCTTCATCACAAGTTCGCCCGCCGCCTGGGGCTGTCCGATGAGCGGCTTCAGCTCTTCGTCCGTCACCGTAATCGGGAACGTGACTCCAAGCCAGTCCGAGAACGCGGACAGGTCGCCGTCCTTGGCGTCAAAGAGGTACTTCTCCGCCTGCGTGAGGATCAGGTCGTTCATGACGTCCAGGATCGTGTTGTGGACGGCGGCCTGGTCTCCGCGCAGTATCGTTCCGCGCAATTCATACACGATGGAGCGCTGCTTGTTCATCACGTCATCGTATTCAAGCGTACGCTTGCGCACCGCGTAATGCTGCTGCTCCACGCGCCTCTGCGCCGTCTCCACCGACTTGTTCAGCCAGCGGTGCTCCATGACTTCGCCCTCCTTGAGGCCAAGACGGAGCATGATGCCGGAAAGCTTCTGCGAACCGAACAGGCGCATCAGCTGGTCTTCGAGCGAGATGAAGAACTGCGATGATCCCGGATCGCCCTGACGCGAACAGCGTCCGCGAAGCTGCCTGTCGATGCGGCGTGACTCGTGCCGTTCGGAGCCAAGCACATGAAGACCTCCAAGCTCCACAACGCCTGGCCCGAGCTTGATGTCCGTTCCGCGTCCCGCCATGTTTGTGGCGATGGTGACAGCGCCCTTCTGTCCGGCCATCGAGACGATCTCCGCTTCGCGGGCGTGGTTCTTCGCGTTCAGCACCTCGTGCGGGATGTGCGCCAGCTTGAGCATTCTGGAAAGCACCTCCGAGGTGTCCACCGTCATGGTGCCGAGCAGGATGGGCTGCCCCTTCGCGTGTCGTTCGGTCACGTCGGCGATGATCGCCTTGTACTTCTCGCGCTGCGTGCGGTATATCTGGTCGTTGCCGTCCACGCGGCGCACAGGCCGGTTCGTGGGTATGGAGACTACGCCAAGCTTGTATATGTCCTTGAACTCCCGTGCCTCAGTCTCTGCCGTGCCGGTCATGCCGGCGAGTTTCGCATACAGGCGGAAATAGTTCTGGATCGTGATTGTTGCGAGCGTCTGGCTCTCCTTCTCGATCTCCACGCCCTCCTTGGCCTCGACCGCCTGATGAAGGCCGTCTGACCAGCGGCGGCCCGGAAGTATGCGCCCGGTGAACTCGTCCACGATGTAGACGTGGTTGTCCTGCACAACGTAGTCCACATCCCGCTCGTAGAGGCAGTATGCGCGGAGGAGCTGATCGACCACATGCACACGCTGAGACCTCTCCATGAACGACGACTGGATGTCGCGCTTGCGCTCGATGCGCTCCTGTTCGGAAAGGGACTTGTCGCCGTCCAGCTCGCTCATCGCCGCCGCAAGATCCGGGATCACGAACATCCTGGGATCCTGCGGATTCATCTTGTCGCAGCCGAGATCGGTCAGCGCGACCTCGCGGGTGCGCTCGTCGATAGTGAAGTAGAGCTTCTCGCGCAGGGAGATTCCTTCCTGCTTGCGCATTTCGGAAAGCATCTGCATCTCCACGTCCTCGTGGAGCTTGCGCACGTTCGGATCCTCGAACATATGCAGCAGCTGCTTGTGCTTCGGCATGGAGTGGTACACCTGGTATATCCTGCGCTTGCACTCTTCGGTGTCGCCGTCGGCAAGGGCCTTCTTCGCCTGCGAGACGAGCTCGTTGCACTGCTGGGTCTGGATGCGCACGATGGACTCGACAAGCGGCTTGAGGGCGGTGTACTGCGCACTTGTGGACACCGTGGCCGGGCCGGAGATGATGAGCGGCGTACGCGCCTCGTCGATGAGGATCGAGTCCACTTCGTCCACGATGGCGAAGTTGTGTCCGTTCTGCACGACCTGCTCCGGCTGCACGGCCATGCCGTTGTCACGGAGGTAGTCGAAGCCGAACTCGGAGTTCGTTCCGTACGTTATGTCGCAATTGTACTGCTCACGGCGCTGCGCCGAATCCATCGAGTTCTGGATGCAGCCAACCGTAAGGCCGAGATATCTGTAGAGATGCCCCATCCACGATGCGTCGCGGAGCGCGAGATAGTCGTTCACAGTCACGAGCTGCACGTTCTTGCCGGACAGTGCGTTCAGGTACAGCGGCAGCGTGGCCACAAGCGTCTTGCCTTCGCCTGTCTGCATCTCGGCGATCTTGCCCTGATGCAGCACGATGCCGCCGATGAGCTGGCAGTCGAACGGGACCATGTCCCACTTCAGCACATGGCCGCACACCTCCTCGGTCGTCCCAACGAGATGGCGGCAGGCGTTCTTGACGAGCGCAAACGCCTCCGGCAGGATGTCGTCAAGCGACTCGCCGTCCGCCACACGCTTCTTGAACTCCGCAGTCATGCGCGGGAAGTCCTCGTCGGCAAAACCCTTTTTCTGGTACTCCTCCTCGATGCGGTTTATCTTGGCGACTATCGGCCGGAGTTTTTTCAGTTCGCGGGCATTCTTGGTGCCCAGTATCATCTTGATGATGTTCATTTCGTGTTGCCTTCCAACATGTTGAGCAGTTCAGCGACAAGCATTCCGGATTTCAGCAGAGACTCCTCGCATATCTTGTCCATGGTGTCGTTCACGGTGTGCCAGTAGTCGTTCCTGCCTGGCGCGGAACCGTAATCGAAATCTATCAGATCGACCGCCGGGCATCCGGCGTCGAGGAACACCGAAAAGTCGTCCTTCACGGTGTCGGTGCCGAGCGACACAAGCCCCTGCAGCCCGGCGCGTTCCGCCGCCTTGAACACTGCGTTCTGGAGCTGCATCGTCCCGTTCGCCGGCATCCGGATGTGAAGATCCCTGTCACCGAGCATGTCAAGCCCGATTGCAGCCTTGACGGCGCGTTTTCTCTCCTTGAACAGCGCGACGGCGCGCTTCGCCCCCTGCAGCCCGTCGTTCTTCGCGTACGCTACGCGACACTCCTCCGCATCCGTCCATATGAGCGCAATGTTGTCGCGCTGCGGCCCCGCTCTGCGAATCGCGTTGGCGAGAGCCACGAGAAGACCGCTCGTCGATGCACCGTCGTTCGCCCCCTGAAAGCCCTTGCCGATGTTCGGCGGGGTGTCGAAATGGGAGATGAGCACAATCCACGGCGCATTCTCCCTTGTGCCCTTGAACTCCACCGTCACATTGGCGAACGCACGCTCGCCGTCCGGCGTGTCCGCCCGGAACGGATCCACGGACGCATCAACCCCTGTGCGGCTTGCGCGATCCATCAGCCAGTTCGCCGCTATCCGTCCGCGTATCGTTCCGGCATCGCGCGGAGTGCAGTCCCGCACGAAATCAGAGGCGACTGCGAACGCATCCTTTGCATCGGACGCCTGGAACACGATTGGAGCCCCGGATGCGGACAGCAGGATGCCGCAAGCTGCGACCAGCGATGGGAGCGTATTCTTCAATCCAGCTTGACACCCATCAGATTCAACACGCGGTCAAGGTCGTCATTGCTTTGGAAGTCTATCTCCAGAACGCCCTTGGTATGCTTGCCGTTGGCGTGTTTCATTCCGCTTGAAAGCCGCACCGCGCAGCCGAGATGCCTGTGAAGCTCCTCCACAAGGCTGCGCACGTACGATTCAGGCAGGTCAGGCACACCTTTCTTCGGCTCGACAACCGGCTGGGTGAGCCTCTTCACCCGCTTCTCAAGGTCACGCACCGTCAGCGAACGCTCCACGCACTCGCGTGCCAGAAGCGTACGGTCGCGCTCGCCCTCCACGGAGAGCAGCACCTTCGCGTGTCCGGACGACAGCAGACCACGCGCCAGGAGCTGCTTGACCTCGTCGGGCAGTTCAAGTATGCGCAGGGAGTTCGCTATTGCCGAACGGCTCTTGCCGACGCGCTCCGCGACATCCTCCTGCGTGATTCCGAACTGATCTTTGAGGAGGCGATATCCCTCCGCCTCCTCAATCGCGTTCAGGTCTTTGCGCTGGATGTTCTCGACAACGCCCATCTCCGCGGCCTTGCGGTCACTTGCGTCCACAAGAACCACGGGGATCTTCTTCAACCCGGCCTGAATCGCCGCCCGCGTCCTGCGCTCACCTGCTATCAGCTGGTACTTCCCGTTAGGGAGACGGCGCACGACCGGCGGCTGAACTATCCCGTTTGCGCGAATGGAATCCGCAAGCTCCTTGAGTGCCTCGGCGTCAAACTCGGCGCGGGCCTGATACGGGCTTCGCTCGATGTCGACCGCGACAACCTCAACGACTCCGTTCCCTGCGGCGGACGGACGCGAAACCGCCGGCATCTGCGGCCTTGCGCCGCCGAACGCATCCACGTTCGCCGTCTGCTGCGGCGTTCCGACGAGTGCGAGGACGCCGCGGCCGCCGAGACCGCCCTTCTTGATCTCCTTCCGGGACGGCGGCTTGCCGCCCGATGACTTCTTGAGGAACTGACTCGTCTCTTTTTTCATGGATGCGCTCATGGTTCAGTCACGCGGAACCTGATCAGAGTTCCTTTATGAAGATGTTGCGGAACTCAACAGGGTCGCCGTGACACTGAAGCTCGATCTGCTCAACCGGGAATATCGGCCGGTTGCGGTCCCAGTAGTTCTCAAGCGTGGTGTTGTCGACCACAAGCTCGCCGTTGAGCCACACCCACACCTTCTCGCCGACCATCTTGACGCGGAAGGTGTTCCACGTGCCGACAAGGTTGTCCGCGATCTTGAGGGCCTTGGACGGATTCTTCTGGTTGTTGTACAGGCCGCCGGAGCCGATGTGCCACTGGTTGTGGGCATCCCATATCTGCACCTGCGGCGAACCGCGCAGGTACAGTCCGGAATCGCCCTGCACGGAGACGATGCGCCAATCGACGAACATCTCGAAATCCTTGTAGTCCTTCTTGGTGGCGAGCGAATAGCCGCCCTTCAATCCATCGAAGCGGAGGACGCCGCGATCGACCGTCCAGTGCTTGAGCATATGCTCATCGGCGAACTTCTGCATGTCGGCGCGCTTGCCTTCGGTGGCCGCCTGGCGCTTGATCGGGTTGTCGAACTCTTCACGAGTCGTCACGCCCTTCCAGTTCGCGGTGAGCTGTTCAGGCTTGCCGTCGAAGAGCGTTGTGAAGCCCTCTGGGCATTTCTTGACGGCGCAGGGGCAGACCGCATCCATCTTCGCATCCTCAGGAAGCTCCTTGATGCGGATGTTGCGCCACTTGACGTTGTGTCCGTGACCGAGCCAACCGATGTGTCCGATCCTGTTGTGGAGGCCGGGATGCTTCTTGCCGTCCGGCGTGTCGGTGCCGTCGCCCTTGAACTTCGACACATCCGCCTTCGTGATGAGAACGCCGTTGAGGTACACCTCGATCTCGCTGCCGATTACGCGAACCTCCTCGAAGTTCCACATTCCGGGCTTCTTCACGTAGGATCCGCCTCCCGTGAAGTTCTTGTCCTTGCCCCAGATCTGCTTGCCGACATTGTCGCGGCGGCTCGGAACGATGCCGTACACGCTTCCCGTGTACTGATAGCCGTGAAGCTTGTCCTGCCCGGCCTTGGCGTCGTAGTACTGGCTTCCGCCGTCGTCGAGAAGCTGCAGTTCGCACATTCCGCCGTAGGCGGAGTCAACGCCGGGGTTGGGCATACGGATGCCGAGGCCGTTGTTGCCGTTCTCCGGCATACAGAACTCAAAGCGAAGAACGAAGTTCCTGTACTGCTTTTCCGTGCAGAGATTTCCGGGCTGGCCTTTCGCCTGACGGTCAGGGAAGCACTGCAGTATGCCAGGCTCCTTGGGATCGACGCCGTACATTCCGGTCGCACCGATCCATCCGGTGAGATCCTTGCCGTTGAAGAGCGGCACAAAGCCGTCGGCATCAGCGTTGGCAGCGACCTCCGCCGCAGGCTTGCAGTGGTAACCGCACTTCACCTCAGGTGCGGAGATGCATCCGGCGATGATCGAACCCGCCGCCACAAGGGCGATGTTTCTCATATGTGTACTCCTTTGATTTTGACGAAAGAAAATTGTCGTCAATTATACCACAATTTGCAAACTGCGTCCGTACGGCTCATCGCCGCCGTGCATCTTCCTTTGAGGCACGCCGAAGGGTGTGGTATAATAC
>CAYTWE010000017.1:0-39775 GCA_964440985.1 uncultured Lentisphaeraceae bacterium | reverse complement strand
GGTAGTCCGTGAACTTCGGAATGCCGGGGTACTTCTTCTCCCACTTGTCGAACGCATACGGATTGATGTCGCAGATTGCAACGAGATCGCAGCCGGCTGCGATCAGGCTATCCGTCGCCGCGCCGCCCATGCCGCCACAGCCGACGGAAGCAAGTTTAAGGCGCCGCCCCTCGACCTTGCCCTTGAAGTCGGACTTCGGCGCGAGATCGATGCCGTATCCGGTGAGCGAAAACGCACCGAGACCCATCACAAAGTTGCGACGATTGACTCTGAACAATTCCTGTACCATTGCTTTACTCCTTTTTAGTGACTTGAAAAACATAAAGAATCACGACACTGCGCCATTGCGCCATGCCTACATGTGCGGTGCGTGTCAGAACTCGACGACGGCCGTGACGGGGAAGTGGTCGGACGGGTACAGCTTCGTCCCCGGCCGCACATCGTTCCACGTGGCGTACGCCTTCACCTTCACACCCTTCGACACATAAATGTAGTCGATGCGCGGGCCAAACGCTTCGCTCGCGTTGCGCACATCCTTCGGCTCTTTGAGCGCATCCGAAATCAAAGCCTCATGCTCACGATGCCTCCAGTTCGAGAACGTACGCCACGACCCCGTGGGCGGCGTCTGAGACACGTAGAGGGCATTGTCGAGAATCCTGCTGACTGCGACGGCAGGATCTTCTACCTCGCAGCAGTTGTGGTCGCCCGTGAAGACGATGGGCGCATTGCCGCCAAACTCCTTCATCCGCGAAATGACGAGCAGCATCCCGTTCTTGCGCGCCAACGCGGACACGTGATCCGTGTGCGTGTTGGCAAAGCAGAACGTCTTGCCCGTCTTGCGGTCCTTCAGCCACATCCATGAGCAGACACGCGGACACGCCGCACCCCACCCCTTCACACCCGGAACGTCAGGTGTCTCCGACAGCCAGAACGTCCCGCTCTTCAAAGCCTCAAACCGGCTCTTGCGGTAGAAGACCGGAGACGCCTCGTCCGACTTGCGATCCGCCCCGCGATGTTCGCCGACAAACGCCCACTCCGGCAGCTGTTCGCGGAAATAGGCCGCCTGCTCAGGCCGCACCTCCTGCAACCCGAACGCATCGAGATCCATCTTGCGAATCAGATTGACAACATCCTGCCTGCGGCTCTCCCAGGCGTTGGGAGTCCCCACATCCCCCGTGGCGAGACGGATGTTGTACGTCCCCACGCGCACATCCGCCGCCCCTGCACACATCTGTGCGCACACGCTGCACAATGCAGCAAGAATGATTGTCAGTTTCATGCGTTTTTCCCTTTCATGTCAGATGCAAAACCTGCCGCCATCCCGGCAGAACGGTAGATGCGCTCTATCAGCTCCACAGATTTGCGGGCCTCCTCTCCAGGTATCGGATACGGCACACCGTCCGGCTCAAGCGAATCGGCAAACGCCTCGAAACACGCCATATGCGGCGCGTAGTCCAATGCGTCCGGACGCGAAACGCCGTGCCCGCCGTCAACCACCTCGATGGTGCCGCCTGTTCCGGTTATCTCCATTGACTTCCCTCGCCCCGGATACGATGCAGTTGTCGCATATACGCCACCGAGCGCGCCGCCGCGGAAGCGGATTGCCGCCGACACCGTATCCTCCGCCTCCATGGGATGCGCGAGCGTCGCGGCGAACGCTTTGACATCCTCGACCGGCGGCATGAGCGCAACAAGCCAGTCCACCATGTGTATGGACTGGTTCATCAGAGCACCGCCGCCATCCATGTCCCACGAACCATGCCATGACGATCCGGAATAGTACTCGTCGCCGCGCCACCACGGAACACGAATGCCGCCGTACGTCAACCTTCCGAGCGCGCCGGACTCCACCTTAGCCTTCGCGGCCATGAAGTCCTCCGTCCACCGCGTCTGGAAGATGCATCCAAGCGGAGTTCCCGTCTCCCGGCACGCAGCAATCATCCTGTCCGTACGCTCCACCGTGATTGCAATCGGCTTTTCCACAAGCACAGGGACGCGATGCCTTGCGGCGGCGAACACCGCCTCATCGTGCGCACCGGACGCAGTGGCGACAACGGCCATCCCGACGCCGTCCGCCGCAAATGCCTCATCGAGGTCGATGAACGGGACTCCGCCGAACTCGTCGGACATCTTTGCGGCCTTCTCTATCGACCTTCCGGCAAAGCCCTTCAGCTCAAGCTTTTCCGAAGCGTTCACCGCCTTTGCGTGGAACCTGGCTATCAGGCCAGTCCCCACAACCATCACACCTCTTCTTCTGCCCATTGCCTATCTTTCCCGTTTCCTCAATGCGGAAATGACTTGCAGCCATACCTTACAGACCGCAGTCGGTCAGAACCCAGGAAGGTCAAGCTGCCCGGCGACAGTCACCTTGCGCCCCTTGTCCAGCATGGCGTCCGAGGTGTCGTACACCACGAACTTGAACCCGCGGAACCTCTTCACGAGTTCATCCTTTATGTAATCCGAAACCGCCTTGACGTTTCGTGCGTCATCGTCGGAGAACCCAACGGATACCTGACGCCCCAACCCGCCCGTGCGCTTCAGGACATGGAACACATGTTCGACAAAGTCCCTGATGGCAAACTCCTTCGCCAGTTCAGGACGTTCGGTGGACGAAGCCTCGGCGTACTTGCCGCCGAAATCGCCGTCCGATTTGACCTGCTGGAAGAAACCGGGATTGGTCACTGCGTGGTAGCGGCACATTGAAAGATAGTAGTCCAGTTCCTCTTCATCCGTGCCGAATTCGGACTTCTTGTCAAGCCACCATCTGTAGCCCCTGAGCGAACGCATCATGGCGTCGCGCTCCTCCGGAGTGAGCACTTCGTCGATGAAGAGCCTCACCGCCTTGCGGAGTGTCTCCGGCGCATGGCCACGCGCCGTCACTATCGCGAAAATGCGCCCCTCCTGAAGCGTCTTGCGCAGCGTCTTGAAGCTCGGCCCCGGCTTCTCGCCATCCTTCACCCGTCTGAGCGCAGCCTTTGTGTCGCGGATGAACGAAACGTCGCCCGACTCGTCCACCACATCGCTGAACTCCCTGAAAGCCTCTTCGCGTCCGCCCGGCGGCAGTCTGTATCTTTCATCAGCCCGGACTATCGCAAACACACTCGTGGAAACCTCCACCGGATGCCAGTTGCCGTCGGCGTCGCGCTCCTCAAGGTGTATCTTGGTCGGCATATGCAGGATGTTGTCGTCCCAGTCGAAGATGTAGTACTTGAAGTCGCGTGTGGCGACATCGTAGTTTACGTCAGAACGAAACAATTCGCTTTCCTGCGCCATCTCCACTACCTCAGGTAGACCGTTTCGACCATCACGCCGGGGGAATCGGTCAGCGGACGGCCCACGCCGTCGGCAAGCCATCTGGCCGAGCCGTCAGGCCTTATCACTCCACTGACGCCGGAATTGCCGACGCGGACGATCGGAAGTCCCGTTTCGACAGCCCGCAGCACCGCCTGCGCCGCGTGCGCCTCCGCCTCCGCGCTGTCGGAAAACCAGCTGTCGTTCGTTATGAGGACGATCATATCCGCGCCAAGCCGCTTAGCCTCAGCTGCGAGCCGCGGATCGGTATCCTCGTAGCAGATGAGTGGTGCAATCTTCATCTTACGCCCGTCCGCTGCGACAAACTCGAACAGCATCGGTTTGCCGGCATGGAGCGAGACGCCGATCGGAGACAGCCGCTGAAGCGCCGGAATCCATTTGTCAAACGGTATGTACTCGCCGAACGGAACAAGATGCTGCTTGTGGTACACCTGCACCGTTCCAGTTGCGGACGAATACATCGCGGCGGCATTGTATGTGCGGTTCGACACAACGTCATCCCCACCGGCTATCAAGGCCCTTGCACCGGAACGCGCCATGAAATCGTTGGCCACATCCTGCGCACGAAATGACCGAACCGCACCGAACTCGGCCATCGCCGACTCGGCGAACACCACGATGTCCGGCTTCGCGGCCGCCGAGACATCCACCAAACGCCGGAATGCGTCGTACGGGGCCTCGCGGCTTCCCGACTTGAACACGCACGGCGCGTTTCTCTGCACGAGCGCGATGCGCACCGCGAATGAAGAATCCTCCAGCCGCATGGACTCCGCCACCAGCCTGTTCCCGACGCAGAGGCAGGCCAGTATCGCAAGCAGAGGAAAGCCGGTTTCACCGATCTGGACAAGCCGTCTGCGCAGACGCGAACCGCCGCCGTCGCCGTGGACGCCGAACATCGGCGCGAAGATGCGGATCAGAAGCGTCGCAAACACGCCGTTCATGAGGACGACAAGCGCGGACACGAGATATACGCCGCCAAAACGCGCCGGCGACGCAAAAGACGGCAATGCCGCAAACGCCGTGCCGAGAAAGTTCCACGCAAATCCGGTGAACAGCGTAGCCCGCAGATATTCGCATACGGCCCAAATGGCGGCCTCGCCGAAGATGCACGCAATCGACGGAATCCGCCCTGCCGCGCATCTGCGCCACAGCATCGCCGCAAGATAGCCAAACAGCGCAAAGTAGGCGGCACACGCCGCCGCAAGCGCAAACCATCCGAGAACGACGAGCGGCCAAGGCCCGTTGTTCTTCACTATGGCCGGCATCCAAGAAAGCGTCAGCGTCCAGAACAGCAGACCGAATCCGAAGCAGGAAAGCGCACTCCGCGACGGAGTCGCAAACCGCACGAGCGCAAGCATCGGCGCAAGAGCCACAAGTATGGCGAACGTCTCACCATGCGGCGGATACGCCGCCCAGAGAAGGAGCGCCGATACGGTTGCGGCGACTGCGCAGAAAACGCCCTTCTTGCCGATGCTGAGCGACACGTCTACGCCACCTTAAGAAGGAAGTGGTTCTTCTTGCCGCTGCGAAGCACCGCGACACGGCCTTCCACAAGGTCTTTCTCCGCAAACGTACGTTTGTCGTCCGCCTTCTCGCCGTTGAGGGAAAGCCCGCCCTGCTGCGCCATCCGACGGGCTTCGCCGTTGGACTTGAACATCCCAGCCTGGGCGGCGACCATAAACACCGGCTTGCCGACTATCTCGGCCTTTGCAAGCGACGCTGATTTTACGTCCTTGAAGATAGTCTCAAGCTCGTCAGCGCTCTTCCCGGAGACCGATCCGCCGAAAAGCGTCTGCGTCGCGCCTATCGCGGTTTTCAGCCCCTCTTCGCCATGCACAAGCAGCGTAAGCTCCTCCGCAAGCGCCTTCTGCGGAATGCGGGCTTCAGGGTTGGCCTTCATCTGCGCCTCAAGGGCGGAGATCTCCTCAAGCGACTTCAGCGAAAACACCTTCAGGTAGCGTATCACGTCTTCGTCCGCCGCCCGGAGAAAATACTGGTACCAGTCGTAGACCGACGTCATGGACGAATCCATGAAGAGCGCATTGCCCTCGGACTTCCCGAACTTCTTGCCGCTTGCGTCGAGAAGCAGCGGGAACGTAAGTCCGTATGCGGTCTTTCCGCGCATCCGGCGCACAAGATCCGTGCCGGCCGTGATGTTGCCCCACTGGTCGCCGCCGCCGACCTCCACCGTGCATCCGTATTTGTCGAAAAGATGCAGGAAGTCGTTGCCCTGAAGTATCTGATATGAGAACTCGGTGAACGTGAGAGCGCCCTCGGAGGCTTCAAGCCGCTTTTTGACAGACTCCTTCGCAAGCATCTGCGGCACACGGAAGTTCACGGCCACGTCGCGCAGGAACTCAATCGCCGAAAGCCCGGAATACCACTCGTAGTTGTCCACCATCACCGCAGCGTTCGGCCCATCGAAATCGAGGATGCGCGAAAGGTTCTCGCGGATGCCCTTCTTGTTCTCCGCCACCTTGTCGAGCGTGAGCATGTTGCGCTCCGCGCTTTTCCCGGACGGGTCGCCGATCAATCCGGTTGCGCCGCCAACAAGCGCTATCACCCTGTGCCCTGCAAGCTGAAGACGGCGCAGCATCATTATCGATACGAGATTCCCGGCCTGCAGCGATGCAGCCGACGGATCGAAGCCGCAGTACACGGTCTGCGGAGTTTCGAGCAGCTTTGCGATTTCCGGATCAGTCGTGGCTTCGACAAGGCCACGCGCAGCGAGTTCTTCAAACAGTGTCATCTGATGCCTTATGTTTCTTTGCTTATGTACAGCATTATACCATACTGGCGCAGACATTGATTTGTCTGCGCCATTTTTGCCGTTCCTGCACAAGGCCGCCGTCTCCGCACATTGCGGCAACATCGCACCTCAGACAGAGCTGAGCGTGATCGAGCCGTTGTCTGCCGACACCTTCACCGTCGATCCCGGCGGATATCTGCCGGCTATTATGGCCTTTGCGACAGGCGTTTCGATCTCGCGCTGGATGGCGCGCTTGACAGGACGCGCACCGTACGCCGGATCGTATCCGTCCTTGGCAAGCTGCTCCAGCCCCGCGTCGTCGATCTCGAACGCGAGCTCCTGTTCGGCGAGCCGCTTCGCAAAGTCCTTCAGCTGCAGCGAGACGATCTTCTTTATCTGGTCTGCGGTCAGTTCCTTGAACTCAAGTATTTCGTCAAGCCGGTTCAGGAACTCCGGACGGAACAGACTCTTCAAGGCGTCTCTCGGCGCGTTGGATGTCATTATCACGACCGTATTCTTGAAGCTGACCGTACGGCCATGGCTGTCTGTGAGGCGACCGTCGTCGAGAACCTGCAGCAGAAGGTTGAATACGTCAGGATGCGCCTTTTCAATCTCATCGAGCAGCACAACCGAGTACGGCTTGCGGCGCACGGCCTCAGTGAGCTGTCCGCCTTCGTCGTATCCGACATATCCCGGCGGCGCACCGACGAGACGGCTCACCGCAAACTTCTCCATGTATTCGCTCATGTCTATGCGGACAAACGCAGCCTCGTCATCGAACAGCTCCGCCGCAAGCGCCTTTGCGAGTTCCGTTTTGCCGACCCCGGTGGGACCGAGGAACAGGAATGCACCTACAGGACGCTGCCGATTCTTGATTCCGGCTCGCGAACGGAGAACCGCGTCTGCCACGGCATCCACGGCGGCATCCTGCCCGATCACGCGCTGATGAAGCACTTCGGGAAGCTTGAGAAGCTTTTCCCTCTCCCCTTCAAGGAGTTTCGTGACCGGAATGCCGCTCCAACGCGACACCACCTCCGCGATCTCATCCGCCGTAACCTCCTCCTTAAGAAGCGCATTGCCGCCCGTCTCGCGCATCTCACGCTCGTGGTCGCGAAGCTTCTTCTCAAGTTCGGGAATCACGCCGTACTTCAGGCGGGCGGCGTTCTCGTTATCGCCACGCGAAAGGGCCTGCGTGTAACGGACCTTTGCGCTATCCATGTCGGCACGAATCTTGCGCACCTCCTCAAGTGCGGCCTTCTCCCTTTTCCACTGCGCCGTCATCGCGTCCGCCTTGACCTTCAGCCCGCCTAGTTCCTTCTGCAGTTCCTCAAGACGTTTTTTCGATGCGTCGTCCTTCTCCTTCTTGAGAGCAATCTCCTCAATTTCAAGACGGCGCACATGACGCGATATCTCGTCAAGCTCCGCCGGGCAGGAATCCATCTCCGTGCGGATGGATGCGCAGGCCTCGTCCAACAGGTCGATTGCCTTGTCGGGCAGGAAGCGATCCTGTATGTACCGCGCCGACAGCACCACCGAACTGACCAGTGCAGCGTCCTGAATGTGGACATTGTGGTATTTCTCGAACCGTTCCTTGAGTCCGCGCAGAATGGAAATGGAATCCTCCTCTGTAGGCGGATCCACCTGCACCGGCTGGAAGCGGCGCTCAAGCGCGGCATCCTTCTCCATGTACTTGCGATATTCATCAAGTGTCGTCGCGCCGACGCAATGCAGCTCGCCGCGCGCAAGCATCGGCTTGAGCATGTTGCCGGCATCTGAACTTCCCTCGGTCTTGCCTGCTCCGACGATTGTGTGTATCTCGTCTATGAAAAGGATTATCTTTCCGTCGGATTCCTTTATCGCCTTGAGGACAGCCTTGAGACGTTCCTCAAACTGACCCCTGTACATCGCACCTGCCATCAATGCCGTCATGTCGAGCGAGAACACCGTACGGTCTTTCAGTCCCTCCGGAACATCGCCTCTCACTATCCGTTGCGCAAGCCCTTCGACGATTGCGGTCTTTCCGACGCCAGGCTCACCTATGAGAACAGGGTTGTTCTTTGTTTTGCGGGACAAAATCCTTATAACGTCGCGAATTTCCGTATCGCGGCCAATCACCGGATCAAGCTTGCCGGTACGCGCACGCGCCGTAAGGTCGTCACCGAATTTCTGCAGAGGATTCTTCGTATCCTCTTCGATTGGATTTGCTTGTTCGTTCATTGTCTTGTCTCCTTCATCACAATGATAAAGCAATCACCATGCCAAACAGCAATGACAGACGATGAAAATTGGATAGCACAAAAAACACAGCTGTTTGTGCATCAATCCAGTCTCAAGCAATCCTCGTCGTGCCATTATGGCACAGCGCATGATTGTGCAGGTCTCTATTCCAGCGCAGCTGTCCGCTTCTGCCGCACCATGTCGCCGAACGCGCCGAGAAGCGCCCAGTTGCCGCCCCACGTGCAGTAGGCGATGCCGTCCGTGCCGGGCGTGCGCAAAGCGAGATCCGCCCACTCCAGACTGTGCTTCAGCACCTTTTCATCGTAGTAGGCGCACACGAGGATGCGTCGCCCCGCCTTGGAGAAGAACGCCATGCCCTTTTCGCGTTCTCCGTACGTCCAGTAGGCGATGCCGAGATCCGGAGGGAGCAGATCCCACACGCCTTTCATCGACGAAAACATTCCCGCGTTCGCGCCACCGTCTTTCATGCAGAACGGATCGACCATGTCGTTCCAGATCATGATTTCGGCATCGGGACGGAATCGACGGATCAACGCCATGGACTTCTTCACCCGTTCGGCGTAGATGTGCGCCATGTCACCGATCCGGCGGCAGTCTGCGCAACCGCCGCCCATCCGCACCTCGTCATACGAAAGCATCCACAGCCTCGGATTCAGTTCCTTCGCCACCGCCGCGGCAGACGCCTCCATGATCGGGTCAAGCTCGGGCGCCGCCATGCAGGCGCTCACCCACTTTCCCCAGGTCGGAAACACGCAATAGCAGTCCACGGACAGTTCGTCGCCATCCTTGATGCGTCCGCCGGGAAGCGGCTTGACCGCAAACTTGTACCGGTTCCACGGCCCCGGCCAGACGCCATCCGCCTTTGGAATCCTGGCGTAGTCGCGCCCCTCTTCATAGATCGCGCCGGCCTTCTCGCTGCGCACAGTGATCGGCGTGCCGTGGCGGCGGATGACCAGACGCGGCTCCGTCTCCGAAAGTTCCATAGACGTCAATTCCGCACGGCCGTGGAACACCCGGTTGTACCCGCGGCACTCGATCCGCACCTCGCGTTCGGCAAGGCTTGCGAAATGCAGATCGAACGTCTGTTCGCCGCCATCCGTCTTCACGTTGTAGACTCGCGTCTCGATGTGATCGTGCTTGGCGTCTGTCCGCCGGACGCTCACCGAAATCGGCCACGCCTCATGCTTCCCCTCGGATCTGGCTCGGATGCGCAGCTGATACGACCGGCACGGCTTCACCGCAACGACAAGATCGGCCACATCCTGCGCGGCTCTCGGCGAATGCAGAACTCCAGGGGACGCCAGCAGCTCGCGCGGCGGCGCAGGGACGTGAACGCATTTGCCGTCTGCCACGCGGTAGCGGGTGCCGTTCACGGGGGCGGCGGCGCTCAAGTTCGGATCGATCGGGAAGAAGGTTTCCTTGGCATAGCCAAAAGACCACATTCCAACCGCAATCTCGAGGCCGGAATCATCGCAGAGGCGGCGAACCGTCCTCAGGCGCTCCCGCTCTTCTTCGCTCCAGAGATGAAGCAGTCCAAGACGGCACGACGACGCGAAGATGACGCCGGTGTAGCCGGAGGACTTCGCCTGCGCGATGACGTTCGTCGTCTTCTGGAACTGATCGTCCTGGCGCACGTCATACAGAAGATGCACCCACAACTTGTCGAGAGCCGCTGCGTTGGGAACGGCGGCCGCAAATGATGCGCCACCCGGCGCCACCGCAACTCCCGCCAACAGCGCCACTGCCATGATTGAATCGCGCATCGCAGACTTCCTTTCAGCGTATCGTGAACACAGATCCAAACGTCTTCAGCGTGTCCACGCCGAATGCATCCGTCTCAGCAGAATGGCGTGCCCGCAGATTGACCGCAGACCCGGTGGCCGATTCTGATTTGCCGCCGCAATGCGTGTCAATGGCCGCGATCGATTCAGTCGAGACCAAGGACTGCGGCGCAACCTCTTCGCCGAGATTGGCATATGTCATGAGCCGACATCCAACCTCCGTCTTGCATTCGTTTGGACGGTACTGCGCCCGGTTCGACGCACGGCAGTACCGCGCATCCTGGGCATAATAGCCGCCGCGCACGACGCGGTTCGTGCCGACCGCGCCGTTTGCGCATTTCGTGCTGTCCGCAGCGTCTACGCAAAGCGAACCGTCAAGCGTACTTATGTCCGGCTGATACCAGTCCTGGCAGTACTCGGCGACATTGCCGTTCATGTCATAGAGGCCGTAGCCGTTCGGCTTCCGCGTCCCCGTGTCGCACATGGAGTTCTCGTTATGTTTGTAGACCGCGATCCGGTCCAGATTGGAATCCTGCCCCGTCGACACGATATCGGATCCGTCTCCCCATTTTCCTTCCACATATCCGCCCCTTGCGGCGAACTCCCACTGCGCCTCCGTCGGAAAATCGACCGTCAAGCCGATGCGCCCGCTGATCTTGCCCAATGACGAGCCGGCTGACGGCGGCGCGGGCGGCAGCGTCTTTCTCCAGTCATCGTACGGAAGACGGTTCTGCGGCGTGAATCTCCAGACGTTCTCTTCATTGAAATAGCCGATGCGCCCGATGCCGACCGAACATCCATAGGCATGGGTGAACTCAAAGACACCCATGTAATAGTTGGCGTCAAGGCAAACCATGTGCGAATCCTCGATTCCGCCCATCGTCTCGCGTCCGAGTTCGTCATCCGTGCCCATCTTCCATTCAACGCCCTTCGCCCTTATCTTCCGGAACGGGATGCTGTACATCCTGTACGCCGCATTCGAGACAATGCCGCCGGGGATGAAATCCGCCGACGGGAAATAGCGGATGCGGCAATCCGACGATTCAAGCAGATCCGCGACAAGGTAATCCGGCGCATCGCTTTCCGCCCACACCTTCAGTTCAACGGTGACGTTTTCAATGACGGCTTCAGGGATGTCCTTGCGGACGTTCCACGTGATGCGCTTCGGGCGTCCGTCGGCCACGACGAGACGATGCACGTCGCCCGACAGCGTCCACTGGCTGCTCCCGCCCACGGAAACGCCGTTCGTGCAAAAATCGGCCGTGACAATCGCGTCTTCTGCGAGCGAATACGCGACGGTCACAACGCCGCCGCTTTCCGACAGGCTCACGCCACTCAGTGCGTCGCCATTCGTCGATGCGATGACCGACATGACGCAAAATGCAACAACAAATAATCTTTTCATTGTTCCGTCTCCGTCCGTTTACAGCGAATCCTCCGCCTCCTCTTCCGTGAAACCATGCGAAGAGCAAAGCCGATATCCAACTTCATGCATATACCTGTCGGGGGAGCTTCGATCGCGCCTTGCCGAACGACAGCCGTCTGCCTGGCTCGTAAACGATCCGCCGCGCACCACTTTTTCGGCACCCGCCGTTGTGCCGTCGGCGCAAAATGCGCCACGAGAATTCACCCGGCCCCCCAAGGCGGCTATGTCGGCCTGATACCAGTCCAGACAGAACTCGGAGTTGTTCCCATGCATGTCATACAGTCCCCAGCTGTTCGGGGCAAACGAGCCGACCATCCGGCAGGCCGTCTCGTTGCTGCTGCTCCAGGCCTTGCCGAACCATGCCAACCGCTCCAGGTTCTCGCTGCCTGTGGAGATGAGAGAACCGTCATTCCAAAGCCCCTCGCCATTCCCAGCACGGCAGGCGAACTCCCACTGAGCTTCACTCGGAAGGTCAAACGAAACTCCAGTCGCCGTGCGAAGCTTGCCGATGATTGAAGCATCCGACGGCTTTGCGGGCCATGAACATTGAGACGCATTGCCGCGAATGACGTTCCACGGCGCGTTCTTGTGCGGCTTTACGTTGCGGTACACGCCTGAACCGGAGCGGGAAGCCTGCGTAAACGTCATCTCGAAGACGGCCATCCAGTAGTCGTTCGTAAAAGTCACGCGATGGGCGCTCTCATTGGATCCGCGCTTGCCCTCGCCGACAGACCCCATCACCCATTCTGCATCCTTGGCGTAGATGTGCCGCATGACAATCTTCGACGCTCGATACGAACCGTTGGACAGCAGACCGCCCGGCAACGATTCCACATTCGGGTAGTAGCGCACGCGATCCGTGGCGGAGGGAGAAAGGTCAACGACCATGTAGTCCGGCGCCGTACCGTCCGCATAGACGCTGAACCTAACCTTGACCTTCGCGGGCTGCACATCGCAATCAGGCAGATCCGAGCTGGGCGTCCACGCAAACGAACGAGCGCCTGCATTCACGCGCCTGTTGACGTCGCCGTCAAGCGTCCACTGCCGTTCGCCGCCGATGGAGACATAGGCATCGTCCGTCACGTTCGTCTGTATGTCAACCACCACAATCGCATCTTCGGAGAGCGTGTAGTTCACGACAAGTTCATCCCCGCGTTCGCTGAACGAGACGCCGGAGACATCCGGTGCCGCAACCGCCATCCCGGTCAGCGTCGCGCAGCACAATGTGGCAAATGCTTTCGTCATGTCCGCCCTCCTTGTCATTCAAGTCCAAACGTTGTTGCGACCCGAAACCCGAACCCATCGACAAAATTGCCCGAAGGCTGTGCGCCGTTGCGGTTTGATGGCCGCAGATCAGCCGTCGCGGCGGCATAGTACCCGCCACGGCAGACGCGCCACGCTCCTGCCGTGATGCCGTCAGCCAGAGACGAGCCTTGTGCATTGACGACGCCATTCGTGTTCCAGGAAATGTCCTCCTGGTACCAGTCGAGACAGGCCTCCTTGACGTTGCCCATCATGTCATAAAGCCCAAAGTCGTTTGGCAGATGCCGCCCGCCGCGCGCAACAGCGGCGCCAGTGTATGCACAAACCGCCAATCCGACTCCGTTCGTCAGGTTGAAGTCCGTCATCTCGCTTCCGTCACCCCAAAGGTTTTCGCCATGTCCGGCCTTGGCGGCATATTCCCACTGCGCCTCGCTCGGCAGGTCAAGCGGTATTCCGGTTCGGGCGCGGAGTCTCCCCAGGACGGAGTCGGACGACGGATCGGACGGATACAAGGCTTCCTCGCCGCGCAGGGTGTTGTACGTGCCGAAGCGGCAGAGCGGCGTCGTGTTGGACCTGTCGTCCGCATTTCCGTCGGAGAACCACGCGCGCTGTCCGACCGTCATTTCAAACACCGCCATCCAGTAATTCGACCGCAGCCTGACGACATGCGGCTGTTCGTTCCAATATGATGCCGTCTCCCCGTATGCACCCATCGTCCATGGGATGTTCTTGGCGCGAATGAATTTCATCACGAGCTTCTGCGTACGGTAGACATCGCTTTCCGGAAATCCCGGAATCATCTCCGCCGAAGCATAATAGCGATAGCGTTCTGCGGCGGACGGAGAAAGGTCGATGACGAGATAGGGCGGCGGACGGTTCGTCGGATAGGCCGTAAGCTTGACCTTGACGTCGGCGATTCTGTTGGACGGCCAATCAACGCCGGCCTTCCAGGTAAAGCTCCGGTCGCCTGCCTCGACCTTGTGTCCCACGTCGCCGACGAACGCAATCTGCCGCTCCGGACCAACTGACGCATATACGCCGTCCGCAACATTCGTCATCACGTCGCACAAGACAATCGCCGCCTCGCTGACATGGTAGTCGACCTTGACCCTTGCATGCCGTCCCTGCGTGACGCTTGTGAAGACTTGAGTAATTTCCGGCGCAGGAAACGCCGCCGCCGCAAGCGACAGCATGGCGATCGACGCAAATGCCAACTCTTTGTGAGACATATCAGCGCTCCTTGTATCCCTTAAGAGAAACGAACGCTAACAATTATCTCATATTGATTTTTTTTTTCAAGAAGCAATTTGAGGTTTAACTGTTCCGTTTTCCGGAATCGTGACACAGTAACTACATGCTGAAGGACTTCTACATCCTTGCGGACAGACCTCCCGAAGATCCCAACTGGCACGAAGTCTATGCATCAGCGCACGAAAGCGACAAGCTATCGCTGATTGACCACCTCATCCTCCGCCGCGTCAAGCCCTGACGCTGCGGAGGAGTGTTCACTTCAGGTAGTTAATCACATTCTCCAGAAGACGGGCGTTGTCGGCGCATTCAATGCGTGAGGGCTGGAAGAGAAGCGCATCGGACGACACTACGAGCCGTCCCTTGCCGATCTCACCTGCTGCAACCACAGGTCTGCCTGATGCCGCTTCGCTGATATCGGACGGAAACGACACAACCGGCTTGAGCGGTGAATCCTTCAGGAGAAGCAGCGGCGCGGCAGCATAGCACACAACCGATCTGACGCCATCAGATAGCGGGCCGGTCACGTTTGGCGTCGTCAGCTGCGCGGGATCGCCAAATGTCGCGTACTTCTCGCTCCATGCGAGCGCCCCCACTCCGTTGAATCCAAACGGCTTCATGTCGCCCTTCCTGAATATGTGGGCGGCGGCGTTGAGCGTAGATGCGGTATATCCCATCATGAGCGCCTTGCCACCCCCCTTCACCCACTCCGCAAGGTTCGTGATCATCGGCGCTCCGATCACGTCCTTCACTGGGAACGACTGAGTTTCCGACAGGACAACAAACGAATATTTCGCCAGCGCATCCTTCGTCCATTCGGACGGATGAAGTTCGTCCACAGCGTAGCCGTTCAGCGTTAACGACTCGACTATGCGTGGATAGAGAGCCTTTCCGGTATATGGGCCGCGGTTGCCGACCGGCGCGGCAAAGAGCGCACGCTTCACCGCATCGGGACGGTTCACGTTCAGAGCCGCGATGCGTTTCAGCTCCGCCGCATTCTTCGCGGCCTTCTCCGGCAACCTCCACCGGTACGAACGGTCTTTCGAAAGTATGGCCACAGCAGTTCCCTGCGACGGCAGAACAACCCTGCATCCGTCAAACTTCCCCTCAAGCGGCGCCAACGACCATCCCCTTACTTCGTCCGGCAGTGTGAATGGCACAACATGGTCGCGTCCATCCCAGTTCTGAAAATGCAGAACCTTCCTGTCATCAGTTCCGGCCAGGTTGCACTCAATCGGCGAACTCCGGTCAAACACGACCTCCGGCGCCGGGAGATGCGGCGCAAAGGCCTTTTTGAGGTCTTCCATCGAAAGCGACCCGTCGACGACAATCCTCTTTCCCGGCAACGCGCCAACGTCGGTCTCCCTGAAACGGTCGTATGTGCGGGCAAAGGAATCCTCTGTCACAATGGCTGCTCCGCCCTTCGCGAGATAGTCCTTGAAGTGGGCATACGTCCTTTCCTCCACAAGCGCGGCGGCGGGCGCAAGAAGCAGCGGGTAGTCCTCCGGCGTGACCCGCGAGACAAACGTCTCCTCGCTGACCACATCAGGCTCTACGCCGCTGAACATCGCCGCGTTGTACCAATCGACCCACACTCTGCCGCGCTCGATGCAGGATGCGACGGGAAGACCACGCGCATAGAGATATGGATAGAGGAGCGCCACACGCGAACGGTGCTGACGCCGCAGATCTGGCAGCGCAAACTCCGCCACTTCCTCCAGCTTCGCAACAAGTTCCGGCATATATACCCTGAGCGGATCGCCAGTCCAGTTCCATAGACTGACGGCGGATGAACCGCGCATGAGGTATCCCCAGAGCATTGCCTTGTGCTCCTTCTCCCCAAACGGCAGAGCCTCGCCGGACTGATCGCCCGCAAGTATGTGGTAGACGCCGCGAAGACCGTTCATGAAACCGCCGTTCCCGTCGCAGCGGATGAGAAGTTCATTCTCCCTGCCGAAATTGAGATATGCCCCTACGTCAAACCTGAAAGGCGTGTTCCATCCCTTAACCTCACCAACCATGTGGCCGTTAAGCCAAACAGTTCCTTGCTGCGCCATGCCTCTTCCGGCAAAGAAGAATCTGCGGCTTCCGTCCGCGAAATCGTCGCCGTACTGTACCCCTACCGTGAATCTCTTGCGATACCACGCCGTCCCTGAATAGCCCTTGTACCTGTCCGTCTCATCCCACGCCTGCGGAACGGCAATCCTGTCCCACTCCTTCGCATCGTCGCGGCGAAAATCCCAGTCCCCTTCCATCAGGCTCGCAAGATCGTTGCGGCGCATGGCCTCGGGCGTGGAGGCGGCAGATCTGACGACACTCGCTATGTCCTCTCCGTTCCATATCGGGTGGCGCGTATTCGCCCTGAAGAAATTGTACTTGAATAGCGGAAACGCAGTGGAGATGCGGAGAATGTTCTCGTCATAACGCTCATTGTTGTAGCGGTACGCAATGTAGCCGTTGTGGATGGAGAAGTAATCCACAAGCCCGTCGACGGCGTTGATGTCGTACAGCATGTAGCTGTCGCAGTCGTCCATGTGGCCGCGCACGTCCACCGTAAGGCGTATCTTGGGGTTCGACCGCCTGACGTCCGCAACCTCTGCGGCGAAGTTCCGCATGTTGTCCCTCTGCGCAAACCGAAGCCAGTCCATGTACATCTCGTAGCGGTCGCGAAGCGCATTGCGGCGGAGTTCGCGCTTGCGCACATAGCCGCTCGCCATCACGGCGTCGTCAGGAATATGCGGCGGACGAACTTCACTCCAGCCGGCAAATTCAGTCCTCCATGCCCGGTTGGCTTCGTCTATGCTGCCGTACTTCCTCTCCATGGCCTGAACGAAACCGGCGCAGATGCGTCTGTTGCACGGTTCCGGACCAGGTTCGCGGGCAAACTCCGCAAGATACTTCGGATCGTCCTCGAACTGCGTGAACACGTCGCGGCGCTTCGCGGATAGAATCCGCCGCCCCGCCTCGTACCCGGTGTCTATTGATAGATAGTGTCCGGCGTTGTAGTGGATGTCCGCGAAATCAGGATGGTCTTTTGTGTATCTGCGCATCTCGCTCCACTTGAAATACCGGGACGTCACCGTCGACTGCACAACCATGCCGAGCCGTTCGGCCTCGCGCACCCACGAACGGTTTCCCGCAGGAATCGAGCATCCGCCCACCGTTAGCGTTCCGTCTGCGTACTTTGGGTTGAACGACGCACCATCCGGCACTACGACATACGTCTGCCCGGCAAGACGCGCCAGCCAAAGACCGAGGGGAGTCGAATGTCCAGACCCAAGATCGCATCCGTTGCCAACCCAAAAGAACGGCCTGCCGTTGCGCAGTATCAGGCCATCGCGCAATTCAATCGTGAAATCGTCCATCGAGACTACCGGCGCATAGCCCTTGACCTTCGGGAGCGGATCGCGGAACCCATACTTCAACGGCGGCGGATTCTTTGCGCTGACATCTTCGCCACGCGCTCCGTCTCCGGCATCTGCGCCGCATATGGCTGCGGACACAACCGCAAATGCCGTCACGATGCGATGCAATCTCATGTATGTCGCCCTTTCGCCATTGCCAATCTGTCTGTTTACCTGAGGTGCAGCCGAAGGCCAAGCCTATGCTTCAGGCACATGAATCTTGAAACTGGCAGCACTCCCTTCGATATGCGCAGTTCATCAATCTCGCCGTTGAACGGATTTTTGGCAAGAAGAGGATTCGTATTCGACGCATAGCCGCCGATGTACAGAGGAATGTCGACATCGTTCCGGAAGAACACCGTCCCTTGCGCCTTCGTCCAGTCAACCTGACTGTAGTCCACATACAGCGTCATCACCGTGTTTGTGCTTTGAACGCCATTTTCTGAATCAACGGAATTCTGCCATGTGGCCGCGATGTGATGCCAACGTCCATCAGAGACGAGGTTCGTCTCGCATGATACGTACCAGAACCGGTTGGCCGCTGTCCGCTCCACGTCCGTGTCAGTCTGCACACAGAACTTGCCGTCCTGCGAAAACCCGAACTGCCATGCCCTGTCGCGGTTTGTGTTTCCGTAGACAACGTGTGATCTCGCGGCAACCACCGAAGTCCTGACCTGCTGCAGACCGCATTTGATGAAGAACTCCACGGTGAACGACGGCTCCCCGTACAGCATCCTCGCGCCCGTCCACGAAACTACGCCCGACGGACAGTGCAGTGACTGCGCATTTCCTTTGCGCAAAATCTCCGACAGGTCATACGTCAGGCACGTCTCCGCCTTCACGTCGTTGGAGAAGGTCGGGATATCCCCGCCTTCCGCCTTGACGGCAAGCTTCGGATCATCCGAAAGCATCTCCGGGAACGCCAATGAACGGAACGTCCCGTCGAAAGGAAGATGAATAAGCGCTTCATCCTGCTCTGCGCGATATGTGAAGTCGCATCGAAGCATCTCGTCAACAGACAGGGCTGAATCGGAGAACCGCACCTCCGCTACGTCTATCTGCGCGGACATATTTGAAATCGATGATGCCCCGATGACCAAGGGTGCTGCGGAATCTCCATATACGATGTCGCCATCAGACGATATGTTCGCCCGGTATGTCGCATAGTCCCGATAAAGCGACCACTTGCCGTCATCGACCACGAATGCGATGTGATGGAACTCACTTTCCTGCAGCACGGTGCCGCCAGTGCTAAGCGTATTGATTACGGCTTTCTGTCCATCGACGCCGGATATCGTTCCGCAAACCTCATTCCAGCTTGGCCTCGCCGCCATCACATACGAATGTCCTCCGCCATCTGTACCGGACGCCATAGAGAAAAGCGCCCGTCCCGACTGCACATACGTCCATCCGTTTGTCGGGATTCTCACTATGAGTTCAAGCGTGAAAGTCTGCCGTTTCAGCAATCCGTCAGGATCCTGTATCTCTATTCCGTACCCGTCGGCACATTCGATGCGTCCGCTCATGCTATCCGAGGAATTCCGGCGCACCGGATGTCCGGAGGTCCGCACTGCGCCGATTCCTCCGTTGTAGATGATCGCCCCCTCTTTGCCATCGCGCATTGCGTTCCATCTGCGATCAACAACATTCGTGTACGATGCGGGATATTCGTCAGTCTTCGCACCGGCGTACAGCCTTGCGGGCAGACGCGACGAGTCGACAAGATTCGTGAAGACGACATCCGCCGGAACCGATGCGCCGTCCACCATGTTTGTCATGAAGAAACGCCAATGCCCAAGCGTTGCAGCACTACATTCCATGAATCCAAAAATCGCAAGGATTACACATGGCATCAAGCGAGTGACATAATTCCTACGCATTGACGAATGCAAACGGAAAACGGATTCCGCCGCCATGTTTCCGGATAGAACTGACAAGAACATCTTTCTGCCCATTCCTTTCGCATATCCATAACAAGTGCTTAGCGGTGGATTATATCAGTTTGATTTTTTTTTTCTCAATAGGACACAATTGCCAAAACAAAAACCAGCGAGGCAAGAGCGTTCAAAGGGACGGTGCGCAGGGAGCGGAACGGAACGTGAACGCCACCTCCGTCTCCATGACTGGAGCCGACGGAACTACGGCAATGCGGCGCGGTGCGTTATGGTGAGGATTCGGAATGTCCTCTTCCTTCAGCGAATATCCGGCAGGAACGACCGATATCTCCGGCGCGCACGTGGCGTCGCCATACGCAAGATAAGGATCCTCGAAAAGTGTCGGTTCCGTGAAACTGAAGCGGTCGCGAACGGTGAACGTCTTGCCGGATATGTCCCACACGAATGTGCGCACAAGGCTCTTGAGCGTATTGACGCCGTACACATCCTTGAGTTCAAGGGAGACGCTGCACCTGTCGCGCCCGAGTTCCTGCGCCACGACCTGCGCCCGGTACTGCGCACCGGTCTTCTGCAACGCGCCTCCAACCGTCGGCACCGGATGTCCGTACGAGTTGATTATCGGAGAATCGTAGCGATGGGACGAAAACGTGCGTCGCGTATACTGCTCGTGTCCAGGGTCGCCGGTGACGAACCTGCCGTTGTTGACCACATAGTACGATCCCACGTCGTTGTGGTTGTGCTGTTCACCGTTGTGGCCGCCCTTGAATGCAACAGACAGCCCGGACTTTGCACGGAAAAGCCAGACCTGCCCCTTCGGGAATACGGTTACAGCGTCTGGCGACCTTACGCTTTCCGGCCATATTTCGCGCATCAGCCCAAGGATGAGTTGAGATGGATCGCCGTTCCCGTCTGCAAAAGCCGGACATATGCCTGGGGCGAGTTCATAGTTCTTTGCGTAGGACGCTATCTTGCGCTGAATCTGTCTTGTGAATATGTCAAGTTTTCCGCCGGATTCGATCTTGAGAAGCCGACCCATCAGAACGTGATGCCCGAATCCGTAGTTCCAGTATCCCATTCCTTCGGAGCAGTAGCCGTCATCGGAAAAGCCGGAGAGGTAGAAGTCCACAGACTTCATTGCGCCGTTGACAAAATATGCGCGGTCTGCGGGATCGTCAAGCATCGCAAGGGCTGCGCAGACCACATTGTCCCAGCAGACGGCGTTCCAGTTGCTCGCCCTGTCGATCCAGGACTGAAAAACGGCGCAATCCTCCGCCCCCGAAACCGCGCCCTGCGACGGATGGAAACGCAGTTCCCTGCGAATCGGCGCGAATATCCGCCGTTCCATCTCTGACTTGACGCGCTCGATGATGTGCGCCGGCAGCTTTGTGCGCAGCCGGTCGATGCCGCAGGCGATGTTCGCGGCAAGTTCCGACGAAAACAGGTCTACACTCTGCGATGTGCCTCTGAAATTCCCGTTCCCTCCAGGCTCCATCACATCGTGCGCAGGAAACACCCACGACCGCTGGGCGCAGAACGTCTCCAGCATCTCCACAATCTTCGGAATGAACCGTCCCTTGCCTTCGGCAATCTCGGCGGATGCAAACATCTCGAACAGTCTCTCGCGGGACAGCCAGCATTTTTCGTAGTTTAACCTGTTTCCGTTTCTCGAATACTCCAGATAGAGATCGTCCGGCGCATCCGGAATTGCGGCGACGAGCATCCTTTCGACCTCATCCATATCCAGCTTTCCGTATCCTCCGAATATCTTATTGTACGACGATGGACACTGCCTGCAGTTCCTGCCCGGCGCGTCGTACGCCTTTGGAGCGTTCCAGAAGAATCGAAACCGATATCTGTATTCGTCGACCGGCAACATGGGCGCGGGCGGCAGGGCGTTCGCAATTGGCTGAAGCTCATCATCAAGACGCTTCAGATCTGAAAGTTCATCTGCCGCCTTCTTCACAAACGGATCGTTGGCCTTTGTCTCCTTCAGCCTCACAAGGGACTTCTCCGCGAAGGCGCGGTAGCGGATGCGCGTCCCCGAATCGACGTAGCGGGAAAGCTCAAGAAGTTCCTGAGCCTCCTTTGGCGTACATTCCGTACCTTGCAGCGTCTTTTCGGCGGCAGAGACGGCGTTGTCCAACGCCGCCCGCAATCCGGTCTTCCTGTAGCGCACAGTCTCGTCGCATACAGCGGATAAGGCCAGCGCACATACAATGCCTATAAGACATCCGGCCTTCATCGCTTCCTTTCGCAACCGAAGTTACAGGGCAATTTCCGTTTCAGTTCGCGTCGCAAGATCCTTTATGCGGGCCTTGCCGGCGGCAATGTCGTCAGGTCCGAGGAAGACGGCCTTTGCGCACTGGCCCGAGCCTGCGTGGGCAAAGAACTGTTTCGGCTTCTGCTTCCTCAGGGCAAGGTCTACGCATTCACCCTGTGAACGCAACCGCGCCGCAAGGGCAATCGCCGCCTCACGCTGCTCCGGGAACATGTAGCCCACATACACGCCGCGCTTTGCGCACGGTGCCTCAGCGCCGAACTTTGCCTTGAGCAGTTCGGTGACAACAACGTCGCCGAATCCAAGACCGACTGCAGTTGCGGGATCGCCGCCAATCGTCGTGAGAAGGTTGTCGTACCTTCCGCCGCCGAAGATGGCGCGGAACTCGCGCTTTACGTCAAACGCCTCGAACACGATTCCCGTGTAGTACGCAAGACCGCGGATCACCGATATGTCGAACTCAAGGCACTCGGCAAAACCTGCAATCGCCGCAAGCCTGAACAGCTCGGAAAGGCGCTCCTTCGCCGGGCCGTCGGGAAGGTCGTCAAGCGACTTCAGATCCATGATTGCGAACGTCTCCTTAACGCCGGCCTCGTCGAGTCCGCCGTCGCGAAGCATAGCGGCGATCTCGGAATCAGGCATCTTGCCGCGCTTGTCGAGCGCAAGGAAAACCTGAGCGTGGCGGTCGGCGGGTATGCCGCTCGAAGCAAGCAGCTCCGAGAGAAGCGCACGGTTCGAGACGTGCACCCTGAAATCGTCTTTGGTAAGCCCCATGCGGCGAAGCGCATCCACGGCCGCGCCGAGAACCTCCACTTCGGCAAGCACCGACTCTTCGCCGATGATGTCGCAGTTCCACTGGTAATGCTCGCGCTTGCGCCCCTTTGTGGAGCGTTCGTAGCGGAAACACTGGGCGATGGTGTTCCACTTCAGCGGAAAGCGCAGTTCGTGCTGGCGGGCGGCAACCATGCGGGCAAGCGTAGGCGTCATCTCCGCCCGGAGGGCAAGATGCCTGTCGCTCTTGTCGTTGAAGTGGTAGATCTGCTCACCCACCTCTTCGCCGGCCTTGCGCGCAAGCAGTTCGTAGCTTTCGACCACGCAGGCGTCATACGGAACGAATCCCGCAGCCTCGCCCGCAGCGCGAAACGCATCGAACACCCTGTTTCGCCACGCCATGTCTTCGGGATAGAAATCCCTCATGCCGCGAGGCGGCTCAAAACTGATTTCGCCCATGTTCACTCCTCCGATACTACCGGGGCTTCGCCCCATACTCGTTCATTATCTCCACACCTGCGCTGCATCCAAGCCTGTTCGCTCCGGCGGCAAGCATCTTGAGCGCATCGTCAAGTGTGCGGATGCCCCCTGCGGCCTTCACGCCCATCCCTTTGCCGACAGTCTTGCGCATCAGCGCAACATCCTCGGCCGTCGCGCCTCCGGAGCCGAAGCCGGTGGACGTCTTCACGAAATCGAATCCGGCCTTTTTTGCGAGCCGGCAGGCCTGCACCTTCTCCTCGTCAGTGAGGTAGCAGCATTCGATGATGAGCTTCGTCACCGCATCGTCGTTCAGCTTCTTCGGGGCAAGGTTCAGCAGCGAAAGGTCTTCCAGCACCTGATCCGACGGCTTGGTGCGCAGATCGCGTATGTTCAGCACGAAGTCAATGTCTGAAGCGCCGTTCTGCACGGCCTCCATGGCTTCATGGCACTTCGTGACTACGGTGCTCTGTCCGAGAGGGAATCCGACCACAGTACCGACGCGCACCCCGGAACCGTCAAGGAGATCCGCAGCCTTCACCACCTCGGACGGGTTTACCATCGCACAGGCAAAATGATAGCGCCGCGCCTCCGCGCAAAGCCTGTCGATGGCATCCGCGTCACCCGCCGCCTTGAGGAAGGTGTGATCGATGCAGGATGCCAGTTCGCGACAAGTCATCTGCTTTACTTGCCCTTGCCGCAGCACTTCTTGTACTTCTTGCCGCTTCCGCACGGACAGGCGTCGTTGCGGCCCACCTTCGGCTCCTCGCGCACATACGGCCTGCCGCTCTCGATCTCGCCGTCGATGAACTTCCATTCGCCGTCGATCTTCTTGAAGTATGCGTGTTCGTGGTGCTCCACGGCCTCGCCCTTGGCCGCATAGTGCGCGATGAACTCAACATAGCCCTCGTCATCGTCTTCGCCGCCGCGATCCACACCGAGGACGTCGATGCCGTTCCAGGTGGACATCTCCGCCCATTCCTTGCAGGCCTTTTCGTCGAACTCGGCCTGCACCTCCGGGCCGCCGGATGTCTTGAGGAAGTGCACGCACTTCGCCGCATATGCGGAATACCTTGCGCGCATAAGAGCCTCGGCCGTCTTCGCCTTTGCGGTTCCGTCATGGATCGGCCCGCAGCACTCACCGTATGCGGCTCCGCTGCCGCACGGACATTTTTCTGTCTTTTCCATTTTGCTCACTCCGAAGATCCATCGAGAAGATGGCCCATTTTCACTCGTTTTGTTTCAAGGTATCGCCTGTCGTACTCCGTCGCCGGAATCACGACAGGAACTCTCTCTGAAATCTCAATGCCGTATCCGGCAAGTCCCCTGATCTTACGGGGGTTGTTTGTGATGAGCCGGACCTTTGAGACGCCAAGGTCGCCGAGAATCTGCGCACCTTCGCCATATTCGCGGAGATCCGGCGCAAAGCCAAGCGCCACATTCGCCTCCACGGTGTCCATGCCGGCCTCCTGCTTGCGGTATGCGTGAAGCTTGTTCGCAAGGCCAATGCCGCGCCCCTCCTGCCTCATGTACAGGATGGCGCCGCGCCCCTCCTTCTCCACCATCTCCATCGCGGCGTGGAGCTGCGGACCGCAGTCGCAGCGCTCGGAGCCGAGAACGTCACCGGTGAAGCACTCCGAATGGACGCGGACAAGCACCGGTCCGCCGTCGGTTACATCGCCCTTCACAAGCGCAAGATGCTCAAGCCCGGTCACGAGAGAACGGTACATCGAAAGCCGGAAATGCCCCCACGCCGTCGGCATGTCGACCTCCTCAACCTTCTCCACGAGACGCTCGTTCTGTCTGCGGTACGCAATCAGCTGGGCAATCGACATGAACTTGAGTCCGTGGCGCTCGGTGAACTCCTCAAGATCGGCGAACCGCGCCATCGTGCCGTCGTCCTTCATTATCTCGCAGCAGAGACCGACCTCCTCAAGTCCCGCAAGACGGCACAGATCCACAGTCGCTTCGGTGTGCCCGGCGCGTTTCAGCACGCCCCCCCTGCGGGCCTCCAGCGGAAACATGTGTCCCGGTCGGCGGAAATCTTCGGGCTTTGCACCGGAACGCACACAGGCAAGCGCAGTCATCGAACGCTCCTCCGCCGAAATCCCTGTGGTAGTGGTCGTGGCGTCAATGGACACCGTGAACGCCGTCTGATGGTTGTCGGTGTTCGTCTCCACCATCTGATGCAAGTCAAGCCTGTGGCACCACTCGGCCGACATCGGCATGCATATCAGCCCCTTGGCGTATGTCGCCATGAAATTCACGTTCGACGTGGTGGCGAATCTGGCGGCGCAGATGCAGTCGCCTTCGTTTTCGCGATCCTCGTCGTCGGTCACAACAACAATCTCACCGCGTGAAAGTGCGGCGAGACATTCTTCAACTGTATCGAAACTCTTTTTCAAAACGGGGCGTATTCTACCATATCCGGGAGATGGATGTCCGCGAAATCAAAGATGTCCGGCTACGCCTTTCCAAGGGCATCCACGGGATTCTTGCAGGCGGCGAGAAGCGCCGGAACAAACGAGGCGAGAAGACCGAACACATACACGATGCCGACAACCCATACGACATCAGAAGGCACAAGGCGGTACGGTATCGAATCAAGCCCGTACACTGCCTTGGGGAACACCTCTATCCCGAAATGCGCAAGCCTGTCAACAAGGGACTGAAGATTCGCAAGCACCCCCCATGCCGCCAGCAGACCGAGGATTACGCCGGCAGTGCACTGCACAAGCCCATGCACCATGAACACCGCCATGATCCGGCGCTTCGGGAAGCGCAACGCCTTGAGAAGGCCGATCTCCGGCGTCTTCTGCACAGTCAGCACGAGAAGAGTGTTCATCACGCAGAAGAGCGCGACAACAGTGATGAGCATGAGCAGAAGCGCCGTCATGTTCTTCTCCACCGCCAACGCATTGAACAGCTCTCGATCTGCCTCCCGCCAGGTTATGATGCGGTTGTCAGTCACCTTCCGGACATCCTCGCACACCCTGTCGAACTCGGCTGGCACCGCAGGGTTGTCGCACTTCAGGTGGATTGCAAACACCCCTCCAGCATCCATCCCCATGAGATCGCGCATATTCGGCAACGACGCCACGGCGAACCCGGAATCGTAGTCTCGCTGTCCCGACGAGAATATCCCGGCGACACGCCACTTCACCGGCAGGACAACTTCATCCCTGTCAACGAGCGTCTTTGGCGAATAGACCGTAACCATGTCCCCCGTCCACACGCCAAGCTGCCGCGCAAGATCAACGCCAAGCACAATCGAATCGCCTTCAAGGTCATACGTGCCGGATCGTGGAACGCCAAGCCTGTACGCACGGCTGAAACGGTCGGAGTCGACTCCAAGCACCACAGGGGCGGAAACGCGCCCGTCATGCTCAAGCAGACAGCGCGTATCTATTTCCGGCGTGACGGCCAAGATGCCCGGCACGGCCTCAAGCCTGCGCACCAGATCATCCTCGTTGCCTATCACACGGGCTGCACCATACGGCACAATCGAAATGTGCGGCTTGAAATCGAGTATCTTCCGCTCCCAAAGATCGCCGAAACCGGTCATCACGGCGCGGACGATAATGACCGCCGCAACGCCCAGCAAGACACCCAAAACCGAAACGCACGTAATGACGGACGTCACCGAGCGTTTCGGCTTGAGGTACTTAAGCGCCAGAAAGAGCGGGAACGGCATTGCCGACTATATCGTAAACACCGACACGTTGAACATCTTGTACTTGCTGCACGTGTCGAGGGCAAACACCAGAAACTTGTGGTAGGAATCCATGGAGCAGCGAATCGTAACCATCGCGTTCCTTGAAGTCTTGGAAATCTCCCGGACGCTTTGGTCGAACTGCGCCGGCGTCATGAGACGGCCGTTGAACACAAGTCCGCCTGATCCGATGTCAATCTTGACCTGCGTGTCGTTCTCCTCAGACGAGGAGGATGAGGCTGGCGCGGGACGGTTTGCGTTCAGCTTCGAGAAGATGTCTTCCTGCTTGATCGTGACGACGAAGAAGATGATAAGCTCGAACACGACGTCGATCATCGGCGTCATGTCAAGCTGCGGATTGTCCTGTTCCTTGCGTGCCATCTGAATGCACTCCCTTATTCTTTCGTCTTGCGCTCGTGAATCGCCATGAACGAAATCTTCCAGATTCCGTTCGCGGTGCAGGCGTTCATCACGCGGGCGACAGCCTCGTGGCGCGCATTCCTGTCGGCGCGGATGAGTATCGGAAACTCGCCGAACTTGCGCTTGCGCTCCTTCACGCGCTGGCCAATCTGCTCCGGAGTGAATGTTATGTCGCCCATCGAGATGCGGCCGTTCCTCGCCACATCCACCGTCATCTGCGTAGGCGGCATTTCATCCGGCGTGAGTTCGATGCCGTGGCGTCCGTCCTCAAGGCGGATAGTCTCGTCCTTCGCCGTACACTGCGTGAGCGTGACGACGAAGAAGATGATCAACTCAAACACGACGTCGATCATCGGCGTCATGTCGAGCTGCGGGTTCTCCTGTGCTTTGCGGGCCATTGTCTACAGGCTCCCTTCCGGAACTCAGCCCTCTGCGGGCGTCTCATCGGCCTCTGCGGCGTCGTCCTCGGTCGCGACCTCAACGTTGCGGAGATTGTTCAGAAGCTCCATTGTGACTGCGGTCATGCGGAGGATGAGCTGGTTCGCCTTGTTGCGGAGAGTGTAGAAGATCGCCACAGACGGGATGGAGACGATAAGGCCGGCGGCCGTCGTCCAGAGTGCCTGACCGATGGAGTTTGCGAGCATCGCTGCGTCACCCGCGCCACCCGAAGCCAATGCCTCGAACGTAAGAATCATTCCCTGCACCGTACCGAGCAGACCAAGCGACGGGCCGAGGTTGCCGCACACGGCAATCCAGTTGAGACGCTGCATCAGCTTCTCCTGCTCAAGGTCGGATGCCGCCGTAACCGCCTCCTGAATCACGTCAAACCCCTCCTCGACGTGCTGGAACGCCGCGCCGAGAATGTTGCTCATGCAGCTCGGCTCGCTCTTGCAGGCATCTATCGCCTTCTGGACATCGCCCTCGGCCATTGCCACCTGGATGTTTGAGATGAGACGCTGCGGCATCAGCTTGCTCGGCTTGATGAGCACCGCGCAGTCGACCGCGAAGTAGATTGCCGCCGCACCGTCTGCGAAAAGGGCAAACCACAGAAGCATACCGACAACGCCCGATCCGAACACGATGTCATAGAAGCCGCCGCCACCGCTGCTCTGCTGCTTGGACGTGTCGGATTCGACTGCGTTGCCCTTTTCGTCAACCAGCTGTCCGTACGATACGGTCGCCGCCAGGGGAGCGCACACGCACCCGAGGAGAACCATCGCTGCCATCGTAGCTTTTCTCATCTTCTTCATGCTCATGATTTTTCCTTTTCTTTTTTAAGATGTTCCCGGCTTCACACCGTTCAACGTATCAAAAATTCATCCTGCTCACTGCTTAGCCCACTGGCTGTTCGGATAGAGCCGCTTAAGTTCTCCACGCATCATGTCGGCCCGACCTGCCTGCCCGATCTTCTCAAAACACTGCGCAGCCTTCGCAAGGGCCTCCGGCCTCAGCTGCTCGGCGATCTTGCCGTCCGTGTACATCAGCGCAACGCGAAGATATCCGTCCACAAGTGCGGCGCGGATGGAGTCTGCGGACTCACCGGAAGCGAGAATGAGGTCGCCGCGGCCAATGAGCGCGGCTCCGCTCGAAAAGCGGTCGCCGGAGGCGGCAGCCTGCTGAAGCACCTTCTCGAGCTGATCCTTCTTGCCGAGTTTCGTAAGCACCTTCCAGTAGCTCGGCGCGAACTCTCCCTTGTATGCATTTTCGGGGTCTGCGCGAACCACCTTGCTGCACGATTCGTACGCCTTGTCCACATCGCCCGCCGCAAGATACGCCTCGGCGAGATAGCGGGCGGCGCGGAGATCCCATTGGAGATGGTTGTACCGCTTGACGATATCATCGAAATATGCGATTGAAGCCGTGCCGCGCCCCTTGCTCACGTTCTCCACCGCCTTGTCCCAGCCGGCCGGCTCTGCGATGTCCAGCGTGACGTCGTCACCAGGCGCAATCTCCAGTTCGACAGCGCTGTTTCCCTGCCTCACAGAGACGATGTACATCTTGTTCTTGAGGCTGTAGCGCACAACGCCCTTATGCGGGCCCTGAGCGTCGGTTATCGTGCCAATTATGTCGCCGGCCGCCGCGAATGCCGCCGCTGACACCGAAAGCGCAATTGCCGCCAGAATCTTTTTCATCAGTCTGTTTCCTTTGTCTTTAAGATGTTATCAGAGTTCGGCCTTCGCCTGGTTGATGCTGTTCTGCACCGAAGTCCTGGCCTTCCCGTTCGGGAAGACGTCCAGATATGTCTCTCCGTAATCGACGATCTTTTGGGCGAACTCCTTCTTGTCCTCCTGCCTCGGCAGCAGCTTGGCCATGAGCGGCAATGCGGTCGCGTAGCAGCGTTCGAGATTCTTGAGCTGCTTCGGCGTCATCTTCGACACCGGATGCTCCTCGTCAGGCTGATGCGACTGCAGGAACGCCTGGTAGCCGCCGACCGCAAGCCTGAGCGTCGCCTCGGCCTCTGCCTTCAGGTGCATCGTTTCCTCGGCCTCCATCTTGCGCACAAGCACATCCGACGATTCAAGCATCATCTCGTCCTCTATTTCAGGACGGAACTGGCGAACCTTCTTGACTGCGCCGACTGCGGCGTTGAAGTAGCGAGTGCGCAGATTGTTGTCACGCTCGCGGCGTCCCTCCTCGGAGGCGACCTTGGCGAGAAGCATGTACGCATCCACGACAAGCGCGTTGCGGGAGTTGCTCTCTATGAACTTGTCGAGAGCCTCGTGCGCCTCGGCGTTGCGCCCCGCCCCGAAGAGTGCCTTGGCCTCGCCAAGCTGCGCATTCGCCGTCACGTACGTCTCGTTCGGGGTGCCCTTCGCCAGTTCGGCGACCTTCTGGTAGATCATCTGCGCCGTATCGTATGCCTTTGATGCGACCAAGGCCTCGCCGGCGTCAAGGAACTGCTTGAGCGTGTAGTTGGCGGACGTCTTGATCATCTGTTCATACTGCTCCACGGCCTCGTTCCTGCGCCCCATGTCCATCAGCGCATTCGCGAACATCGGCACGGAGTTCTTCGCCTCCGGAGAATCAGGGAACTCCTTCGCAAGACGCTCAAAAGCCTCCCTCGACTTTACGGCATCTCCATTGGCCGTGTAGACAGTACCGAGCATCACAAGGGCTCGTGGCGCATATTTGCCCTTCGGGGTTGCCGCAAGATAGGCTTCGTAGCACTTCGCAGCCTGCTCCATGAACGCCTTTTCGTCCATCTTGCCGATAGGCTCGGTCAGGTGCTGCCAGGTGTCGCCCTCAAGGAACTGCGCCTGCTCCCGCATCGTGGCGAGCCGCTTTTTGTCACTTGACGCGACAAGCGGATCCGCGATTCCCGCAGTCGCATCCTTGACGGTGCGGCGGAAATCCTTGATGGCCGACAGCACGGCGACGGCCGCTTCCTTGCGCATATCGGCGGCAACCTCCGCAGCGGCGTTGGTTGATGCGCTTTCGTACAGCCCAAGACTGTGGTTGCGCTCAAGCATGGCGAGCGAAAGCCGCGCATTGACCTTGTCCGTCACCATCTTCGCCGCTTCAAGATAGAGTTTCAGGTACTCGATCTGCTTCGCCGCGTCACCATCCTTGCCGTAGCAGGCGGATGCCATCTGAAGAGCCTGGGCGCGATATGTCGAATTGGAGTACTGGGTTATCACGGTGTTGAAATAGTGCAAGGCCTGATCGTAGTCCTCCGCCTTGAACGCGGCGCCGCCAAGTGACATCGCCATCTGCGCCGCCTGATAGTGCGTAGGATAGAGCCGGAAGTACGTGTCGTACAGACGCTGGCTCTGGGCGCGGCTGCCGGACACCATCTCGCGTCCCGCGATGCGCAGCACGTCGTCACCGGCGGTGCGTGTCCAGTTGGTGTTCACGCCGGAGAACCGCTCGGCGAAGTAGCCCTCAACCGCATCGCAGTCGCAGCGGAGCGCAGCCTTCGCCTTTGCGTCGCGCTCTTCGCGCCACGCCTCAAAATAGCTCTCGGCAAGATGCGCCACCGCCTTCACGGAGTTTTCCGTTTCGGGATACTGCGAAAGGACTTCGTGGAACGCCTTGATCGCATCCTGCCAGCGGGCCTCACGGTAGGCGGCGTTTGCCGTCTTGAACTGCATCCGGCGCACATTGTCGATCTGCGCCGCCGTCACGTTCGTCTTGATATCCTTCTTGTAGCGGGTCTTGACGAACTTGCGGATCGTCTCGGCGAGTTCGCCGGCAGACGCGGCCCAGCTCGATTCGGGATACTTCACGAACACGTTGATTGCGTGGTTGAACGCTCCCGCGCCGTTCCGCTTCTTCGAATCCTTTGGACGCGCACCGAAGAGAAGATCCTTGATCTTGTCATCGTTCGGCTTCTGTTCGTCAAGTTCCTTCTGCACCTCTTTCCAAAGCATCTCGGCGAGCAGGTAGCGGCAGTTCGGCATCGGCGACAGGCGTATCATGCCCTCCGTTCCGTCCGGATCGAGATTCTTCAGCTGCTCGTGGATGTCCTTAAGCTGCGGAAGATACTCGTTGACAAGCTCCTGGGCACGGGCGATCTTCCCCAACGCCATCTCGGAATGGGCCTTCAGCGCCACGGCCTGACCGAAGCGCACGATGAGGTCACTCATCCAGAGAATCCTGTCCGCCCGCTGCGCCGCCGTCTTCACGTACTTCTCGCGCTTGCCTTGATTCTTCTCCGACGCGGCGAGCTGAAGGCAGAGTTCCGCCTCCTCCACGCCGAACGTGGCCCAACGATCATCCTTCAGCGGAAGCTTGAGAAGCCCGTCGTAGACCGCAATCGCCTGGTCAAACTGCTTTTCCGCACGCAGTATCTGTATCCATGTGTAAGCAGCCTCCTCGTAGAAGTCCATCAGCTCCTTCGTCGGGTTAGGCACGGCCTTGAAGAACTCGCTGTAGAGCTTGCGGCATTCAGGGAGCATCTGCCGCGCATAGTACGCATTTGCCAACGCGATGCTGAGAGCCCAGTACTCCGGTGAACCTTTCTTCTTCTTGGCAAGTACGCCCTGCACCTTGTCGAAATGCCCAAGACGGAGATCGCCCTCCTGCTCCAACACCTCAAGGCGGGCGGACATCACCGGCCACTTTGCGCGGGCGTTGGCGATCACGGCGGAGGCGAGATCGGGCATGTTCGCCTCGATGAGCGCCTTGATGAACGCGCACTCGTCGTCCATCTTCTCCTTCTCCGCAGCGGGGATTGCCTCCACGGCCGACTTGTTGTCGTCATCTGCGGCGTTGACCGACTGCACGACGGCAACACCCGCAAGCGCAAAAACCGCAAAAGCGGAAACTGTAAGTCTGCTAAAGCTCATGTGCCGCATTATACGATAAACCCTTTCTCCGCGCAAGGGGGTACCCATACGCGATTTTCGGCAGGTTTCTTTCATCTCAAATCCCATGCCCCCAAGCCTTCGTCAGAACACTATCGCAACATCGGGAAGGGCCTCGCGGATGCGCCGCATCTCCTCTCGCGATATCGGACACGACCTCAATGCAAGGAAATCCAGCCGCTTCCATGCGGTGAGATCGTCGGGAAGCCTGTTGACGCGGGTGCTGTTCAACGATACGCCGCGAAGGTTCGGCAGGGTCGTCATCCAGTCCGGCACCAGCGAAATCGGATTGCCGTCAAGCGATATGTCCTCCACCATCGTCCAGTCCTTCATCACTTCAGGGACAGATGTCAGTCCGTTCCGGCACAGATAGATTCGGCGGATATCCTTCAGGGACGACAGCGCAGACGGCACGGACGCGATCTTGTTGCCGTTGAGCCGCAGCCACTTCAGCTTCGTGAGCTTCGCCACGCTTTCGGGAATCTCGCTGATCGCATTGTCGTCGAGATTGAGATAGTCGAGGGTTTCCGCCCAGCAGGAGAGATCTGGAATCCGCTCCATCCCGTTCCTGCAGAAGTAGAACTCCTTAAGCCCCTTCAACCCGAACGCCGCCGGGGGGATCTCCTTCGTGCCGCGTTCCGAAAGATCGATCATCTTTATCGAGTCAAGCCCTGTGAGCGCCGCATCGGGAATGTCCGACTTCTCTCCGCGCAATATCACGCGCACAATGCCGGTGCGGTTCGTCCGTGAAAGGGCTTCAAGCCCAATCACCGTAGGAACGTCCTCCGGCTTTCCCTTGTTGTCGAAGCATCCGGCGCACACAAGCGCCGCCGCAAAAATTGCCATCCACCTGTTCATGTCCATAATTATACCACAAGTTCCCCGCTTCATGCGCACAGCACGAAGCGACTTGCAAAGCCATCATCCACCTTGACAGATGACGAAGACGACAAGCGTATCTTTTTATAGTTCAGCGTATTAAACGCACATTCCCGCAAAAACAGCCCCGAATGCGCCACAAGCCCCAACGCTCCCTACCTCTTCAATTTCATCGGACTGTGCGACGGCGGCCTCACTTCGATCACACCAATACCGGATATGTACCTGGGATGCGTCTTTTCCGACACCAACCCGCTTACGCGGCTGTTGCCGAGACGAAGGGAACTCACGACATTCGTCACCGGAACATCCAAGGCAAGCATCGCCCCTTCGGACACCGACACGGCTACACCCAAAGGCAGAACCGGACGCGGTGAAATCACCGCCTTCGGGAGCTCCGGCTCCTTCACGAGCGAAACGCCATCCACCATCGTAGACCTATCGGCTACCACTCGTCCTCTTTCGTCACGTTTGCCGCTGTCTACACCCAGCCCCGTTATCACAAATTCGCGCTTTCCCGCCTCCGGCATATTGAACACAAACGAATATTCAAGGAAGTTCTGCATGAAAGGCGGCTGCATCCTGAAGACTACAAGCCGTTCTCCGTTCGCAAGCATGACGAACGCCATTGTCGGCACAGCCGGCATATCCGCCCGAGAACGCATATGGAGCGTTAAGCGGTAACGTCCATCAGAGGGAAAATCAACGGTCGTCACCACACCTCCGTTGTTGTGCAGACGTGCGCAGTGAAGTCCATCTATCACGGAATATCCGAACGCCCATGAATCTGTCGCATAGGCGAACCTGGGATTCGAATACTGGCGATCGTAGGCGCCCCCGTCATCAAGGACATATTTCCGCCAATGCACACCACGGTTCTCGAACCCTGGATCGGCAATGATGTTTTCGCATGGTTTGACGTCGCTCAACGCCCCTGCCTGAGCAATGCGCAAGATGCCTGACCGGACTGCAAGCCGTCGCACGTTTTCCGAAACACCCTGAGCAATCAGTTCACCATCGCCGGTCTTCGCGAAAGTGAACCGGCCAATCAATGCCTTTGACATCCTGACACCGGACGCGACCATTTCCTCCGGCGTCGTCGCCGGCGACATGGGGTCAACATCCACGGACAGCGCCGTTCCGGCCTCTATTGACGATATGGTCGGTACGTGTCCTCCACGGACAAGTACATCCCCTTCGGCAAGGTCGAGCGGCGATGGTGCCCCCGATCCGTCGCCAGGACCAATCACGAGCGTACCTTTACCCTTCTTGACGACCCTCCCCGCCCCCGTGAACGCAAGAGGAAGAGACTCCCGACCTTCCTCAACGTCTATCTCCGTAACTGCATCCTTGAATGTCCTCACAGTCCCAGTTCCACGCGGATGCTCAACCATCACCGGCTTGCCATTCCGCCCGGTCATTTGCAGACGCGGAGAGTCTACAGTGTCTGCCGAACCGACAAGCCGCATCGTCCCGGACTTTACGTGCATTTCATACATATCTGCGCAGCGGATTTCGGACATCTGCATTTCCCTTACACCCGCATCGTCTTTCGTTAACAGCACGTTCGCGCCGTTCGCCGCACAGACATACATCAACACCGAGGAGACAGCGGACGCCGCCACAGCCTTCACATTCATCTCTTCTCCTCCTGCGATATCAGCATGACCGCAGAGTTCTCCGAAATCTTAAACGCATATGCCCCATCCGCCTCACGCATCAGCGGCACATCGCCATGTCCGTCGATCGCCCTGACTGTTCTGCCGTCTGCAACTCGGAAAATGACTGTTCTTGTTGCGGGAGCGTAGTCGAACGGATCGCCGGATGCGACAATGAGAAGCGCACGCGACCTGTCGTCATCCATGCGAGGAGACATCTCGCCGACTACAAGCGGAGTCGCCTCAAGCGCCTCGACCCCCCTGAAATAGCCGGTGTCGAGCGCATCGTGAAGCGGCACACCAAGTTTCCCCGCTCCATCCGCCGCCGAAAATCCGACATAATGCGTGGCGACGCAGCGGTAGCGCATGTAATTCGACCCGATTCTGTGCAGTTCCGCATTTACCGCCTTGAGTTTGCCGTACTGCTCAGTCCTCACCCCATCTGCCGTGTACACGTTGTTAGTCCACCATCCCGGCATCCAGCACGCCCAACTGATCGCTTCCGCTCCGAACGCCATCGCGGTGTACGCCTGAAACCTCAACCTGTTCTCGCTCGTCGGCTCAATCGCGCCTCCCCTGTAGGACTCATGCGAATTGACCTGCGGGATATACCAGAAGCTGCGTCCGGTGCGGCGGCACGCATCGGCTACGATGTTGAAGTTGTCGTACATCTGCCTGTACAGCGAATCGCGCCGGTTGGTGTTTGACTCGTACACGTAGAAGTCGTATGAGATGTAGTCGAGCGGAATCGTCCGGCAATACTCGTCGATATGCTCCCCGTAGGTTGTCGTCCCAAGCTGGTTTACGGTCGCCTTGTCTGAGTTCTTCGAGACGGAAGCATAGTTCGGATAGAGGTTTATGTACGCTTTCGTCTGGGGTGTGCGCTCCGCAATCAGTCCGCATATCTCCCCCAGGTACTGCATATCGAGAGCGCTTGGCTCATCGCACAGCGCGAGTTTCCATATTGCAGGATGGTCGTACTTCGCGGCAAATTCCGCCAGCTGGCTCTCGTATGACTTTCGCGGACAGAACTTGCGCATCATTCCCGCCCGCTCTCCATTGCCGCCCCACCATCCTGAAAGCGCACCTCCACCCACCACGCCAATGCCGTACTTAGCAAGAAGGTCTAGCCCCTTGCGGTCTGTGACAACGTTCACCCCGGTCACGAAGTCAATGCCGCACTCCTTGAGTTCACGCACGTGCGGCTCGTCGTGGAGCAGGCTCCTGAAGCTGTATGCGCCTATCAGCAGCTTCGAGCGATCCATCTGCACCCTGCCAGCCAAAGCGGAGAATGCTCCGACTGCCGCAATCACGGCAAGTGTCAATCTGCGCTCCATTGTCGTGTCCTCCATTACCGTATGGACATCACACTGCCGTACGGTACGATGCGCAATGCTCCAACGCCCGAAACGTATTCCGGATGCGACTTCGCGTCAATGATGCTTTCACCGCGAACCCTTACGCCGTCCAACGTCACGCCTGTAACGGAGATTACGCCGGGATAGTCAAGCACGAGTTTCGCGCCTTTTGCGACATCAATGCGTACCCGACCCTGAATCGACGGCGGCATCTGCGCCGAGGCGTCAACCTTGAAAACCGAAACGCCGTCCACAAGCGTGGTCTTGTCTGCGATGTCCTTCCCTGCATCATTGTATCTTCCGCTCGGAACGCCCATTCCCTCAATGCAGAGGCTGTGGCTACCCGGCTCTGTCACCCAGAAGAGCCGAGAATACTCGATGTAGTTCTGTACAGTGGGGATATCTATCCGGCAGATCTCGTTGGTCGTGCCGCCATCTGTCTGCACGAACGCGAACACCGGATTGTGGTTCAACGTCTCGTCTGCTCGCGGACGCAGGTGCATCGTAAGCCTGTAAAGCCCTGCGGCGGGGAACGCCACACGGGTGCGCACGCCAGTTCTGTTGAGAAGCCGCCCACAGCAGTCACCATCGAAGAACGCATACCCGAATGCATAAGTGTCGGTCGTGTTCCAGAACGCCGCCGATCCATAGGTTCTTTCGTACATCTCCCCTCCGGGTGCGACATATGCTTCCCACGAACGTCCAAGGTTCTCGAATCCTGGATCACGAACGAGATTCAGTTCAGGCAGCGCCGCGTCTGCGGAGACGAACTCAAGGTCGTCAAGCGTCACGCCTGCGCCCGCCGCCGTGGAAGACAGGCGAACTCTCACGTTCTCGCCTTCCGCCACCTCTATCGCGTTTGTCCAGATGCACGGCTTCGGCAGATGGGACATGTAGCGGCAGAACGGCGCATGGGCATAGGCCAGGCTGCATTCCGTGCCGTCGGCCCTGATGATCGCGGCATTTACAAGCGGCGTGGCGCGACAATCGAATTCCGAACTGTCTACGCTGCTTTTGAGGATTGTGGGATTGCTCGCGATGCGTCCGCGCAGCAGCCATCTGCCCGCAGGAAGCGCGAACGGGGCGGATTCGGCAATTCCGTATTTTCCGATGAACGCAAGCACGTGTGCACCCAACCCCGAATCAGCAAACGGAAAGAATGGGGTCTGATTCTTCCACCCCGCATATGCAGGGGTGCCTGGCGTCGAAACAGCCACGAACCCGTTTGTGGGATTCTGGAACGGAGCACCGTCCGCAAGCGAGAACGTCCATCCGTCCGCCACCATATCACGCGAGAGATAGACGGGGATGCCGGTGTCCCCGTCGTATCTCAGCGCATCACTCTTCTCAAAGCCGCCATTTGGAACCTTCACGGCATCACGCCACGCCGAAACGGCGACGGCGCGGAGATGGAGGTCGTCGATTATCATGCAGTTGCCGTTCTCGCTGCGGATGGTGCGGAATCCAAGTCTTACCGGCCTCCCTGTTTCAGTTTCGCTTGCGATGAACCGATAGCGGAAGCGAACGAACTCGCCTTTGTTGACCTGGCATCTTCCGACTGCGCGTCCCGCGAACATCACGTCAACGACAGACCTCGCCGCCACGCTCCACGACTCAGGATGCTTGATCTCCGCCCCGAAGCGGCTCGTCGCGAAGAACGTAAATTCGTACTCGCCGGTACGCGGTATAGTCACTTCCGTTTCGGCATATGCATCATCTACGAGCAGCATCGCATTCGTCCCATCCGGAAAGCGATATGATGTCCAGGCGTCAATCCTTGGCTCAAGCGTCACGAACTGCATCTTGTTGTAGTTGCTTTCGTTCAGGCAGTGCCATTCGTTTGAACATGCCCCCATGTTGAGCGAACGGTTGTAGTCCCTGACATCGAACGGCATCTCGAAGCTGTGGTTCGGGATGTGCACTTCGATTTCATCGCAGGGAGGTGCAATCTCGGCAAGCGGCGTCTCCCGCGACGAAAGGTTGAGAGTACCTTCCGCGACAACCACCCTCTTCACATCCTCCTTCAGTCCGGTTGCACGAAGTTCGCCCATGCCTGACTTGATTGCGGCAGTTCCGTTCGTTGCGGACTTGGACACACGTAGGCCTGACGATAGGTCATGGATCAAATTCGCATCGGCGAAGTCGTTCAGTCTCGGCCTGACGTCATTTGGATGGCGTTCAGTTCGCCAAACCTCACCGGCTCCGAGATGCACAGGCGGCATTGCACCGCCTCGAATGATTACGTCACCATCCTCAAGCGAAAACGTTCCAGTCCCTGGAACGGATTCCGATGCGCCTACGACAAGCGTTCCTGCACCTTTCTTCACTGCGTTTCCCGAACCGGTGAATGCAAGTGGGACGGATTCCGCCCCTTCTGCGACATCAACCTCCACAGATGCACCGGCGGCGGTGCGCACCGTCCCCGTCCCCTTCGGAAGCGCGACGCTTGCCGTTCCGACATTCGCCGTATCCTTTGCAATCGTCTGCGGCAGGTTCCACTTCGCCATCAGGTAGCGTTCGACCTCAAGTCGCTCCGTCTCAGAAAGGCGTTCCGTGAAGAAGATCGCTTCACAGATGTAGTCGCCGCCAGGCACATCGCCAGAATACGTTTCAAAGTAGTTGAAGTAGAATGCATCGTATGGGCTCGGTGCGGAAAGCAAGTCGCCCTCAAGCAGCTGGAAGCCACATCTCGCAGACGTGGAGTATGGGTCGACAAGTCTTCCGTCAAGATAGAAACGTGCCTGGAAATGCCGTTGGTCAAGTTCGCCGCGTCTTGCGCCGAACATGATCGGATCGTTGTTCTTTTGGCTGAAAGGGATTGTACCTCCAGACGCAAACTCCGATGTCAGGATCCCCTGTCCACGCGAGTCCTGCGCATTCACCATGCCACCGACCTTGCCAAGCACTGACGCCCACCAGCTGAACACGCCATGCACCACAAAGAAATGGTGGACATTCTCAAGCGTCGCGTCAGCCCCATCCTTCCGGAAACGCATCCACTTGCCGGACTTTCCGCCGAAATATATGCCCTTCATTCCGTTTGTGACGGCAACAACCGGTGGAATCTCCACCGGTGCGTTACGGTATTTCGCAACGGCTGACCACTCACCGCCTGTGCGCTTGTCACTCCAGACGGACACGCCATCACCTTCCTGAAGCTCGGAGGCATCAGTCCAAAACGTTGCCTTTGTCCTCACCACTTCAGGAGGCTCGGTTGATGAAGCTGCCGATGCGCCAACCATGGAGAGTTTACCGCCCGCCACCGTTATCGAATACGGTGCGGATGTATCGATTCGTGACATCGGCACATCAAGCGTACCCATCCCTGTCTTGACGAACTCGCCCTCAGGTGAAATCATCAACTTGCCGGAAAGCGTCTTCGCACCTTCCTTAACCTGCACTCCACCAATCTCACGAAAACCCACACCTGTGGCTTCGCCTTTCGTCTCAACGCCCATCATCACCGCAAAGGCGGCAAGCGTTGTGAAAACGCAGAGCGGCGTATGGCGTATACTCATGTTCCATGGCTGTCTCATGTGTTGTCCTCTATGGATTCGTCTGCGGCCTTTAAGTCCGCTTATTCCTTTAAGTCCGCTTATT
>CAYTWE010000016.1:0-40280 GCA_964440985.1 uncultured Lentisphaeraceae bacterium | reverse complement strand
GCGATCGGCAACATTCCGTTCGCGAAGGACATCGACCTCGCCAACAACGACGAGAAGGCTAAGTTCCACGTCGTCAAGGCCGACCTCGAGGAGATCCTCAAGGTTGATGTCGAGGGCTGGAAGAAGGAAATCGAGACGATTGGCGCCTCCTACGACCAGTACGATGCGCTTCCGTCGAAGGACTCGAAGGTCGCCTCCAAGACGGCCCACCGCGTCCCGAAGGCTCTCCGTCAGGTTCTCGCCGACGTCACGGCCGCACTCGCCAAGTGATTCGTCACATAGTTGCGAAAGGCAAAAAGGAGGTCGCCAATGTGGCGGCCTCCTTTCATTTGTGGTATAATCACACCTCATTTTTTTGGAGAGCGGATATAATAGGCGAATTTGACATAGTTGCGCGTGATGCCAAGACGAAGGCGCGCCGCGGAGTGCTGCACCTTGCTCATGGCGACGTGGAGACGCCGGTGTTCATGCCCGTCGGCACACAGGCGACGGTGAAGGCGATCGAGCCGAGGGATCTGCTCGCCGACGATGCGCGGATAATACTCTCCAACACATACCATCTCTTTCTAAGGCCTGGTGCAGACGTTATCGCGGCGGCTGGTGGACTTCACAGATTCATGGGCTGGGATCGTCCGATACTCACCGATTCCGGCGGATTCCAGGTATTCTCGCTTGCGAAGATCAGGAAGCTCACGCCGGAGGGGGTTGTGTTCAACTCACACATCGACGGACACGAGTTCTTCATGGGGCCGAAGGAGTCCATGGCGATGCAGCGCACAATAGGCTCCGACATTGCAATGGTCTTTGACGAGTGCCTGCCTTATCCGTGCGACCGCGCACGTGCGGAGAAGAGCGTCGCCACCACGATCGGCTGGGCGAAGATGTCTCTCGAAGCGCCACACGCGGAGGGGCAGCAGGTGTTCGGCATAGTGCAGGGCGGCGTGTACGGCGATCTCCGGAGGCACTGCGCCGAATCGCTCGCAAGGATGGATTTTCCGGGATACGCAATCGGTGGCGTGTCGGTCGGCGAACCCGAGGAGGAGATGTACAGGGCGGTCGAGGCGAGCGTTCCGTTCCTGCCGGACGGCAAGCCGCGCTATGTGATGGGGCTTGGCGTCATCCACCAGATCGCGCAGTGCGTTGCCCGTGGCGTGGACATGTTCGACTGTGTGCTGCCGACGCGCATCGCGAGACACGGCACCGCAGTGACGCGCAACGGCAACGTATCGGTGAAGGCCGCATCGCAGGCAAGGAATTTCGGGCCTGTGGAGGAGGGGTGCGACTGCTACTGCTGCCGCAACTTCTCGCGGGCTTACATCCGCCATCTGCTCAGTGCGGACGAGATACTTGGCGTGAGGCTTCTCACCATCCACAACATACACTGTCTGCTGAGCGTGATGCGCGACATCCGCGATTCGATCTCCGACGGAACGTTCGCCGAGAGATTTGCGGGACTGACGGCATGACGTTGCGCACACTTGACCTCCAGACCATATTTCACAGCAACCAACACAAGGAGACACAATGAATTCGTTGATTCTTTTCGCGCAGGCCACGCAGGAAGCGGCAAAACCCGCAGCGCAGCAGGGGGGCGGCATGGGCATGCTCGTGCCGATGCTTCTCATCTTCGCGATATTCTACTTCATGATGATCCGTCCGCAGCAGCGCAAGGAGAAGGAACGCCGCAAGATGATCGAGAATCTCCGTGCCGGCGCGAAGGTGGTGTTCGCCGGCGGGTTCATCGGCACGATCAAGGAGGCCAAGGAAAAGACCTTCGTGATTGAGATCGCCGCCGGGGTCTCCGTCGAGGTTGCGCGTTCCTCCGTCGCCGGACTGGCCGATGACGGCGCAAAGGCCGAACAGCCTGCAAAGTGACAGATGGCCTTCGAGCGGAGAAAGTTCCGTTCGGTCGGTCCAGGCTCGCATCTGCTGGGATCGGTAATCGAATACGACGCCAACCGTGACAGCGACTCGCCTAACGGCTGGAAGTGGGGCGTGTGCGCCGTGCTGTCGGTTGCGGCGGTCGTGTCGTTCGTATCTGCAAGAGGGTGCTTCCGGCGCACTGATGCGCCGCAGTCGGCGTCTTCTGCGCCTAAGATGGTCCGCCCCCAGCCGTCGGCCGGCGGCGTTCCGGCGACAAACGGTGTGCAGGACGCCAAATCGGCGATTGCGCACTCCAACGTCGCTGCTGCTGCGGCGGCGGCGACATGGCTTGCGGGGGCGTCTGGCCGTCCGCCGCGCATACGTACGCTGCTTGAGCGTCTTGTGGATGCGGAGCGTCTTGGCGAACTTGCCATTGCCGTGGACACGATAGAGAAGCTTCGAGGGCAGCCGTCGGTTGCGGATCTGGACGACCGGCTTGCGCGAAGGCTCGGAGACCTCAACATAAGGCGGCTTTTTTCGGGCGAGCCGGTGCCGTGGGTGGTGGAGACGACCGTGCGGCGCGGACAGACAGTCCACAGGATCGCCCGCGAACACGGCACGACAGTCGCTGCCGTGCGGCAGCTCAACGGCCTTGCCGCCGACGAGAGGCCTGAAGCCGGAAGAAAGCTCCGTGTGCTTCAGTTCCCGCGTGTTGCGCTTGTCGTCCACAAGCAGACGCGCTGCGCAGACCTCACGCTCGGCGACAAGCTGTTCAAACGGTATTACGTATCCACTGGAAAGGGCTGCAAACCTGGGGCGTATCCCATAACGGGCAAGGCTGAAGAGGGGCCACGCGCACGGTTCTCCGCCCTCGACATACGCGTTGCGCCGGTTGACATGAAGGAGCTGGATATGTTCCTTGCGCCCGGATCGTCCCTGACGATATCGGAGATGTAGCGCAGATGCTCATCCCGACAACCGTCGGCGGTCTGGCAGGCGGCGCATGAAGCAATGAACGCAAGGAGCGAGACGATGAACCATAGGAGGAAGGAAATGAACGAGGCAATGAACGAAGCGGTCAAGTCCGTCAGGACGGCATGGCTGTGCGTCGCAGTGGGATGCGTTGCGCTTTGCCCGGCAACGGCTGTGGAGCCGAAGGATGTCCCGGATCTCATGACGACGTTCGGCGGCGAGAAGGTGACCACGGTGGAGCGGTGGGAGAAGGTTCGCGCCCCGGAGCTGCTTGAGGAGTTCACTCGCGAAGAGTACGGGCGCAGGCCGGTGGAGCGTCCGGCGGCGCTGGCGTTCGAGAGGGCGGAGGCAGACGCGGTCGCGATGGACGGCAAGGCCGTGCGCAAGCGCATACGTGTGATGTACGCCGGGCCGTACGGCGGCGGATCGTTCGTGTTCACGGCGTTCATTCCGCGCCGGGAGAAGCCGTCGCCGGCGTTTCTGCTGATCTGCAACCGCGCCCCTGAGGCGAACATCGACCCGACGCGCAAGGTCAAGAGCGGGTTCTGGCCGGCAGAGGAGATTGTGTCACGCGGGTACGCCGCCATTGCGTTCTGGAACGGAGACGTTGCGCCCGACTGGAACACCGGCAACACGAAAGGCGTGTTCGCGGCGTTCGGAAACATGGAGCGCGGGCAGACGTCAAATGAAGCGTGGGGTACGCTCTCGGCGTGGGCATGGGGCGCGAGCCGCGTCATGGACTGGATCGAGACGGAGCCGACGCTTGATGCGAAGCACGTGGCTGTGGTCGGACATTCTCGCGGCGGCAAGACTGCGCTTGTCGCCGGCGTGTACGACAGGCGCTTCGCGATGGTCTGCTCCAACAATTCCGGATGCTCTGGCGCGAAGCTGAATCACATCGACCTTCCCAGGTCGGAGCACGTTTCGCAGATCGTACGCTCGATTCCATATTGGTTCTGCCGAAACTACGCGATGCACGTCAACGCCGAGAAGGAGTGGCGCGTTGACCAGCATGGGTTCGTTGCGCTCATTGCGCCGCGCCTTGTCTGCATCGCCTCGGCGACGGAGGATGATTGGGCCGGGCAGGAGGGCGAGTACTACTGCGGACTTCTCGCATCTCCGGCGTGGGAGCTGTACGGCAGAAAGGGGTTGGTGGCCGATGGCTTCCCGAAGCCGGACAGCCCACTTCAGGAAGGCTGCATATCCTACCATCTCAGGACCGGGAAGCACAACCTCACGCCATACGACTGGGCGCGCTACATGGATTTCGCCGACCGGCACGGCTGGCGCAAATGATTGCGCCGAAATGATATAATACATCGCCATGACTTTGCCTGAAAGAACTGCCAAAATACTTGACCGGTGCATGTCCGTGCTCCACCCGTGCCTTTACGGGCTTGCCGGCGATGCGCCGATGCCGGATGTCGGGGCGATAACGACGGAGCTTGAGAAGATAATTGCGAATCTCATGCCGGACGCTGCGGACAGCAGACGCATCGCGGAGGCGTTTGTGGATAGGATCCCTGAAGTGAGCCGCATGCTCGACTCCGATGTGAGGGCGGCATATGAGGGCGATCCGGCGGCAACCAGCCGCATCGAAGTCGTAGTGGCGTATCCCGGCCTCTACGCCGTGACCATCCACCGCCTTGCCCACGAACTCTATCTGCTGAAGGTGCCGATCCTTCCCCGCGTGATGAGCGAGATCGCCCATTCCAAGACGGGGATAGACATACATCCTGGCGCGACGATAGGCGAGGGGTTCTTCATTGATCACGGAACCGGGGTTGTAATCGGCGAGACGACCGTGATAGGCCGGAACGTCAAGCTCTATCAGGGCGTCACGCTTGGCGCCCTCAGCTTCCCGAAGGACAAGAAGACCGGTATGCTGATGAAGGGCCACAAGCGCCATCCGAACGTGGAGGACAACGTTGTGATCTATGCCGGTGCGACCATCCTCGGGGGCGACACCGTGATAGGGCACGATTCCGAGATCGGCGGCAACGTGTGGCTGATGGAGTCCATACCGCCGCATTCCCGCGTCTACAACAAGCCGCCGGCCCCTGAAATCCGCGGCAAGAAATGAAAACGATGAAACTTGAACTGAAACTTGACCGTCCGCTGATTGTGTTTGACATCGAGTCCACCGGCGTCAATCCGCGCATGGATCGGATAATTGAGCTTTCCGCCGTTAAGCTGAATCCCGACGGAACGGAGGAGACGCAGACCTGGCTTCTGAATCCGACGGTCAAGATTCCGCCGGAGACAACGGCGATTCATGGCATCACGGATGACATCGTGCGGGATTGCCCAACGTTCTCCGACAAGGCGGAGGAGATATTCTCCTTCTTTGAAGGCTGCGACCTTTCCGGATTCAACGCCGACCGGTTCGACATTCCGTGCCTTGAGGAGGAGTTCGCCCGCGTCGGACGAGATTTCGGCGCGTATCGCCGCCGCCACGTAGACGTCCAGCGAATCTATCACCGCATGGAGCCGCGTGACCTCACGGCGGCCGTGCGCTTCTATCTTGGCCGCGACCATGTCGGCGCCCACGGCGCAGAGGCGGACGCAAAGGCCACGGCGGAAGTGCTTAAGGCGCAGATGCTCAAGTATCCGGATCTGCCTAAGACGTCGGCCGAGATGGATGAATACCTCGTTCCCCACGATCCGCTCAACGCCGACAGGCAGGGGATGATACGCTGGATAGACGGCGCATGGTGCATCAACTTCGGAAAGAAAAGGGGCATGAAGCTCGTGACGCTTCTCGCCAACGAGCGCAACTACCTGCGGTGGATCGTGAACGGTGCGTTCGATACGGAGGTGCGTCAGATCGTCAGCGAGTTCATTGAGCGTGGTGTCCTTCCGCCTCCGCCGACGGCGGAAAAGAAGAAGTGACACCTGCGTGCGGCACTTGAAATCGCAGACGGTTTTTTGGTAAACTCAAAGGCGATTTTCTGAGTGAAGGAGGGTTTTTGAACATGAACAGGCGCGATTTCATCAGACTTTCCGCAGCGTCGTCCGCTGCGGCCGTTGCAGGATGCGCAACGAGATCTTCCATACCGGCGTGGACGGGGACGGACAAGATAAAGGCGATGCTTCTCCACCTTGGGCACAACATGTGGTGCGAATGGCTGCCTGACGACGTGATGAAGACGGCCACGATCAAGGACACGTACGTCCCTGATCTGGAGCTTCGCTGCAAGGAGGAGCTTTGGAAGCGCGTCACCGCCAGGATGGCCGAGCGCAAGCTCAACATGCTCGTGATCGACATAGGTGAGGGAATGGTCTATCCGAGCCATCCGGAGCTTGCCGTCAAGGGCAGCTGGACGCCGGACAGGCTTCGCGCCGAGGTCATCCGTCTGCGCGGCATGGGCATAGAGGCAATCCCCAAACTGAACTTCTCCGCAACGCATGACGGATGGCTCAAGCACTACCACCGTATGCTTACGCTGCCGAAATACTACGAGGTCGTGAGGGATCTCATCCGCGACGTCGCGGAGGTGTTCGACACGCCGAGGTTCTTCCATCTCGGGTTTGACGAGGAGGCGACCAGCCATTCCGCAAACCGCAACTATTTTGTGATGCGTACGGGCGACATGTGGTGGCACGATTTCCTCTTCACGGTGAAGTGCGCCGAGGACTGCGGATGCCGTCCATGGGTGTGGAGCGACTACGGATGGGAGCATCCGGACTACTTCATCAGGTGCCCGAAGAGCGTTGTGCAGAGCAACTGGTACTACGACGAATGCTTCGGCGGCTTCGACCTTGCGGCAAACAAGACGGCTGACCATAAGCGGCTGAAGGAGTTCTGGGATCTTGAGGCGGCGGGGTTCGACCAGATACCGTGCGGCACGAACTGGATAGGGTGGAAGCGCAGACGGAAGAACGTCGGCGCTGACGACGTGATCGGCGAGGTTGTGAAGCTCGGTCGCGAAGTCATTTCAGACAGACATCTGCTTGGCTTCATGATGGCTCCATGGGCTTCGTGCGACAAGGAAGAGAACGTACAGAAGAACCTCAGCGGCGTCGACCTCTTCGCCGACGCGCTTGACGGCAAAATCGCTCCGCAGAGGAAATAGTCATGTTCAACAACAGGGTTTACCACAAGATAGACGCGCTTTCTGGCAGCGTCGCCACACTTCGCGCCGAAGGCGTCAGGTACGGCGAGATAGCGGAGATTGAATCGCGGGCGGGCACTTCGCTTGCGCAGGTCATCAAGCTGGATGGCCCGAACGTGACGCTCCAGATCTTCGCGGGCGCGCGCGGCGTGGACACGGCGGCGAAGGTGCGCTTTCTCGGCGAGACGATGAAGGTGCCGTTCTCGCACGATCTTCTCGGACGCGCATTCACTGGCGCCTGTGCGCCGCGTGACGGCGGCCCGGCGATTGAGGGGGAGGCGTCCCCGATCGGACAGCCGTCCGTCAATCCGGCGAAGCGCATCATGCCGAACCAGATGGTGCGCACCAACATTCCGATGATCGACCTCTTCAACTCTCTCGTCAAGTCGCAGAAGCTGCCGATCTTCGCCCGCGCCGGAGAGCCGTACAACGAACTGCTCGCGAGAATTGCGCTGCAGGCCAACTCCGACGTGATCGTCATCGGCGGCATGGGGCTGAAGTACGACGAATACCTCAAGTTCAGGAACACACTCGATGAATCAGGTGCGCTTGCCCGCACCGTGATGTTCGTCCACACCGCCGCCGATCCGACGGTGGAGTGTATGCTTGTTCCTGACGTTTCGCTTGCCGTCGCGGAGAAGTTCGCGCTTGAGGGCAAGGATGTCCTCGTGCTGCTCACCGACATGACATCCTTCGCCGATGCGATGAAGGAGATAGCGATAACGATGGAGCAGATACCGTCCAACCGCGGCTATCCCGGCGACCTCTATTCGCAGCTTGCCGCCCGCTACGAGAAGGCGGTGGACTTCGACGGCGCAGGCTCGATCACGATCCTCGCGGTGACGACGATGCCCGGCGATGACGTGACGCACCCCGTCCCCGACAACACAGGGTACATAACGGAAGGGCAGTTCTACCTTCGCGACGGACGCATCGAGCCGTTCGGATCGCTCAGCCGTCTCAAGCAGCAGGTGAACAAGGGCGTGGATCCGGCATCCCGCACATTCCTTGACGGCAAGTGTGTGGAGAATCCGGCAGCGCTCTCGGACAAGGATGCGATACGTCTCGCCAACACCACCCGCGAAGACCACCGCACGGTGATGGATGCGATGATCAAGCTGTACGCTTCGTACAAGGAGGCTGTGGAGAAGCAGTCCATGGGATTCAAGATGAGCGCTTGGGACATGAAACTCCTGAAGTACGGCGAAATGTTCGAGAGGGAGATGATGGATCTCTCCGTCAACATCGAGCTTGTGGATGCGCTTGATCTTGGATGGAGAATCCTCTCCGACTGCTTCGAGAAGGGCGAGGTCGGAATCCCGACGAAGTACACAGACAAGTATTGGCCTAAGGCCGCGAGGCAGGCGCAGTGACACATACAGCATTTATCCAGCACACACACAGACATGAGCATGATTGAGCAAAAGGGAATGTATCAGGAGTTTCCGCGTTGCGGAAAGCCGCACGCGAGAACAACGCACTACTGTCCGGGCTGCGGACACGGCATCGTGAACAAGCTGATAGCGGAGGCCTGCGCGGAGATGGGGCTTCAGGACAGCACCATCTTCGTCGATCCGGTCGGATGCGGCGTGTTCACGTACTACTACTGGGACGCCGCCCATGTGTCCGCCGCGCACGGACGTGCCTCTGCGGCGGCAACCGGCGTGAGCAGGGCGCGTCCTGACGCCGTGACGATAGCGTATCAGGGCGACGGAGATCTTGGCGCAATAGGTTTCAACAACGCATTCCAGGCGGCGAGCAGAGGCGAGCGCTTCGGCTGCATCTTCATAAACAACTCCCTGTACGGCATGACCGGCGGGCAGATGGCGCCTACGACGCTTGAGGGTGAGAAGACCACGACCACGCCGTTTGGACGCGATCCGTCCCTCACCGGGCATCCGCTCCATGTGTGCGAGGTGTTCAACCAGCTTCAGGCGCCGACCTACATCGCCCGCGTCTCCGTGGCGGACACGCGACGCATCATGCAGTGCAAGCAGGCGATCCGCCGCGTGTTCGAGATCCAGCGCAAGCACATGGGATATGCGCTCCTTGAGATTCTTGCGCCATGTCCAACAAACTTCAGGATGGATCCGATTGCGGCGGCGCAGTTCTGCATGAACGAAATGGAGCGCGAGTTTCCGCTCGGCACGTTCCGCGACGTTGAGAAGGGAATTGCTGGCGTAGCGCCGACTGTCCATCCCGAATCGCAGTCTCTGTCCATCAAGCCCGTACCGCTGAAGAAGACCTGTGCAGAGCTGTTCGACGACGGTGACCGCACACCTGAGGCCATCGATGATCCGTCCGTCCCGGAACGCCGTTTCAAGTTTGCAGGCTACGGCGGACAAGGTGTGCTTTCTCTCGGTCTGTGCATAGCGGAGGCTGCGCGTCTTGAACGGAGGCATACGCTGTGGTTCCCAAGCTACGGGCCTGAACAGCGCGGCGGAAGCGCAAACTGCTCCGTCGTCATATCGGGAACCGCAATCGGCGCACCGACTGTCGAGCATCCGGATGTGCTTGTGTGCATGAACCAGCCGGCGTATGAAAGGTTCGTGAACGACGTCAGACCCGGCGGGGCCATTATCGTAGACGAATCCGTGCCGATCAACATCCAGCCTCAGGAAGGGGTTGCGCTGTACCGTTGGCCGGCTCTCAAAATGGCAGAGGATTTCGGAGTGCCGAAAGCCGCAAACACGATGATGCTTGCCGCGCTCAAGAAGTACGGACTCACCGGGCTTTCGGCAGACAACCTTGAGACAGCGCTTGTGGCGTCGTTCAAGAAGAAGCCTGAGCTTGGCGAGAAGAACCGTTCGCTTCTCCGGAAGGCTGAGGCGCAGACGTCCGTTGCCTGAGCGCGGCCATGCGCTGAGCAATGGTAGCTTCGTACCCTCGTTCCGAGGGTATGTAGTACCGTTTCGGAATCCGGAGATAGCTCTGCTGAACCCAGGCGTCCTGGAAGTCGTGCGGGTACACGTACCCGTCAGCCTTCTCCTTTCCGATGGCCTTTACGTGGACGTTCTTGAGGTGTTCAGGGACTGGCTGCACCGCGCCTGACTGTATGTCGGCGATGGCCTGTCCGATTGCGGCGTAGGCGCGGTTTGACTTCGGCGCCGTGGCAAGGTAGGTTGTCGCCTGCGCAAGGGAGATGCGGGCCTCCGGCATTCCGATGAACTCGACGGCCTGAAGCGCGTTAACGGCGACAGTCAGGCCGCGTGGATCGGCATTGCCGATGTCCTCAGATGCGAGAATCACAAGGCGGCGGGCGATGAAGCGCGGATCTTCTCCGGCGACGAGCATCTTTGCGAGCCAGTATACGGCGGCGTCCGGATCAGAGCCGCGCACTGACTTGATGAAGGCGGATATCGTGTCATAGTGGCCGTCCTCTTTCTTGTCGTAGCGCACAAGCCGCTTCTGGACGCACTCCTCAACGACCTCAAGCGTAAGGTGTATGATTCCGTCATCCTCGGACGGCGGAGTGGAGCGGAACGCGACTTCGAGGGCCGTCAAGGCGTGCCGGGCGTCGCCGTCGCATATCTCGGCGAGGAACCGCTTTGCCTCCGGATCGAAAGTCGATGGATATTCGCCGTAGCCGCGCACCTTGTCCGTGCAGGCGCGGTCGAGAAGGGTGATGATGTCGTCAGGTTCAAGAGGCTTAAGCTCGAAGACGAGCGAACGGGACGTGAGAGGGGTGTTTACGAACATCGACGGGTTGTGCGTCGTTGCGCCGATCAGGATTACGGTGCCGTCCTCGACATACGGAAGCATTACATCCTGCTGCGCCTTGTTGAAGCGGTGGATCTCATCGACGAACAGTATCGTCCCAGGGCCGCCAAGCTCTCCGCGTGCGCGTTCGCACACTTTTCGGACTTCGGCAACGTTCGAAACCACGCCCGAGCAGCGCACGAAATTCCGACGCGTAGCCTTGGCGATCACTTCGGCAAGAGTTGTCTTGCCGCATCCTGGAGGGCCGAACAGGATGATGTTCGTGAGGCGGTCCGCCTCGATCACGCGGCGCAGGAGCTTTCCCTTTCCGAGAATGTGCTCCTGACCTACAACCTCGTCGATTGTCTGCGGGCGCATACGCGCCGCAAGCGGCTCTGAATCTCCGTAAACCATGGTCGGGATTATACCACAAAAAGTTTTTGGGAAGTTGCCCAGAAGACACCGACTTGTGGTACAATATGTGCGTTTGAACAAAGCGGAGATGACATATATGAAACGAACCCTCTTCTGTCTTACGGCGGTTGCGGCGTTGGGAATGTTTGCAGCCGACGTCAACCGCAAGCGTGACGTCATTTTCTACCACACGGACAATCTTCCCGTCTTTTGGCCAAAATCCATGCCGTACACGCCAGAGGCTCTTATCCATGGCTTCGACAAGAACAGATTGATGGACGGGCTTACCGCTCAGGCGATGAAGGCAGATGTGCAGCCGGACACTTTTGTCTATGTGCCTATGGGGAACTTCGCGAACCTTTCGGTGCACGTGCCGTCCAACGAACCGCAGATGGAGCAGCCTGTAGGCTCATCGTGGCTCTCCGGCGTACGCAACGCACTTCCCGACATCAAGAAGGCCGGGAAAGAAAAGGATCCGATATCGGCGATGAGCAACTTCGTCCGCAAGGAAAACAAGAAGGAGTTCTTTGTCTGTCTCTGCGTGAACGAGAACTTCATGCAGCATGACTACAATCCGCTCAAGCCGCCACCGCCATGGCTTGCCGGCAACTACATGTTCAATCCATTCAAGGCCAAGCATCTCGATTGGCTGATGGGGTCGCAGAAAGATACGCCCCCTCTCAAGGGACTCAAGGACAACTTTCCGTCATATGCCTCATGGAACATGGTTGACTATGGGCAGATGGAGGTGCGTTCCAAGTTCGTTGCAATTGCGTCTGAAATCATCGCCGGCTATGAGATCGACGGCATCATGATCGACTTCTGCCGTTCGCCGAGCCTGTTCCGCAGCGTGGCATGGGGCGGAACTGCGAGCGCAGCCCAGCTGCAGCAGATCACCGACATGATGGGGCAGATATCTGCGGCCGCGAAACAGAAGGGCGTACTCGTCGCGGTTCGCGTCCCCGATTCGCAACAGGCCTGCAAGAATGCGGGCATGGACGTGCAGACCTGGTTTGAGCGCAAGTTCGCGGATCTGCTGTTCATTGGCAACACCGAGATGAATCGCTGGAGCGAATCGACCGAGTTCGCGAAGAAATGCGGAGTGCCGTTCTACGCTACAATCGAAAACTCCCGCATCTATTCGCTCAACGATGAGGCTCACACCGAAGATGACCAGCGAATGCCTCGCGAGTGCCAGGAGGTCTACCGCGCCCGCATAAGCGAGGCGAGGCTTGCCGGCGCAAAGGGCATCATGTACACATCAGGGCGCACTGATTTCTGGGACTTCTGGTGGAACTACATTCGGCCAGAGTTTTTCCAGCCGGCGCAGGAAAAGATACGCCTTGAGAACAAGCGCTACTTCGTGAACTACCGAGCGGGCTACCGGCACTTCATCAAGGATTTTCACAGCCATGCACCAAGCCAGAGGCAGCTGCTGAACGCATCGTCACCGCAAGAGATCAAGGGTACGGCAAAGTATGAGATATACGTATGGGACAACATGGAGAAGCTTAAGGCTGAAGGCGTAAAGACAAAATGCTACCTCACGACCATTGCCGAGATTCCGAGCGGATGGTCGATTGACGTGACATTGAACAACAAGCCGATCAAGATCATCAAGAAGCGCGCCGGCTCGCAGATCTACGCCATTCCGAACGGATTGCTGACGTTCGGCAAGAACGATGTGCTTCTTTCCGTGAAGGGGTCAAACAAGCGTGGGCTTGTCCCGCGCATAGGGAACATCGGCATTGACGTAATCTTCAACGGTGAGCTTGATGCGCTCAAGAAACCCGGCAATGTTCCCGGTGCGCTTTCCACAGCCGCAGGCAGTGCGGATGCGTCCGCGAAGAAGGGGGCTAAGGCACCCGCTTCAGGCAACAAGGCCGGCAAATCAGTGAGGAAAGGAGGTCGCAGGTGAGCGACAACAACACAGAGCGGCTTGATGTAGAGGTGGTCGAGGAAATCGAGGCCGAGAAGACCCGAATAGAGGAAATTGAGAAGCAGTTTGAGACGCCTTCGTTCTTTGCACGGCTTAAGATGCTGTTGAAGGGCATGAAGGCTCCGGCCGGTTCCCGCGAGTACAAGGAGGCGCTTGTCGAAATGCAGCGCCTCATGGCGCCGGCAGGGGCAATCGTGATACCTCTCATCTTCATCTCGATACTTTTCGTGTGCTCCGTGCCGGACAAGTCCAACAAGGATCTCACTGACATCAACGTGGCGAAGGCCGAGGAGGATGTCAGCCTTGATGAGCCGCCTCCGGAGATGGAGGACTTGATGCAGGATACGACGATGGATCAGTCCATCGAGACGGAGGTGATGAACGACATCGCCAATCCGTCCATGAACAACCTTGCGGCTCCCACAGAGGTCGTGGCGCCGTCGTCGGACGCTGCCGCACCGACGGTCGATACGCCGAACGCCGTACAGGCCATTGTGGCGCCTGTCAAGATGCGCACTACGCTTCAGGCGACGCGATCCGGCGGTGCGCGTTCTGCGGCCATAAAGCGCTTCGGTGGCGACAACGAAACGGAGCAGTGCGTTGTGCGCGCTCTTCGTTGGCTGAAGACGCAGCAGCGTCCCGACGGCAGCTGGGAAGGGCGCAGCGGCTCCCTCAACATAACGGGGTTTGTGGTGCTTACGTATCTCTCGCGTGGCATCAAGCCGGGCGGCGATCCGGAATTCGGCGATACAGTGCGCAAGGGCGTAGAGTACCTCATGCGCAACCGGCACAAGGATGCCATCGCGCTTGCGGCTCTCGCTGAGGCATACGGACTTTCCCGCAACCCCAATATCCGTGAAATCGTCGAACAGTCCCTCAATGAACTTGCCGACAGGATGAAGGAGACAATCTGGGGGCCATGGCGTGATGGATCCAAGAATGTTGAGCCACGCGACCTGACGAAGCTTACGTTTTATGTCATGGCTCTTCGTTCTGCACAGCTCTCTCGGTTCAACATCCCGAATCTGCAGAAGGGGTTGGACAAGCTGCGTGAAGGGTTTCTCCACCAGGCAAACAAGAAGCTTGGCGGCTTCTCCAGCGCCTACTATGGTCCGCCGCCCGCGAACTATCCGCGCATAATGATGTGGCACTACATGCTTGGCGTTGTCGGAATGCAGTATGTGGGAGCCGGGGACAATCCGGTGATTGACAAGACACTTGGCATTCTGATTGACGAATGGGAGCCGCCTACGGTTTCCACGACGGATATCTCGTGCTGTCCGGTTCGAGCCAACTACTGGGCCACGATGGTGTTCTTCAACTATTTCGAGGGCGACAAGCGCTGGTTCGAGTGGAACAACAGGATGAAGGCCGTCTACAAGCGCGGACAGCGCAGAGAGACCGGCAAGTATGTCGATCATCGCGGAATGCCGCAGGAGATCGGTTACTGGATGTGCGAAGATATGCATATCGGCACACAGCCCATTGCGCCAACCTGCTACATTGCGTTGCAGCTGATGGTGTATTACCGCTATCTTCCGACAGGACAGAAAAACGCCTGGAAAGTCACTGACGAAAAAGAAGAGAAAGTCTCCAGTTCCGCCTCGGACGACATTGACGTCTCCATCGACATTTGATGTTGATGACGGCATCATGAATAGCGCATAATGGCGGTTATGTTAACTATGGACAATACGCTCAGCATAGTGCCCTCCGGTGAAGGAAATTCAAGCGATTTTCCTGTCCTGAAGGCGTTTCAGGAATACATTGACGCAGAACAGGCAAAAGCCAGAAAACGAATGCTTGGCTTGAGCGTGTTCTTCATAATACTCCTTGTTGTCGTCGTATGCACGTTCGCGCTTGTCTTGACTGTTGTCGTAAACAGGAATCAGGCGTTGTCCGACAAGCTGCTCGACTACGCACTGAATGACAGCAGACGCAACAGCCAAACACCGGTGCAGGTGGTTGCTCCGCAGCCTCAGGTCACGCAATCTGCATTGCAGGACGTGATGAAGCCAATCATTGAACGACTTGAACATGAACAGGCTGCAATGAAGTCCGCGTACGAGAAGCAACAGAAAGATGCTCAAGCGCTTTCAGATGCCCGCGAAAAAGCCCATAACGAGGAGTTGCGGAAAGCCCGCGAAGAACTGAAACGCGAGCGCGAACTGGCCCGAAAGGAAGCGGAACGTCAGGCGCAGATAGAGCGGCATCGCCGAAAACTCTATCCCGACTACTACAACGCCGTCGAGGAAAGCGGTCGCACTCTACCACCGTCTGAACCACCCACGTTGAGGCAGCAACCAAAACCGACGTCCGGAAGACCAGCCGCTGTGCAGACCAAGACCGCATCCCCTTCTCTTTCGGACATCAAGCCGATTACGTATTTTGACAGCGATGATGAAGATGGTGTCCCTTTTCTCCTTGAAACACCATCTAAAAGTCCTCATAAATAAGCTAAAGGAGCAACCAACCTATGTCTGAAAAGGCGATTGTTTTCATCGATGGCGGATGGCTCTACAAGTGCAGAACAGCCCTTTTCACTAAGCTTGGCGAGGATAATTTCGAGGTAGACTACGCAAAATTGCCGCGTATGCTTTGCGAGGACGTGGCGAATGCCCTTGACGAAGACGTATCGCTCGTGAAGACCATGTATTTCGGAACGATACCGTCATCGCGCTCCGGATACAACACTGCAAAGCAGTATGCGTTCTATGATTTTCTCGACAGGGCATGCAATTACGATACTCACATTCACGAAGTGGACGTGAGTGGTGATGACGCAAGGTCGCCATCGGGCAGCAGCTGGATTGACGTCTCCATTGCGACGAATCTTGTATATTACTCCGCCCTTCCCAATGTGATGGACATTGCCATCATCGTCAGCGAGAACAAAGATCTGATTCCGGCCATCCGTCGCGCAAGATCGCTTGGCAAACGTGTTCAGATTGTTGGTGTGCAATGTAGGCCGAACGATTCTACTGAGGCGCGTATCGGCGATTTCCCGCAGATATCCCTTGAAGATCATGCGGCGGACATGAAGCTTGTGCGCGAACTTGTCAAGCGCGTATGCAGACAGTGCGGGCGAGAGGAAGAGACGACCTGGGCCGGCGCGGAATTCTTCTGCGACAACTGCAGGGGACGCCACCGCAATTCCTGAGATGCGGTTCAGACCCTGCGAACATCCGTTCTGCTGTTTATTGCGCGTCTCAACGTAAGGGGATCAGAATAGGATACGCCTGAATCCGCCGGAAGCCCGAACGCAAGGCGTGTCATCTTCGCGCCCGTATTTGCGAGATATTCTGCGAGATATCCGGCGGTTGCATCCCCTTCCATGTCTGTGGACACGGCAATAAGCACTTCGGAAATATTTTCTGAGACGATTCTTTCGGCCAATTCGTGAAAGCGAAGTTTGTCAGGTCCTATTCTGTGCGTCGGCGACAGTTTGCCGCCAAGAACATGATACCTTCCCTTGAACGCGCCGGACGTCTCAATCGATATGATGTCGGCTGGTTCCTCAACGACGCAAATCACCGTTCCGTCCCTCACCGGGTCTGTGCAAAGTGCACACGGATCTTCGTCTTTGACAGTAAACGCTCCACATCGCGAACAGCATACGACAGAATCACGCGCCGACTTGAGCGCCCAGGAAAGAGGATCAAGAAGACGAGCCGGCTCCCTGAGCAAGGCAAGCGCGGCTCGCGATGCGGAACGCCGCCCAAGACCGGGAAGTCTTGAAAGCGCCCGCGTTAAATCCTCGATGGGGGCAATCATTATTTGCCGAAAAGCCCACCCATCCCACCGGCCTGCATGACCTTTGCCATGTGTTCCTGCGTGGTTTTCTTCACGTTCTTCAACGCACCGTTGATGACGTTGAACAGCATCGTCTCGAAGCGTTCATGCTTTCCGGCTGCGACTTCCGCCCACGTTTCGGGCGATATCGCTATTTTGGATATGGTGAAGTCGCCTTTGGCGGTGACCGTTATTCCGCCGTTTGCATAGTCCACGCTTATCTTCTCGATCTCCTGCTGGATGCGCTTCGCTTCGGAACGCATCTGCATTGCCTGCTTTACCTGGTCAAAGATACCCATTGTCTGTCCTTTGTATTTGTTGGTCTTGTTGTTGTACTGTTTATGCGAATTTCTTGCCTGACAGCTCCTCGTACGCCTTGACGTATATTTCACGCGTACGGGCTATGACATCATCAGGAAGCACCGGCCCCGGCGGCTGATGGTTGAAGTTGATCGAGTCCAGCCAATCTCTCACAAACTGCTTGTCGAGCGACGGCGGATTGTGGCCGACAGAGTACAGTTCCTTCGGCCAGAACCGCGACGAATCCGGCGTGAGAACTTCATCCGCAAGTATGAGAGAGCCGTCCGCGTCTTTGCCGAACTCAAATTTCGTATCCGCAATGATTATGCCGTGCTCAAGGGCGTAGTCCGCAGCCTTGGAATAAAGCCCGATTGTCGCGTCCCTAAGCGCCCTTGCCGTCTCGGCTCCGACAAGCTCTTCGGTCTGAGCATAGTTGATTGCCTCGTCATGATCGCCGATGGCCGCCTTTGTTGTGGGCGTGAAAAGCACTTCATCAAGCTTAGAGGCGTTCTGATACCCTTCTCTCAGCCGCTCGCCGTTTACCGTACCGGACTTCTGGTATTCCTTCCAGCCGGAACCGGTGAGATAGCCTCGCGCAATGCACTCCACCTCGACCATATTGACCTTTTTGACGAGCATTGAACGGCCGCGCAGATCGTCACGGCAGCTTTGAAGTTCAGCCGGATATTCATCCACGTTGGCGGTAATGAGATGGTTCTTCATGCCGAGGAACTCCATCCAGAAGAGCGACAGCATGTTGAGCACCTTGCCCTTGTCCGGAACGCCGCACGGAAGTATTACGTCGAATGCGCTTATGCGGTCTGTGACGACCATGAGCAGTTTGTCGCCGAGATCGAAGACATCCCTCACCTTTCCGCATTTGGACGGAATTCCGGGGATGGAGCATTCAAGCAATGCATGGTTCTTGTCGTATTTCATTTCACTGTCCTTTTTGGTAATGGTTTACATTGTACCATAAACGCTTCAGTCCATGATTCGGTCAAATTTGCCGCCACCCTCTCCGGATTCGCCGGCATCACCGGCATCGACCGCCCTTTGCGCCTTTGCTTTCGGCCGCTCACCGAAGAGAACCGTACCGAGCCGAATCCATGTGGCTCCCTCCTCCACGGCTATGTGGTAGTCACCGCTCATGCCCATGGAGAGCCGAGGGAAACTTGCACCGAATTTCGTTTCCATGGCATCCCTAAGTTCACGGAGGCCACTGAAGAACGGACGCGTCTCCTCGACTTTCTCGCTTGGGAAGAATGGAGCCATGGTCATGAATCCCTCAAGCGTGACGGATGGACAGGCGGTCATGATATGCTCGATTGCTGCCGGAACGTCCGACGGCTTCATGCCGTCCTTTGAGCGCTCGCCAGATACGTTCACCTCCAACAGAACGCGAGGACGCTTTCCGCATTCCTCTGCGACAGTCTCTATCCTGTCGAGAAGCGCCAATGAATCTATAGAGTGGAAGCACTCGAACATTTCAAGCGCATGACGCACCTTGTTCCGCTGAAGATGCCCGATAAGATGCCACTCCGGACCGGCCACGCACAGCGGCTGCTTCCACATGGCCTCTTGAACCTTGTTTTCGCCGATGACGCCAAGACCGGCGTCCCAAGCCTCCCTGACGGTTTCCGGTCCGTGCGTCTTGGTGACAGCGATTATCTCCACATCGGACGGTCTGCGACCTGAGCGTTCACAGGCCGCAGATATCTTCGCCCTCACTTCGTCAAGTATTTCCTGAAGGGGTTTCATGCAGTTCAGCGCTGGAGACGGAAGTGAGGCAGGCGCGCCAACGACGTCTTAACCGTGACATTTGTCGGTCCCGTCACGGCGACACCATCGTCGGCAAGCCATTTCCCGGGCGGTATGACGACGGTACGCTCTGTCTGTCCCTTCTTGAGCACAGGTGCGACAAGCAGGTCGTCCCCCATCATGAACTGATCCTTCACGTCCGCATAGCCGAGACCAGGGAAATTGTATTCCATGTTCCTGAGCATGGGTTCGCCGGTGTGTCCGCTCTGACGGGCAAGCTTCACGAAATAATCGGCGAACTTCTGCCGGAGGGCAACGGTATCGCGGATGATCTGCTGCTTTGCCTTGTCAAGCACACGCCACGGCGACGCCGAGAACTGCATCATCGGACAAAGCGCATGAACCTGCGCCGAGCGGACGAACAGCTCCGGATCGAAATCCGATCCCGGAAGGAACGCAGTCCACTGTCCACCGCCAATCATGTCCGGACACATGAACGGGTGTCCGAGAAGTCCGCCGGCAATCATGTCCGGGATCAGTTTCTGGAGGGCTTCCCATGTATGATCCTTGTCGTGAAGCCGTTCAACAACCGGCTGCCCCTGAAATCTCCATGCGCTGCGATATTCACACACGGGATATTCAAGCGCAAAGTGCGCATATGCCAGCGTGTGATCGCCGCTTGAGGCATCCTTTTTGAACGCCTGATAGTTTTTTGCGTAGGAACTTACGTCGCCACCATCGAACTTGAAACCGTCAACCGCGTAGTCGCGTACAAGGCCGTCGAGCTGCTCCCTGAACCAGGCGCGGCCGTTGGGATGCGTCAGATCAAGCAGCGCGGAATATCCGTTCCACCACTGAGAGGCGGCAGGGCTGCCTCCAGACATGAGGAATCCGCCCTTCGTCGGGTAGCCCTTCACGTCATCGGGGTTCATTCCCCAGGCAATCCTGCGGAATGCCGGGAGATCCATTCCCACCCACGGGCACATCCAAAGTATGACTTTGTACCCCATGGCATGAAGTTTGTCCATCATGCCCTTCGGATCCTTGAAGCGCACCGGGTCAAACCTCCAATCGCCGTAGCCGGCCTGCCAGGTGTCGTCGATCATCAGCACACCCGGCGGCAGTCCGTTGTCAAGCATTGACTTCGCGTACGCGAGGATGTCCTTTTCGTTCTGGTGGTATGTGAGTTCAATCCATGTGTTGTACTGCGGTGCGGAAAAGAACAGCAGATCGGGCGTCTTGCCTTCCGAGGGGAACCACGTCCCCGCCGCATTGAGGAATGCATCACGCAGCGTCTTGCCGGCGCTGCGGACGAGCGGTTTGGATGTCGCGCACTCTACAGTGATCTTTCCGTTCGTTATTGTTATTGCGGTCTGGTCGTCGCACCACACAACCCTTCCCTTGTCGGAGATCAGCAACGAGGCGGCCTGATTGCCGAAGAGGCTCTTGCCGAGATCCACCGAAAAGTTGCTTTTCGCCGTGAAAGGCATTTGCGTGCCGTAGTAGTTGGCTGCTCCCCACCATTTTTCACCGTCAAGCATCTGCACCGTCAGGGTGTCCGCAGCCGCCCCCATCGCAAAAAGCGACAGGGCAGCAACGATGGCGGACGATTTCTTAACTGAGTTTGCCATATTTGTAGTCCTTTCCATTTTATGATTTCAGCTCAAATCCGATTTCAGTCTGCCGAATGCGTAACGGTCGTGTCCGGCGAAGTCCCTCTCTATCGTCACGTTCCCGAAACCGTAGTCTGAAAGAATGCAGCGCAGAGCCTCGCCCTGCGTCTCGCCGATTTCAAGAAATATTGCACCGTCAGGCTTCAGCACATTCATTGCATCGCCGACAAACCTGTCGTAGAAATCCAACCCTGAATCACCTCCGACAAGCGCCATGCGCGGCTCATGATCCCTTACGCGGGGATCGAGCGCCTCATATTCGGCGACCGTGACGTACGGCGGATTCGATACGATGATGTCTACCGTCTCCGGCTCAAACTCGTCCAGTCCGTCCGCAACGGCGAACTTGACCCTGCCGTCAAGCCCGCAAAGCCTTGCGTTCTCCGTCGCCAGCGCGACGGCGTCAGCGGACAAGTCGGTCCCGAGGAAAATTCCGTCATCAAGCTCTTTGGCGAGGCTGAGTATTATGCATCCGCTTCCGGAACCGAGATCGACAATGAACGGTTTGCCGTTCGATGCAGACGGAACGCCATGCCTTGCATACCGTATCACGCGCTCGACCAGTTCTTCAGTCTCTGGACGCGGTATGAGGGCGCGGCTGTCGCATTTGAGCGTCAGTTTCCTGAAATCCCATTCGCCGAGAACGTACTGCAGAGGCTCACCTTTCGAGAGGCGCGTCATTCCGCGTCGCATGGCCTCAAGATATGGCTCGGAGACCGTCTTGTCGAGATGCGATGCAAGGAATCCGCGTCCACACTTGAGGAGACGCGCCGCCATCAGTTCGGCGGCGGTCTGTGCGTCCGGAACTCGGCACTGTCGAAGATAGCCTACGGCAAGGCCGATGATGTCATTCCATGTTTTCAAGCGCGTCAGAACGGCAGATCGTCGGTGTCGCCAGCAAGCACATCGCCAGCCGGATCGGCAGGTTCAGGCATGGGTTCGGTCGATGTGCCGTCACCGTCAAGAAGTTCAAGGTTGAGCGCCGTCAGATCGGTGAAGTAGCGGTTCTTCCCGGTTTTCGGATCCTGCCACACGCGACCATCGATTGCAAAGCGCACCTTTGCGCGCTGCCCCTTCTGAACGTTGCTGAGCTTGGCCGTGTTGTCCTTCTTGAAAGTGAATGCGATGTGGTTCGGATACTTCGTCTGCACATCGTTGTCGTCGGTGAGGACGAGATCCTGTTTCGTGAATCCACTTGCGAACGTCTGGAGTTCACATACCGTTTCGACGATGCCGGTGTACTCGTAGATGGCTTGCATTGTTGCGTTCCTGTCTCTGTTCTGATTGTTGGTGTCTAAATGAAAATTAAGCGGTCAGTGCCTGAAACTGCGCTGTCCGGTGAAAACCATCGCCACGCCGGCATCGTTGCAGCAATCGATGACATCCCAGTCGCGGATTGCGCCGCCGGGCTGCACGATGGAAGTGATGCCCTCGCGGATGCCGACTTCTGCACCGTCGCGGAACGGGAAGAATGCATCAGACACCATCGCGCATCCGGGAAGGCCGCCCTTCTCCGATCTGGTCTGCTCCATGATCTCCGCCTGCCTCCTTGCGCCATCCTCCTCGCCGAACGCCAACTTGAGATCGTTGTACGGCTTCTGGTACTTCTGCCAGGCAATCCAGTCCGCGTGTTTCGTATACGCCTTGTCCCTTGCTATTTCGGCAACGCCGACGCGATCCTGCTCGCCGGTGCCGATCCCGACAGTGGCGCCGTCCTTCACGTACAGCACGGAATTCGATGTCACACCAGCCTCGACAAGCCAGCCGAAGATGAGATCCTCGTATTCCTTCGCGGTGGGCAGCCTTTTGATCGAGTGCTCTTCGTACGTCACGCTGCCGGTGGCCTTGTCTGTGATCTTGCGGTTGCAGTACGCCGGAATCAGGTCTTCGGGACGCCTGGCGTTTGCGCAGAACGACGTCTGCACAACCATGCCGCCGTCTATCAGGCTCTTGAAGTCTATGACATGCTTGGCAACATAGTCGGTCAACCGTGCCATGTTGCGTATCCTGAACACACGGAGATTCTTCTTGGCCGCAAAGACATCCATTACGCCAGGCGCGAAATCAGGCGCCACGACGACTTCAGCGTAATTCTCGACGATAAGCTTCGCGGTTTCCATGTCACAGTCGCGGTTCAGGGCGATTGCGCCGCCGAACGCAGCAAGACGGTCCGCCTTGTTGGCGCGGAAATATGCCTCAGAAAGCGTCGAGCCTGTCGCAACGCCGCACGGATTGTTGTGCTTGACGATCACGGCGCAGGGCCTGTCCATCAGATAGCGCAGTATGTTGAGCGCGTTGTCCGTATCGGTAACGTTCGTCTTGCCGGGATGCTTGCCGCTCTGCAGCAGCTCCGGAACGGAGGCGAGATACCGTCCAGGGAGAAGCATCTCAACGTCGCCAAGTGCCATGTTGCCGTTCACAAGCCTGTACAGCGCAGCCTCCTGCCCTGGATTTTCGCCGTAGCGAAGCCCCTTCTCCTCACCGGCGATGTTCCATGTCACCTTTTCGTAGCACAGTGTGTTGCGGCGCTCCCCATCGATGAACGAAATCTCCATCTTCGGCGCGAAATGATCCGCCTCGATGGTCTTGTACGCCTCTTTGAGATCCTTCACTTCTCTTCCCTTCACTTTCTGCCCGTGGCAAAGCGCACCTGACGCTTTTGCCGATGCAAAACAATTGTGTGTATTATAACATAAATCCGCTCCCGCTTTTCAGCGGAACGTTGCACGGCAGTAGATGCCGGAGGGGCATGGCCGCGACCGCCCCTCAAGCAGCATTTCACCGGATTCGATTCCAGCAGACGGGAACGACTGTGCGAGGATGTTCTCGGCAACTGTACAGGAGAGACCTGGGGTGTGCGACGAGAACAGGACGAACAGAGGATTCTGCGACAGCAGATTCCTAACGAGCGAAATTGTCTTTTTGAGGTCGCGCTCGATCTTGTACATTTCACCGTTTGCGCCGCGCCCAAACGTGGGCGGATCGAACACAACGGCGTCATAGCGATGGCCTCGGCGGATCTCCCGCTCCATGAACTTGTGCGCATCATCCGTTATCCAACGGATTGGATGCTCCTTCAGTCCGTTCAGCGCCGCATTGTCTCGCGCCCACTGCACCATCCCCTTTGATGCATCGAGATGGCAGACCGATGCGCCGCCAAGAGCAGCGGCCATCGTGCTTCCGCCGGAATACGCAAATAGATTCAGCACGGACGGCGGGGAATTTCGTTCAGTCTCCTTTGCGACGGCATCCCTTATCCACCGCCATTGAGCACGCTGCTCCGGGAATATTCCGAGATGTCCGAAATCAGTGCCGGATAGACGGAACCTTATGCCGGCCGTCTCAATCGTCCATTCCTTCGGCAACGCACCGCGATTGTGCCAGCGGTTGCCCTCCTCACGGTCGAACGTCGCCGTGGCCCGATGCCAGGACGATGGTTCGTCAGGAAGCCACATCGCCTGCGAACAAGGACGCACAAGAGACACGTTCCCAAACCGTTCGTATTTTTTCCCGTCACCCGAATCAATGAGCTCGTAATCGTCCGCCATGCCGTTCACCTCGCTTCTCCATGATTTGCCGACAGCGCACCGCCCTTTTCCGGCCGTCGCGCCGAATATGCGGCAGTCGCCGAGACGAGGTGCGGCACCGCACCGGACTTCGTCACGCGCACCGTCGCGGCAGAAACCTTTTCATTCATCATGCAGATGTCGCATACAGTCTTCGCCGCCCGCTCTATCATCATGCACTTTGCCTCCACTAAAGCCTCCCTCACACGTTCGGCAAGGGCGGCGTAGTCAACAGCATCCGACAGCTGATCGCTCACCGCCGCCACATCGTCAACCTCTATCCGTATATCCACCATTAGACGCTGAAGACGTATGCGTTCGTCTGCGCGTTCGCCGATTATGCAGTCAACGTCAATGCCGTTCAGTTCAAGCGTCATTTACGCTCCTCCCCCACATGCTTAAGATGCCTTTTTGAGAACTCGCAACCGCAGTATGGCTGCCGATAGAGACCGAGTTCGGCGGCGCGTTTCACCGAAACCATGAATCCGTCACGTTTCTTGAAATCCTCGCGGAGGAATTTCGGATCGTCGCAGGCGGCGAACACCTTTGCACTCGGCTTGTGCGGACTGACCGTGAGCGATGTGGTGAATGCGTTGAACCCGTTGCGCTCTGCGTATGCCGCAGTCCTCGCGAGATTGTATCTGTAGCAGCGCTCGCAGCGCCGCCCCTTCTCCGGCTCATCCTCGAAACCTGCGGCAACGTCGCAAAGCCACGCCTCATGATCGTAATCATCGACAACAAGCTCTACGCCATCCGCCGCAGCAAGCTTTCTGGCCTCCGAGAGACGCCTGTCGAACTCTTCAAGGGTGTCGATGTTTGAATTCGAGAAGAACATCGTGACGGCATTGCCGGCATCCTTCAGACGCGGCACACAGGCGGATGCACATGGTCCGCAGCAGGAATGTAGAAGCACCTTCATGAAATACTGAACGTCGCGGCACACTCCTCCGCTATCCAATCCATTCTTTTGGAGATGACGCTCCACCGCTTATGTCGAGGATGCGCTGATTCGAGGATCCGCGAAAACGGAGTGAGATGTCCTTGAGTGTCTCGATGAACGGCCCGTCCACAAGAACATCGATCATGGAGAGCATCTCATCCGTGCATTCCGTGCGCCAGTGTGACTGAGCGAGCAGTTCGCTCTCAAGTACGCATCCGGTGTAGCACCATACGCCCTTGCCTGGATTTGCCGCCCTCCACCTGCGAAGAAACGGCACAAGCCCCCTCTGGTTGGACGGCTCGAACGGTTCGCCGCCGAGTACGGTCAACCCCGATATGTACGGCCGCGCACCGGCTTCAATCAGCCGACGTTCCGTCTCCTCAGTGAACGGTTCGCCCGCCTCGAAATCCCATGTCGCATGGTTGAAGCACCCCTTGCAATGATGGGTGCATCCGGAGACGAACACCGACACGCGTACACCCGGACCATTCGCGATGTCCGCAGTCTTTATCTCACACCAGCGCATCGTGCAGCTGTCCCTACAGGTGCAGCACCCGCTCCTTGATCTCCTGCGTCCGTCCCTGGTTCCAGTACTGCGAACCGATGTATCCGCAGGTGCGCCGCGCCACGTTCATCGTGTTCTGGTCGGTGTTGCCGCACTTCGGACACCTCCACACGAGTTTCCCGTTATCGTCCTTCACGATCTCAATCTCGCCATCCCAGCCGCACTTCTGGCAGTAGTCGCTCTTGGTGTTCAGTTCGGCATACATGATGTGGTCGTATATGAACTGCATCACAGAGAGCACCGCCGGGATGTTGTGCTGCATGTTTGGCACTTCGACGTACGAGATTGCGCCTCCGGGCGAGAGAGCCTGAAACTTCGATTCGAGCGCAAGCTTCTCGAACGCATCGATCTTTTCGGTGACGTGGACATGGTACGAGTTCGTTATGTAGTTGCGGTCTGTGACGCCCTTCACGATGCCGAAACGCTGCTGGAGGCACTTCGCGAAACGATAGGTCGTAGATTCCAGCGGGGTGCCGTACAGCGAATAGTCTATGTTCTCGACGGCCTTCCACTTTGCCGTGAATTCATTGAGCCGCTTCATGATGTCGAGGCCAAGAGCCTCGCCCTCAAGTTCTGTCAGCTTCTTGCCGATTACGGCGTACACGCACTCCCATAATCCGGCGTATCCGAGAGACAGCGTGGAATAGCCGTCATAGAGCAGACGGTCGATCTTCTCGCCCTTCTTGAGCCGCGCCAGCGCACCGTACTGCCAAAGGATCGGAGCAGCATCGGAAAGAGTGCCGAGAAGACGGTCATGACGGCAGCGGAGCGCCCGGTGGCACAGCTCCATCCGTTCGTCGAATATGCGCCAGAAAGCCTCCATGCACGACCTCTCCGATGCGCTGTCGCCCACCTCGCGTCTTGCGCTCATTGCTATGTCTACGAGATTGACCGTGACCACGCCCTGATTGAACCGGCCATAGTAGCGGTGTTTGCCCGGCTCGTAGTTTCCGGCATTGGATATGTTGCCTACGCCAGCATCCGTAAACCTGTCCGGCGTGAGGAAACTCCTGCATCCCATGCAGGTGTACACATCGTGCTTGAGCGAACGCATCACCTTTTCGGAGATGTAGTCCGGCACCATGCGCTTGGCCGTGCACTTCGCCGCCAGTTCGGTAAGATACCAGTACGGATCGCCCTCCTTCACGTTGTCGTCTTCAAGCACGTAGATGAGTTTCGGGAACGCCGGAGTCACGTATACGCCGACCTCGTTCTTCACACCCTGTATCCTTTGGCGCAGCATCTCCTCAATTATGACGGCAAGATCCTTCTTCTCCTGCTCGCTGCGGGCTTCATTCAGATACATGAACACCGTTATGAACGGCGCCTGGCCGTTGGTGGTCATCAGCGTTACGACCTGATACTGTATCGTCTGTACGCCGCGCACAATTTCGTCGCGCACACGCTTCTCGATGATCTCGGAACGCTTCTCTGCGGAGATGTCCACACCGACAAATTTCAGTTCGGCGTCAACCTCCTTCGAGATCTTCTCGCGGCTGACCTGCACGAACGGCGCAAGGTGCGTCAGCGAAATGGACTGCCCGCCATACTGGTTGGATGCAACCTGGGCAATGATCTGCGTGGCGATGTTGCAGGCCGTGGAGAACGAATGTGGCCTGTCGATCGTCGTGCCGGAGATGACCGTGCCGTTCTGCAGCATATCCTCAAGATTCACGAGGTCGCAGTTGTGCATCCTCTGAGCGTAGTAGTCCATGTCATGGAAATGGATGATGCCCTCTTCGTGCGCCTCAACCACCTCCTGCGGAAGGAGAAGCCGCTTCGTGACATCCTTGGAGACAGCACCGGCCATGTAATCGCGCTGCACGGAGTTGATTGTGGGGTTCTTGTTCGCGTTCTCCTGCTTGGCCTCCTCGTTCGTGCAGTTGATGAGCGAAAGGATCTCCCCGTCCGTCGTGTTCTTCTGGCGCTTCAGCTCCTGGATGAAACGGTATTTGATATAGTTCTTTGCGACGGCATGGGCGCCTGCCTCCTGAATCTTCGTCTCTACGATATCCTGAACCTCCTCAACGGAAAGCGCCCTGTCGTGGGAGGCAGCAAAATCCTCAATCTGCTCCGCAATGCGTTCGATACGTGCATCCGTCAGCTTATCCGCCGCCTCCACGGTCTCGTTTGCCTTGCGGATTGCACCTGCAATCTTACAACGGTCAAATTCTTTCTCTTCGCCGCTGCGCTTGATGATGTTCATCGCCCTCTGCCTCTTTGGGATTGTTTCGAAATGGTTTTGCGTCCTCCAAGGTCGCGCCAGTGACAAAAGATATCAAAACCCCATATCGATTGCAAGCGCGAAAAGCAAAAAGATATCAACATCTTGTGTCATGACCGGCATAGACCATACAAGATAATGTGTTTCTGCGATTTTACGGCCAATTCGTCCAATCTGCCTTACATATCAATGACAGGATAGAATACAGGGACTATATATGGGACTATGATCAGTCGGCAGCGGCGTTACCGCCCAAAGTCAAGCAACCGTACGGTTTCCGGCGGAATCGTCGTTTCAGCAATGCCGTCCACAAATCTCCACTCGACACCTTCGACACACTCTTTCGCCAGTTTTGCACCGGAAAGTGATCTAACTCTTACGTTCTGCGGCGTTGCACCAGAATTGAACACCGTCAGATATCTGTCACCGAACTGCTCAACGAACACCGTTGGCGTCTCGGAGACGGCAAGCGTGTTGACGGGACGCCACCCGGCCTCGGAAATCATCCGGCAGAGCGGTACGTACTTCTTGAACAGCGGACGGTCACGATTGTACAGTTCCGGACGTGAAAAGTAGTGTCCACCGGAGGCATTCGGACTGAAAAAGCTCGCAAAAAGGCCGTAGGCAAGCGTCCTTTGCATATATTTTTCAACAAGTTCAGGCGGGAATCTGTCGAAATCCACATTCATCAGAAAGCAGTACGGCTTGCCGCCGCTCATAGCCCTGAAATAGAGCAGTTCCTTGTCACTCTTCGGAATCCACTTGGCCGTTTTCGCATCAATCCACTTTGTCTCCTGTCCACCGAAGTCGCTGTACGGTACAAACCACGGCCAGCGCATCGGAATGCCGTTCCCCATCAGATAGCGGCCGATTCCGTGCGCACGGTCGGCCGCCACGCGTATGTACTCGTAGATTGAGAGGCACTTCGATATCCCCGGCTTCTTTGTGGACGGATCGAACGCGAGGGGCGTTCTTGAGTGCGCAAAATGCGCCCGGTTGAAGTCGAGGGGCGGCGGTATGTGGCACTCCGCCGAATCGATGTACTCACCGTCAACGCCTTGAGGAAACACCTTTCCTTCGTAGCGCCGCCTCCATGACTCGTCAGAAAACTTGTAGGCGAACTCTCCGTTTGGAAGATCCGGCAACGGACAGAGACTCCACACCACGCCCTTGCACCATGGCGCATCCCTGATCTGCCCGATCGCACGTCCGACATCGTCGCGCATCGCCGAATTGCGCCAGGCTCGCGCAAACGCATCGCCGTTCGCAGCGCGGCGGTCTGCCTCAAAGAAGCAGTCCGCCAACGAATACGATCCAGCAGAATCAGGCATCTTCATCCACCATGTTGTGGGCTCGGTGTAGTTGAATGTGACAATTCCATGCGCATCGTCCCAGTCGGTCTCGTTCGTCCCCTCCTTAATCTTGAAGCCGAAATCCTCCCAGCCTTCGACTTTGCTGATCTTGTGGAATGCCATCCAAAGACCATGCTCCTTGATGCGGACTTTCGAGAACTCAGGGAACAGGGCCTGATATGTCGCAAGTGCTCCGCGGAATCCGTGCGCAGCGGGAAATGCGAACCTGAAGAAGCGAAAATGCGCCGTAGGATGCTCTTTCGTGAATCCAAGGTCGAACGCGATGAAAATCTGGCGTAGCGGCGCATGGGCCGCAGTTCTGAAGATGGCCGGCGCCGAACAGTCTATCCCAAGCGCAATCCCGTCTCCACCCGCAGTCACGGCTCCGAACGGCCAAAGGGAAAGCGCACCTTCGCCCGCACCGACATTCGATGTCGCACGGCACTGCACATCCTTCTCAGGATTCAGCGGAATGGCCGTTCGCGGATCGTCGTGCCAAACCATCTGTTCAGTTCCAGGAACCGGAATTGCGTAGACGAGCGTGACTGCGCGGTCTTTGCCGGACAGTTCCTTGGCGGTCACGTCGAAGATCGTTGCGTCTCCGATTCGTTCAGTCTTCACTTCAAGCGAAATGTCCTCAGCCCTGCCGCCGGATTCAATCGAAACGAATCCGCGCTCTTTTGTCACATCACGCAGGAGAAATGACGGAGCGTCAAGCCGGCGGCATTTTGAGAGCACGACTGGACATGTATCGTAGATCGCAAACCTCTCCCCGGAAAAAAGCTGCAGCGTTGGCGCACGGAAGCGTACCTTGCCGGCCCTGTTCCTGAAAAGAAGATAGGCGGAAAATCTGCTTACCGGCTTGTCCGGCATTACCGTGACAGACCGCTTCTGCCAGCCACGCGCCGGATCCTGAACGAAGTAGGCCGTCTGTCCATACAGCTTTGAGCCGTCGGCATACGTGATGTCAATGTACAGCGAATAGTCTGGAGACGGAGAGCCGCCGGACGACATGGAGCGGCTTTCCGCCGTCACCGTGAACGGAACGGCGACATCCTGATTGAGCGTAATGCCCCATACCGCACCGCGTTGAGCCTTGGCGTCATCACCGTTGTCGCAGACGATTTCAGCTCCATCTCTGACAAAGCCGTCGCGGAGTTTTCCGCATCTGTCAAACGTGAACGCCTGTGATGAGACACCGGGCCTTGTTCCGACCGACGGATACACCACCGATGCGAAAATCGAAAAGGAGGAAATCGCCACCGCAAGCACTGTCGCACACATCGTTTTCATGACGGCATTATATCACACAACCGCCTGAAAGGCTTAAACACATTTGAAATGGCATTTCAAGCAAGATGATGTCGCGCCTTGATGCGACATTACCGTTGCTTATCCTGCAACCTTCCGCGAGACGGAGAGCGTCTTCAAAAAGCGTATGTGTGGAGATGCGACGAGAAAACTCATGACTCGTGTTCACGCCGCACATCAGCAAAGGCCCGCTCGGCGAACTCGACGATTCTCCGCGCAACAGCCGATTTCGGCAACAACGGAAGACGATCCACGGTGCCGTCCGGATGAACGAACGCCACACGGTTTGTGGATACGCCAAAACCGCATTTCGCCGCAGTCACATCGTTGGCGACAACAAGATCAAGCCCCTTCTCCCTGCACTTGCGGGACGCCTCGGCCGTCGGTTCTCCGGTCTCTGCGGCAAACCCGATCAACACGGCCTTCCTCCCTCCGCTGCGTATTTTTGCGGAGACCGTCTTCAGGATATCGGGGTTGCGGACAAGCTGAAGCGTTCCTGACATCTCACGCTTCTTGAGCTTGCCCGCTGCACACTCTGCCGGACGCCAATCGGCGACAGCCGCCGCTGCAACGATGCAATCGAACTCCTCGCCATTGACCGCCGCCATCATGTCACGGGCGGAAACCACATCGATGCGTCTTACGCCTTTCGGCGTCGGGAGCGATACCGGCCCAGCGACAAGCGTCACGCGGTGTCCGGCCGCTTGCGCCGCACGCGCCACGGCAAACCCCATCCTTCCTGTGGAGGGATTGGAAAGAAACCTCACGGGATCCATAAACTCCCGCGTCGGGCCGGCCGTGACAAGTATGTGCATACAGGGTTGATGACGACGGCGATCAGCGTCCCTTTGCGAGTTCGCTGGCCTCCAGCGCCAACGCCTTGATGCGCGGCCAGTCTCCGGAGGCAAGTGCATCCTTTGGAACAATCCACGTGCCACCGCAGGCGACAATTTCAGGCACAGCAAGATAGTCCCTGACGTTTGCGGCGTTTATGCCACCGGTCGGCATGAACTTCACGCCGGTTGAGCGAAATGCGCCAAGGAGGTTCTTGATCATCTTGACGCCACCGGCGGCCTCCGCAGGGAAGAACTTCACCATCGGGACACCGGCGGTAAGCGCCTGGGACAGCTCGGACGCCGTGGCGACGCCTGGCACCATAGGAAGGCCGATCCCCTGCGCATACGAAACGATGGCAGGATCGAAGCCGGGGGCTACTCCAAATGCCGCACCGGCCTCTTTCGCCGCTTTGACCTGCGCAACGGTGAGCAGAGTGCCGGCGCCGACAACAGCACCCGGAACTTCAGCCTTTATCTTTGCTATCGCGCCCGCGGCTGCGGCCGTCCTGAATGTGACTTCAAGCACCGGCAGACCGCCATCCACAAGCGCCGTCGCGAGCGGCACGGCCTTCGCCTCGTCGTCAATGACTATCACAGGGATTATCCCTGCGGAACGAAGCGTCTCTACGATATCCATTGCGTCCTTCCGTTTTTGCCCGATGTTTTCCTGAGCGATCAAACCCCTGAATAGCACACGAATCCACCGTCCACCGGGAGCGTCACGCCTGTGATGAACGACGCCTCGTCGGAGATGAGGAAGCGGGCGGCGCCATGCAGGTCGCTCGGCTGCCCGAACTTGCGCATCGGCGTCTTCGCGATGACCTTGTTGCCGCGCGGCGTAAGCGTCTTGCCGTCCTTCTCAAGCATGAGGAACCGGTTCTGGTTTGTGATGAAGAATCCTGGCGCAAGCGCGTTCACGCGGATGCCCATCGGCGCGAGATGCGTGGCGAGGAAGCGGGTGAAGTTCATGATTCCCGCCTTTGCCGCGCCGTATGCCGCCACCTTCGTGAGCGGCTGATACGCCGCCATCGAGCAGAAGTTCAGCACCGCGCCGCCCTTCTTCAGCATTTCCTTGCAGAACACCTGGCAGGGAAGTATCGTGCCGACGAGGTTGAGCTTGTTCACGAACTCGAAGCCCTCAGGCGTGAGGCCGAAGAACGTATCTTCGAGCTTTGTGCCCTTTGTCATCTGCTCCGCAGGTGTCGTGCCCTTCGGGTGATTGCCGCCGGCTCCGTTGATGAGCACGTCGATGCGCTTCCACTTTTTGAGGATCGTCTTGCAGGCCGCTTCGAGTGAAGTCTTGTCAAGCACGTTCGCCTCGATGGCGAGCGTCTGCTTCAGCCCCTTCTTTGCGAGCTTCGCGCAGAAATCCTTCGCCACATCTCCGCGCAGGTCAAGCACTGCGACCTTCGCCCCGTGGCGCAGCAGATCCTCCGTCATGCTTGAGCAGAGAACGCCAGCAGCCCCCGTGCAGACGATCACCTTTCCTTCAACACCCTTCTCCTTGAGCACTTTCATGGTTTTCCTTTCGTTGGGTTGACAATGGTTTGCAGATTTCCTCAGTACAGTTCCTTCGCCTTTGCGAGAACGTTGTCCGCAGTGAAGCCGAAATGCTCCGCGAGAACCTTGTACGGGGCGGATTCGCCGTAGCCGTCAAGCGTGACGAACCGCGTCTTGGATGCGTCCACCACGTAGTTCCCCCATCCGAACCTGACGCCCGCCTCGACGATGATGCGCTTTGCGCACGTGCCGGGGACGATGCTTTCGCGGTACTGGAGCGACTGTCTCTCAAAGAGTTCGCGGCACGGCATGGAGACCACGCGCACGGCGCGTCCTGTCTCAGCCAGCTGCTTCGCCGCCTCCACGCAGAGGGACACCTCCGATCCGGACGCGAGGAAGAGATACTCCGGATGCGCAGCGCTCTCGTAGACAACATATGCGCCGCGGGACACTCCCTCCGCGCTTGTGCCTTCAAGAATCGGAAGGTTCTGGCGCGTAGTGAGAATGCAGCTCGGACCGGTCGTGTTCCTGAGCATCTCCACCCAGCACCAGCCGGTCTCGTTCGCGTCCGCCGGACGGAACGTCATGACGTTAGGCATCGAACGCATCGCGGCAAGCTGCTCAACCGGCTCGTGAGTCGGGCCGTCCTCGCCCACATAGAACGAATCGTGAGAGAACACCCAGATCGACGGCAGCTTCATCAAAGCCGCAAGGCGGATGGCCGGACGGCAGTAGTCTGAGAACACGAAGAACGTCGCACCGTACGCACGGTAGCCGCCGTAGGCCGTAATGCCGTTCACGATCGCGCTCATGGCGAGTTCACGGATTCCGAAATGTATGTTGCGGCCTGTGAAGTCTGCGGCGGATATCCAGCCGCACTCCTTCAATCCCGTCTTGTTTGACGGCTCAAGGTCTGCGGATCCGCCAATCATGTCTGTCGCCACCTTTGCCAGCGCATTCATCACCGTGCCGTTGGCGGCGCGTGTTGCGACCGGTTTGGCCGGATCGAACGCCGGAAGAGCCTTGTAGAGATCGCCGACACCGTACTTCGGCGGCGCGGGCGGCGCCGACTTCTTCGCCTTTTCGTACGCGTTGCGCATACGATGGCATCTCAACGCCCGCTGCTCGAACATATCATACACTTCATCCGGAACGAAGAAGCTCTTCTCCGGATCGAATCCGAGCGCAGCCTTGAGCCCGGCAAGCTCTTCCGCGCCAAGCGGTGCGCCATGCACACCGGACGTACCCTTCTTGGTGGGCGCGCCGCAGCCTATCGTCGTATTCGCGATGATGATCACCGGAACGTCGGTTATCTTGAGCGCACGTCTGTACACGCGGTCAATCTGGTCGTAGTCGTGTCCGTCGCATTCAAGCACCTTCCAGCCGTAGCTTTCAAAGCGCTTTTTGGGATCATCGGACATCGAGAGCGATGCCGCCCCCTCAATCGTGATTCCGTTCGAATCGTACACGAGGGTAAGGCCGCCAAGCTTGAGGTTTCCGGCGAATGAGCACGCTTCGTGGGAAATGCCCTCCTCAAGGTCGCCGTCGCCGCAGAACACCCATGTGTGGTTCGCATCACCGTTTCTGCGCGACGCGAGAGCAAGGCCGACGCCCATGGCGATGCCCTGTCCGAGCGGCCCGGTGGTAACCTCCACACCAGGCATCACCCCACGTTCCGGATGTCCGGCGCAGCGCGAACCGAACTGACGGAATGTCTGCACCTGATCCATTTCGCAACCCTTCACGCCGGCGAGATGGAACAGCGAATACACGAGCATGGAAGCGTGGCCGCCTGAAAACACAAGCCTGTCGCGCACCGCCCAGTTCACGTCCTTGGGGTCGAAGTTAAGGTACTTGAGCCAAAGCGAGACAGCAAGATCCGCCATGCCCATTGGAGCGCCCGGGTGTCCGCTATTCGCCTTCTCTATCGCATCCGCCGCAAGGCAGCGCACCGTGTTCGCCGCCAGCTTCAATTGTTCGTTTGTGTATTTCATCGTTCGCACCTGACTGTCATGTTGAAAAGGCGTATTGTATCACAAATCCACCGCCCAAAGGATTCCGGACGGCTCTTCTTCACCGTCTCTGCAGACGCAGTATCCAGTCTATCGTTTCGCGACGGATTGCCGCCGGATCGGCAGATGAGAAATCAATCGCGTCGAACCATCTCTGCGCCTCCGCATCGGGCTTGGCGCGAAGCAGCTGACGAAACTTCGTCATGTAGCGAATGTCCTTGATGGCGGATTCAAGTCCTGTGAGCGCAAGCGTCTCGATTGCACCGTCAACCGTCGGATAGAGGACGGAATGGCTGCGGTAGCATCCGCCCCCCTTTCCTGCGGCGCAGGCCCGCTGATAGGCTGAGATGTCGTTCCACACGCCATCTGCATCTGTCTCGCAGTATGTGTTCGCGCCGTCAAAGCCAAGGCTCCAGAGATAAAGCCCGTAGTTGCGACGGAAAAGCTTCGGATCTTCCGGCCCCGTCTGCGGAGTGCCGTACTTCCATATTCTGTGTCCGACGGAATGCCAGTCGGACGGCTTTGCGTTTTCAGGGGCGTCATGGTACACGCAGAGGTCGAGCAGGTCGCCCACACTCTCGAAATGTCCGTTGCCGCCGGAGACCACAACCTTGGCGCCGACATCGCGGGCGGCCTTCCACGCCTGACGCTGCGAGAGGAGCTTTTCGCCGTACGCTTCGTCAAATCCATAGAAGTAGACGTCGCTGTACCCGAACTCTGCGGCAGTCGCGATTGCCTTGCCTATCCTGCCCTGCATCGCCGCCAGTTCCTCTGCGTTGGTTGAGTTGCCGATGTGTCCGGACGACCCAAGCACGAGCGGATTCGGAAAACCGATCTTGCGAATCATCGAAAGGTAGCGGCGGAAAACGGCATCGTTGAAGATCACGTTTTTTGACCAGATGAACGCCGGATTCCTAACTCCGTTGTCGTAAAGCAGAGAATAGACGCGCTCGACCTGTCCGGGAGAACGTGCGAACGGATGCATCGAACCGTCCGGGCTGTCGCCCATGACCGTCCACGTGTAAAGCCCCATCGTGTAGCTGTTCGACGGACTGTACACCGTCTCGGCGTTTTCCGGCAGAAGGAACGGCAACACCTCAATCTCGATAGGCACCTTTGCAAGCGTGTCCCCACCGCACAAGACGCGCATCGCGCCGCTGTATCTGCCGGGAGCGGCGTCTTTCGGCAGCGAAAACCTGAGCGCAAGCTGCTTGTTCAGTCCGGCGTCAAGGTTGAAGGGACGAAGCGCAGGCGCATCGGATATCGGCATGTCCTTCGTGGCAATGAACGCACCCCATCTGCTGTTGGTGATTGAGTTGATGTCGACATACCGCGTATCGCCATTCCACGAATACCTGACGAAATTGCGGCGCGTCTCGTGGTCGGGAACGACAAGCGAATCGTCGTTGAGCAGCAACTCAGGCACAAGCACCTGTCCCTCCCCGGTTATGCAGTCGATGAACGGTGCGCCCATGCCCTGATAGTGGCATTTGACGACCTTCACGGAAGCGACAGTCCGTGGCAGACGTCTGCCAAGCCCGAGAAATCCGCTTTTGAAGTCGGTGAACTCAACCGTCAGATCCTTGCAGGCCGCCGCCGACCACAGGACAACCGTCGCCCTGGTCTTCTCGCCGGCGCAGTCGCGAATCTTCAGAGTGCCGCCCGAGAGCCCCGGCACACGCGTCCCGACCGGCATTACGGGATACGATGACGAAAGCGTATCGTCGACATACCAAAGAAGTCTGCCCCCTGCCCGCTTGCGCTCAATGCGTATGTCCGCTCCCTGAGCCATGCCCTTCTCCACAATGTCGCCAAGGTCGCACACCCTTATGTTTGCGACTTCCGCAGGTTTCGGATCTGAAGCGTTCATGTGGAAGAATATCATCAGATAGCCATCCTGCGACGGCATGTAGACAAATGAGTTGCGATGGAACGCCTGCGGTTCAGTCGGATCGACCACAGACCTGAACTCCTTTGCGCTCAAATGCCTGTAGTCTGCATCATAGGTGTCGTAGCGGAAATACGGCGTGGCGCCGCCTTCAGGGGTGCGGGCTTCCCAGAGTATTGATATCGGCCTGTTTTTCTTGAGCGGGATGAACGCGGATTTCTTCTGCGTGAGGTTGATGAAGTTCTTTCCGTCCGGAAAGAGCCGTATGCACTTTCTGCCGTGTCCAGCATCTGAGACGGCGACACGCACAGGATCGGCATTCCAGTTGGCGTCCCACCGGGTCTTCACCGAATCAAGATCTTTCACCGTTTCTTCGAACAGCAGATTCCCGCGAATCTCGCCGTTTGCGACCCAACCTCCTGCCGCCCGCTTCGCAAGAGCATCGATCGCCGCCCTGTCGTCCGCCTCTGGACGTGTGCGAAGCGCATCGTCAACGGTTCTCGCAAGGGACGTGGACGCGCAGAGCGCTGCCATGACCGCAACATGTATCATTCTTGACATAGACATTTCTCCTCTTTAGGTGCTGGCGTATCAACGTGATCGACACACACGGAATCCAATGTAGATGTAACCTGCATAGCCCTGTGAATTGAACTCGCGGTCGCAGACCCGGGCGCTGCCGTAGTATCCAAAACTCCCGCCGCGGATTGAACGGAAGTTCATCCGTCCAGACGTCGGAGGACGCAGATCAAGCGGATCCGTCCCGCCAATGGAGACGCTGTAATGGTAGTTGTCTTCACACCACTCGCTTACGTTTCCGCCAAGGTCGAACACTCCGTCACGCGACACGTCAAGTTCATCGGCACCGCGCACACGGACGCTTTTTCGCATCTCATGTTCGTGCGGCACATCACCCCAGGGATAGATGCGGTTTTCGCCGCGTCCGGATGCCACATACTCCCATTCAGCCTCTGTCGGCAAACGATAGCCGGATGCTTTGAGGTCGCATCTCCATCCGTCACGCTCATTGTAGGCTGGATTGAGTCCCTCTCTTCGCGACAGCCAGTTGCAGTAGGCGCGGGCATCGCGCCATGAGACGTATATGACAGGATCATCGTCGCGCCAGGACGTCGCGGAACGCATCGTGCGATGTTCTGGACGGAACTCCTCGAATTCGCGGTTTGTCACTTCGTACTTGCCGATTGCAAACGACGAGAGCATGACCTCACGCGCCGGCCCCTCATCGCGCTCCTTTGCACTGAAGCCCATCGTGAACCTGCCGCCGGGAATCTCCACTGTCTCCGGAACGGGCGGCACAACCTTGCCATCCCACTTGGCAACTTCATTCCGGACAAGCGATACGGACTTGAGATCAGCTCCGCCCCAGTCCGACCAGTCATAGCAGAACGGAACGCGAACCTGCTTTCCGTCCTTCTCCACCCACTTTCTCTCATCGCCTGTCATCCGGTCACATACGATGCGAACCTTCGTTGCACCTTCAGGGATCGACCATAGAAACGCCACCTCTCGCTCTTCGCCGCCTGTCGGCGGCAGGTAGAGCGGCAGCACATGCGCATGGCTGTTCCTTTCGAGCCATGGAAGGTCAACATACAGGGAAAAGCGAGCTTCCTCGTCGGAGGCGTTGACGTACCTTACGCGGAACGAATAACTGCCAGGCACAATGTCCGCCGGCAGAGTCCATTCCGTTCCCTTGGACGCATCGAACACGACCGCCGGTTTGCCGGCCACTGCACACTGCGTCCACATCCGATGCGTACCGTTGTAGCCAAACGCAAGCGAATTCCGCTCGGTCTCCTTTGCGGCTATCTGACGCCGCCCATATGTCTCAACGACCGTACAGCCGGCGCGGCGGACGACAAAGCGCGGTGTCGCACCTGGCGTCATCGGCGCCGATATGGACCTGAATCCTGCATCGACGTTCGCCGAGACGGTCTTCGCCCTGCCTTGTGCATCCGTCTGCACGATCGCGATTTCCGCCGGAGCCGTCAGGAGGACGCTCATGTAGACGTTGTCCTCCACGTCATCATGTATCTGGAGGAACGTATCACGAAAATCCTGCCACTGGGTTTCCGTTTCAGGCCGGAAGACACGTGTCAGGCTCTTCGGGCGCGGACGGTAGGCGGCATATATCTTGTCCTGACGAATTGCGGGATAGCGTCCACGGCTTTTGTACGCGGCGGCAAAGTAGGCCGTGAGGTCAAGGAACGCCTCATCGCGGCACGCCCATACGCGGTTTTCAAGGTCATGCGGCAGTTGCCCACCCGTCCATCCGCTTACGTAGATGCCAGAATCCTCTCCGTTGTCGTTCCATGTCACAATCTCTACAAGTTCAGGCTGCGATGCGATGATGCTCCGCCACATCTCTGCATATCCCATGACGCCATGGTAGTCGCGCAGATTCGAGCTGTTGTACGCAGGGCAAGGTCCCGCCATGTAGATCTTGCCGTTCTTCATCGCGGCAAGTCGTCCGGCATCGAGCCGATCGATGAACTCTGCCGTCGTGTTGTCGCATCCGAAGAAGAAGATGCCGTCACACACGAAGTTCGGGTCGCGGAAGATGTCATTCTCGATGAGGTCGAATGTCTCGTACATCGTATGCGCGGAAATACCGTAGGCCGGCACCATAAGATAGTCGCCAACGCCTCGCTTCTCCAGTTCAGACTTTAAGTCGACGTACTTGTTCGTCAGCCTGTTTCCGCCAGCCCAGCCAGAGATGAACGGACGGCCGCCGTAGCGGAAAAGGTTTGCCCTGCCATGGAACATCACGCCCATGTCAGGATGGTTGTTTAAGTGCAGGGATTCCTTCGAGCCGTCCGGCGAGAAAAAGAGCTTGAATCCCGTCCCCATCGACTCGGCGGCCTCAAAGACGTTTGAACTCGCCTGCACATAGCCCTCGTGCGGTCTCCACTCCCCGGTCTTTGCGTCCTTCCGCTTCCAGTTGCCACAGTTAAGAGCCCAGCCCTCCACTCCGTAAAGCTGTGCGATCGCCATTTCCTTCCTGTAGGACGCAACATCCTGGTAGAAGCACGTCATGTAATGCGCAAACACAGTGCGTTTGCCATCTGCCTCACCTGCGGCTGACACCGACCACAACAGCGCCACCACTGCAAGGAATTTGCCTGCCGTATCCATCTTTCTTTCGCAGACCATCATTTCCCGCCGAGATGCAGCGCACCGTGAGTATCGCCTGTGTGGACTTCAGTCTCCAATGCGCGGGCCAGCTGGTCTGGACAGGACGTCCCGTTTCGGCAGACAATGCCTTTCAACATCGCTATCACGTCCTCAACCTTGCGTCCAACGACGAGTTTGGCGACACCTTGCGTATTGCCGACACATCCACCGACAAATTGGCACGCCGTCACCAAGCCGTCCTTCACCTCGTAGTTGATAGCACGGGAACACGTGCCATGCGTCTGATATGTCTTCATCCTTTATGCTTCTCCAAAACAGCCTCTTCTCACCGTTTATTTTTTTGGCTTATGGATTATACCAAAAAGCAAACTTATCTGCGCATCAGAAGTTGTGATACGGAAGTTG
>CAYTWE010000015.1:0-44853 GCA_964440985.1 uncultured Lentisphaeraceae bacterium | reverse complement strand
CACCTTGCCGACTTCTTCCTTGATCTTTGCGGCCAATTCGCCCTGGGCCGCAATCCTGCCGGTCTGTGCAGCGAGATCCATAATCAAATCCTCCCTGTGAGAATCACTTGTCTGTCACAAGCGTACCGACGGCTTCGCCTTTGACGACGCGCTCAAGCGCATCTCCGTCGAAGAAGTCAAACACGACGATTGGAATGTCGTTGTCCATGCACAGCGCGAACGCCGCCGAATCCATCACCTTGAGACGCTTTTCAAGTGCGGTCTCGTATCTGAGCGAACCGTACTTCTTTGCCTTCGGATCCTTCATCGGGTCGGCCGTGTAGATGCCGTCCACTTTCGTGGCCTTCAGCAGGGCATCCGCTCCGATCTCGCTCGCGCGCAGCGCGGCGGCGGAGTCGGTGGAGAAATACGGATTGCCCGTGCCGCCGGCGAACACGCACACACGCCCCTTCTCAAAGTGGCGTATTGCCTTGCGCTGTATGAACGGCTCGGCAAGCTTCGGCATCTCTATCGACGTCATCACCCGCGTGGGGACGCCTATGCTTTCAAGTGCGTTCATCATCGCCAGCCCGTTTATGATCGTGGCGAGCATCCCCATGGAGTCGCCCGTCACACGGTTGACGCCCTTCGTTGAACCGGAGAGGCCTCTGAATATGTTTCCGCCTCCAAGCACAATTCCCACTTCGCAGCCTAAACCGTGAATCTTCTTCACGCGCTCTGCCATGAACGCGAGGCGTTCCGGGTCGATGCATTCACCGGTCTCACGGTTTGCAAGCACTTCGCCTGAGAGTTTGAGCAAAATACGTTTGAACTTTAGTTTTCGCTTCATGGCGCAATATTGTACGAAATCCCGCCCTCCAAATCAAGCATCGCCGTACCGTGCCTCCGGCAGTCGCTCAGCGGTGCTGGTCAAACCAAAAAGCGTCTGCGCCGTCCGCAGGATCACACGGCGTTCTGCACTCGCCTGATGTCGGCGCCGAGCTTGCCCAACCATTTCTCCACAGATTCATATCCGCGGTCAACAGATTCGGCGTTCAATATCGAGGTCGTCCCCTTCGCGCACAGCGCTGCGAGAATCAAGGCGATTCCGGCGCGTATGTCCGGCGACGTGACCGTTGTGCCCCGAAGCGGAGACGGGCCGGTCACAACGGCACGGTGCGGATCGCACACAACAATCTTCGCGCCCATCTGGATCAGGTGATCGACAAAGTACAGACGGCTCTCGAACATCTTTTCATGGAAGAGGCAGGTGCCTCTGCACTGTGTGGCCAGCACGATCATCACGGACATAAGATCGCTTGGGAACATCGGCCACGGGCCATCGGCGATGCTCGGTATCGAATCGCCGAGATCGTAGCGCATTCGCAGCCTTTGCTTTGACGGAAGCTCGATGGTGCGCTTCCCCGCGTCCGCCGTCCAGCGCAGCCCGAAGCGACGCAGCGGTCCGGCGAGAATCGAGAACTGCGGCACATCCACATCCGTAAGCGTCAAGGCACCGCCGGTTATCGCTGCGGCAACGAGATAGCTCACGGCCTCTATGAGATCCGACCCTATGCGCATGGTGGCGCCGTGCAGGGCTTCCACTCCGCTTACGGTTATCCTGTTCGTGCCGATGCCGGATATCTTCGCACCCATCGCATTCAGCAATGCGCAGAGATCCTGCACATGCGGCTCACACGCAGCGTTGTATATCACGGTGTCGCCATCCGCAAGCGCCGCCGCCATCACGATGTTCTCGGTTGCGGTGACGCTTGCCTCGTCAAGGACGAACGATGCCCCCTTGAGACCGCCGGCGACTCCGCGACCGCGCCGAACAACTGAAAGCTGCATGTTGCGTTTCGTGTATTTGACTTTGGCGCCAAGCGCAACGAACCCGTCGAAATGCGTATCGAGGCGGCGATGCCCGATGCCGTCCCCGCCGGGCGGCGGCAGCGACACGCGCCCGCGCCGAGCGAGGAGCGGCCCCGCAAAAAGCACACTTGTGCGTATCTTGGCGGCAAGCTTCGGATCAAGCCGCGCCGTCTTCAGCTTCTTGGCGCATATCGTGACGCTCCTCGAAGCGACGTCCCGCACGACCGACGCCCCGAACCTCTCCGCACACTCAAGCATACTTGCGACATCTGCAATCTCCGGCACGTTCTCGAGCGTTACCGGCTCGTCCGTGAGCAGCGCCGCCGCAATCATCGGCAGTGCCGCATTTTTGTTGCCCGGCACACGGTGCGTCCCGCCAACCGTCCGGTTCCCGGATATCTCGAACCTTCCCATACTCCTCCAACGCGCAGACGTCAGACTGCCTGCTCCACGAAATTGAAAGTAGACACCTTCAGCCCACAGCCCCTGAACGTATCCACCACCACGTGCAGCCGTTCGGGTGACAGTTCGCAGGCTATAACCACGCTGTCGGCGCCTGTCTCCGCTACAATCCTCTTCGCATCCATGTGCGGCCCGTCAATGCGCATTCCGCCGATGTACCTGCCGCGAAGGAGCAGATCATCGTCCACAAGTCCCACGATTATGCGCCTGCCGAACCGGACATCGCGGACGAGTTCGCGGCAGAATGCGCGACAGCGAAGTCCCGCCCCGAAGACAAGCACACGCGACACGTCCGGTGCGTCCGCAAGGTTGCGAGCGTTGAGCGTGTAGAAATAGTCGCGCAGCAGCTGTCTACCGGAACGCACCGCAAGCATCGCAATGAGGAGCAGTCCGAAATGGATTGCCGGAAACGCAAGCGTACGCCCCTCCTGATAGCCGAGCAGGACGATGAACGCCGTAGAAAGAAGCACCCCTGACGCGATTGCGATGACGAGCCGTATGTAGTTCGTAAGCATCGCCCGCGACCATACCGTGGAATAGGATCGAGAGATGGCGAGTGCGATGAACACCGGTATCACGCGCAACGGCAGAAACGTGTGAAGCTGACGCGACGTCATCGGGATCGTGAGCAGCTTCTGCGTCACATACCACGTGCCCACCAGTATGACGGCATCCGTGAGAAGCAGGACGGGGACGAAAAGCGCGGCGCGACGGCGACCGGAATGTCCGTGGCTGTGGGCGACGACATCCGCAAGCCTGCCTGCGTCGAGAAGCTCAACCCTTGACATGTCCTTCACAATGATGTACGACGCAATGATGAACGCCACGATGAACAGCCCCGCCGCACGGTCGCGCAGGGCAATAGCCCCTATTCCGACAAGCACAAGAAACGCGGCAATCACGTACAGCAGCGCCACTGCCTTGCGCTGCGAAGCGAACCTGCGGAGAATGCGGTGGTGCGTGTGGTCTGCGTCCGCCTGCATCACCTTCGCACTGCCGGAGCCGGATGACGGCTCCTCATGACGCAAGGCCGCCCGCACCACTCGGCGGACGATTGCGAGCGCTGTGTCGAATATCGGCACGCCCATTGCGAGCGCCGGAACCCCTACGCACACGAGAAACGAATCGCCGGCGTGCGTCATCAGTGCAACAGTGGACAGGAAAAAGCCGAGGAACATCGCACCTGTGTCGCCGAGAAACACTGAGGCCGGATTGAAGTTGTACCGAAGGAATCCGAGAACCGCCCCCATGAACGCAAGGTGAATGATCATCTGACCGGGCGATGCCGCAAAGAACAGAGCTCCGGCCATACCTGCCGATGCTATCACGGCCAGGCCAGAGGCAAGTCCGTCAAGACCGTCAATCAGGTTGAACGCATTGATCGCGCCGACAATCCAGAACACGGTAAGCGGCAGGTCGAGCCAAAGCGGGATGACATCGAAGAAGGAATGAAATCCGACATGACACCAAAAGAACGCCAGGACGGCTACGGCAATCTGTCCGGCAAGTTTCACAGTTGGCTTCATCCCAAACCTGTCATCCACAAACCCGAGCAGTCCAAGCCCTACCGCAAGCGCAACCATCCGGAAGAACACGGCATTGGGAATTGCGGGGGAAAGCGATCTGCCGGATATCAGGACGAACGCCGTGGCGGCGATCAGAAACGACGCAATCACAGCGACTCCGCCGCCGCGCGGAATGGGCTTCTTGTTTATGCGTCTTCCGCCCGGCGTATCTACCATGCCAAGACGGCGATTGACGTTTCGCACGATTGGCGTAAGGAGAAGCGACAAAATGAATGCCGCAGCGAACACCAGCAGATACGGTGCGATTCTGAGGAGCACCCCTCCGACGGCGAAGTGCATCACCTCTGCACCTCCAACACCTTCAGAAAGTCGATAAGCTCAGCCTCGTTCGCACCTTGCGCGTGAACTGAAACCATGACCCAGCGGTCAACCCGGTTCAGCACGGAGCGGTCAAGCACGTCCTTGAAGATGCGCCCCATGTGCGACGCCGTGCGGTAGCCCTCCTGGTTGAAGAAGGTGTACGCCTGCATTCCGCGCATTCCGCCGTGGCGCGCAATGTCGATCACGTGCCACGGTCTGCCTGCACATTCCACATTGCGCGGACTGGACATGACGTACCCCTGCGACGGCAGACAGAGTTCTGGACGATGGATCGACGCCCTTGACGTTCCGCCGATGACGATCGACACAAGGAAACTTGCGCCGGACTGCGACACGTACATTTTCTTGACAATCCGAGTATCCTTGGGGAGGATGTTGAGTTCGGCTTCCGAAACCTTCTGGATGTCGGCGAACCGTTCGTCGTCCGTCACATATCCTTCAATCGACGGGAACTCAACCGCCGGCGATTTGGCAATGATGGCTGCGGGCGTCATCGCCTGGAAGATAAACACCGCAACAAAGAATGCGGCGGCAGACAGCGTAGCGAACACGCCATGCCGCCGGACGCATTGCACATCCGCTTCGGCATCCGTTCCGTTGACGGCTTCCCTTGAGGATTCTTTGCGTGACACCTTGGACGTCCGCGCAAAGATCCTGTCTATGGCCTCTCCCGCCACGACCATGAGCACGATTGCGACGAGAAACACAATATATCCGGAGTAGTCGTGATAGAACCCCGTGGCGAACTTCGGATCGGTGCACGAGGCGATGAGGCATATGGAAACTATGCGGGCGACATTGCCGGCGACGGCAAGAGGAACGGAGCAGATGAAGAGAATCCCTCGCCGAAGCCATGTCGGCTGGTTGAAATACGCATATCCGGCGGTGAGTGCCATCAAGGCGAAAAGCGATCTCAGCCCGGAGCATGGTTCGGCCACATCCACCGCAAACGGATGCGCCCCTCGCGACACGACCGCCGTACCCTCGCGGATTGCATCAAGTCCAAATCCGTTCAGCACCGCCATGGCCGTTCCGCTTGCGATGTACCGCAGATGAATCGTCACGACGTCAAGGAATGTCGCAAGCGGAATGCAGAACAGAAGATAGCTCGCAGGAAACAAGAACCGCCTTGCGCATCTCCAGCCGAAAAACGTCCATGGGACAGTGACGCAAAGGCCTATGAAGCCCAACTCCTCCAAACGCAGCTGAACGCCCCGCGTCCCAAGAAGCGCCACGCAGAGAAACGGAACGCTGGCAGCAAGGCCAACCCACGAAAATGCACCGCATCGGATCTCATGCGATAGCGCGGCTCTCTGCGTCCACAGCACATACAGCGAAAACAGAGGCACGAACCAGCCAAATGACATGTCCTCCTCTGTGGCGTACGCAAATATGCCGTGAATCCGGACGAACATTCCGGAAAACCCAAACAACGCAGATAACACAACGACCACAACCGCAACAAGAGCAGTCATGGTCGATCGGTTGAATACGCCATCGGTTTTGTTCATGCCGCCGATTATACCACAAAATGTGCGGGCGCGGCACGACATGGAAACGCCGAGGCCGATGAATCAGGTTTTATGGCGGTAGGTGATGCGACCCTTGCCGAGGTCATACGGTGATATCTCAACCGTCACCTTGTCGCCTATCGCTATCTTGATGAAGAACTTGCGCATCTTGCCTGAAATGTGCGCAAGTATCTCATGACCGTTCTCAAGGCGAACAGTGTACATCGTCGCCGGAAGAACCTTTACGACAGTTCCGGTGACTTCAATCGCTTTATCGTCTGCACTTGCCATCTGAAACTCTGAACCGAATGGCTCGGGCGGCTGGATTCGAACCAGCGACCAATTGATTAACAGTCAACTGCGCTACCACTGCGCCACGCCCGAACGTGAATTGGTCAAAAAACGGGGCGTAGTATATCATATAATGCCATGCAATGCAATAGGGTCGCGAAATTTTGGAGGTTCCCCGTTTTTTCGGACAAGAAAATCGCCGAACCCCTATAAATAAAGGGCGACGTCGCGGTTTTCACGTTGCGCCAAGTGAAGATTCGGCTGCGAGAATGCGGAGCGCGTCTACTATACGCCCTATAAGAAATCGCCTACGAGCCAGATGCCGTAGGGGTGTTGTTGCTTTCGCCACCGGGAGTTTCGGAGGCTTGGAGGCGCGAGGTTGTTCCACAATTCGCCCCGAACTCCGATACTCCAAAACTCCCCGCAGCGGAAGCAACGAACTTCCGCGCCCGCATGATGCAACCCGGCGCAACGCCTCGTCCGTCAGAAAAAAATTGAGAAATCTCCAAAGCAAAATAACCCTTGCGTTTCGGCTCGTTGCCATGCAATGCGCCAGTACCGCTTCATGCGTGCGTACACTGTCCAACTGGTGTTGCCCATCGCGTCTGCATCGGAATCTGGGTACCGCTTCATGCGTGCGTACGCCGTCCAGCGCCTTTGCAATCCACATGGGACACGGACATTCAATTACCGGATTTCTTCAAAGCCCATTGAGCGAAACAGCGAATTTGCGACTTCTTTAGTCATTTCGCCCCGTTTCACCTGCTCGACGATCCGCTTGCGGTGTTCATATTCCATTTTTTGCCTGTCAATGAAATAGATCAAGGCTTCAACCGGCGTTCGCCCTGATTTGATGATGAGTTCGGCCTCATTCTTCAAACTCACGACAACACCCTTTAATTGAACATCAACTGGAGAATCATCGGATGATATCTTAATGGGGGTTTCAAGCGCTTTTTGAAGATCAGATGCAATCGACTGGAGATTTGTGGGGCTTTCAGCCATCAGTCTTGCCGGCATGGAGAAATTCAAGAGAAACCTTTCAGAGACGAAACTGAATGTCTCCTCGTGGGATGACAAGTCGGTAGCTTGCTGGATGAAATGGCGCGGCACACAGGTTGCCGCTTCTTCAATCGGCAGCAGTCGAACAATATCACCACCTTTCCTTGTGGCAAAATGCGCCGCAAGCCCCACTATGATTGCAACGAAAACAAGAGACGCCACAAAGACACGTTTTCGAATCCCTCTTATCTCCCCGTTGGCTTTTGATCCGTCAGTAGCGACAACCTTTATCGGACGAATGCCCATTGCCCGTAAGGTTTCGAATGCCTTTTCTCTTGACGGAACATCTATGAAATCTTCATGACGTTTTCCGTCAGAGGTCTTGTATGCGTACCTGAATTTCACTTTTTGCCCTTGGCGTCGGACTCTGCCTTCTCTTTCTTCTCTTTTTCCCGGTACGCAACCTCTTCCTTCATTATGGCTTTTTGCGTCTCATCTTTTGGTGGCGGTGCCCAACCCTCGTAACATGCATCCCTGTATGTCACAGGTTCGAACGGGGACAGCCCATACCCCTTCAAGTATGATTTCATTTTTTGCAGCGTATCAAACGGCAGTCGCCAGTCATGATATTTATCAAGTTGCTCGGGAGACGTGACACATTCCGTCAGGGTCTGCTGGAATTGCGAAAGGAAACCTCCTGCAAGGAGCGCAAGACCTCGCGACAGTTCTTTCGAAACACGGGAGCAAAATACATTTGGGTCCGGCGCAGATAGATGTGCCACATTCACCATCGCCCATCTGTCTTCAGGTGCAACAAGCATCTTCGGAAGATTGGCGTCATTCACGATGAAAAGAGTCGCCTCGCCAGCAATCCTCGGATTCTTGATGTCGAACGAACCTCTTTCAACTTCGATGCCATAGCTCAGCTCCTTTTCAAAGTTGCTTGCGCTCTTGAGAATTATCGCATCATCCGCCGCTGATTGGCAGTTGAGGAAAACAATTCGACCCTTTTGTGTGCCAGGCCGTTTGAGGATGCCACCGGTGCGGCGGTATTCTTCCATCTCGGCGTTCCTGCATTTCGCTGCGGCATGGTTTATGTCTGAAGTTGCGGTTTTGGCGAATGCAATACCCATGCATACCGCAAGTGTCATCGCAAATGAGCATTTATTCATGATCGGTCCCTTGTTGGCTGTCTATTTGTCCTTTGGAATTGAAAAGAGGTCTATGTCTCATGATGGTTCGTGTCAGGGAATTGAATTCAAATGGTTCAATGCCCTTTTCCTTGAGCATTATGTTGGCCGCATTCACGAAATCCTCCACATCCTGTTCGGAGACATCCTCGCCATTCGACATGAAACGGTTCAGTTCAATCTCAAGCTGCGTCTTGTAGACGCCGAGATCCTGCAGTTCCTTCCTGGTTTGCGAAAGCGCCGCAGCGACATCCTCGCCGTTTTTCAGCATTGAGCCGAGTTCTTTCTTTAAATCTATTACGGTCTGCTTGTAGTATCTGGCCTCATCTGTGTCGTCATCCGATATCGTGATTTCATCGTCAAGGGCTTCGCCGAGCTCCCGCATGAACTGTTCGTCAAAATCACGGTTTCCAATCACCATCGTCCCCAAAGGCATACAGGCAAGAAACGCCAATTCACTCTCGACGCGATGCTCAAAGACGTCATACCGACTACGGACAGACTGTGTGACCTTGTTCGTTATGACGCATTTGCTGCGGACAACCGGCGGTGTCGCAGACAGAGGAGTTGATTGCGCCTCTTTCGTCCTGCCAATGGTTGACGTCTCTTCGGTTGGCTTTGCGCGTCTCACCTCCCTTGCCGCACCGTGAAATTGATTTCCGCCGGACAATTGATGTTTGACTGCCGTTGCGGTTGAATCGGTTTTATTGCAGCCTTTAGGCAAAAACCAAAGTGCAAAGCCCATTGCCAAAGCCGTCAGCACACCCAAGCCAACACATTTAAAGATCTTCATCTTTGAAATCAACAGCCGGTTCTTGGCTGGATTAGGCAAACCTGCTCGAATGGCGAGAGCCGAAATGCCTCGTCTGCCAAGTTCCGCCAGCACAGCATCCTTGTCAAGGGCATCAAGTTCAACAGTGGCCCTTTTCCCGGTCTTGTCCCTATAATCTACGATAAAAAGCATTCTTTTAAGCTCTCAATGAGTATGCTGCACGCTGAAACCGATCATCTCCGCACGATTGCATATGGGTATGACAACGGAAATCAATGATTCCGACATGGTGGCGTTCCTTTCCGCCTGAGACTCTTCCCCGCCCCTATGCCGGGTACATTCTGGACGCGAACAATCGCCACATTTTGGGACACGGTGCAATCCGGGTTCTTCACCTTACGAACTCCTCCTTCACAAAACAGGAAAGGGCAGTGCGCCAGTCTGGCGTACTGTATCCGAGAAGCGCAAGTACGGTGTTCGAGAGCGCAGAGTAGGCAGGACGCGGCGCAGGGCGCGGGAATTCCGCCGTTGTGCATGGCATGACCTCGCGTGAATATCCCAGCAGACGAAACAGCTCCACTGTCAGATCATACCAGGAACACACTCCGCTGCACGTACCGTGCACCACTCCGCATACCTCCGGGCGCTCAAGCAGAAACCTTATCTCATCCGCCACGACCTTCGCCGATGTTGGATTTCCACGCTGGTCATCTACCACCTTCAGCGGAGCGCCGTTTTGCGCCCCAAGCGCCGCCATGGTATGCACAAAGCTCGGCCCCCCTGATCCATACAGCCATGCAATGCGCAGAACGGTTGCGTCCGGCAGAACATCAAAGACGGCCCGTTCACCCGCCAGCTTTGAGGCCCCGTACACCGTGCGCGGCGAGGCAATGTCCGTCTCCTTCCAGCCTTCCTCATGAGATTCAACAACGCCAACCGCATCAACGTCGCCGGAGAACACGTAATCTGTGGAGATTGCAATCATGCGCGAGCCGGTCTCCCGACATGCTGCCGCAACATTGCGAGAGCCGTCCTCATTCAGCCTGTACGCCATTTCGCGATCCGTCTCGCAATCGTCCACCTTCGTCATCGCAGCGCAGTGCACCGTGACTTCGGGACGGAACGAGCGGAATGCAGCACGAAGCGATGCGGTGTCGAGGATGTCTACTTCAGGCAGATCAGCCGCAAAGAGATCGTGCCCGGACAGCTCATGCCGCAGTGTGCGCCCAAGCATCCCCTTTCCGCCGGTTACGAGTATCCTCATACGGCCACAGCCTCCGAGAACGGCTGCGCCATGCGGTCTTTCTGCGACGCCACCACATCAAGTCCATCGACAGGCCACGCGATCGCAAGCGACGGATCGTCCCATCGCATTCCCGCCTCACATTCGGGGTGGTACACGTCCGTACACCTGTAGGTGAAATGCGCAGTTTCGCTCAGCACAAGAAATCCATGCGCAAAGCCTGGCGGAATCCAAAGCGACACATGGTTCTCCTCAGACAGATCCTCCATCACATACCGCCCAAATGTTGGCGATCCACTGCGGATATCTACGGCGACATCCACGATGCGCCCGGAAATCACCGTCACAAGTTTCCCCTGCATATGCGGAGGCCTCTGCCAATGCAGTCCTCTTATGACACCGCGAGTGGAGAACGAATGGTTGTCCTGAACGAACCTGGCATCTACGCCGGCCGCACGAAACTCATCCTCGCGCCACGTCTCCTCAAAATATCCGCGTGAATCCCCGAACGCCCTGCGGCGGATGATCTTCACGTCCGGTATGGATGTAGGCTCAATCGTCACCGCAGAAGCCCCCTCAGGTATGTCCCGTACGACGACTTTCCGTAATTCGCCGCCAGTCGCATAAGCTGTGCATCGTCTATCCAGCCTTTGTGCCAGGCTATCTCCTCAATGCACGAGAGCTGCAGCCCCTGCCGCTCAATGATGGCGCGCACAAAATTCGTGGCGTCGGCAAGCGACTGATGTGTACCGGTGTCGAGCCATGCGAATCCCCGCGACATCTGGCGCACCTTCAGCCGCCCCTGCCGCAGGTACTCACGGTTCACGTCCGTTATCTCATACTCGCCGCGGGCGCTCGGCTTCAGCGAGGCCGCGACGTCCACCACATCGTTCGGATAGAAATACAGCCCCACAACAGCGTAGTTCGACTTGGGATTCGACGGCTTCTCCTCTATCGTCTCAGCATTGCCGTTCGCATCGAAACTCACTACGCCATACCGCTCCGGATCCGCGACTCGGTATCCGAACACCGTCGGCTCCACGCTTTCATTCGCCTCCCGCAGGAGATGCGGCAGCTCTGCGCCGTAGAAGATGTTGTCTCCAAGCACAAGGCACACATCGTCGTCGCCGATGAAATCGCGTCCAAGCACAAACGCCTGCGCAAGTCCGTTGGGCGTCTCCTGAACGCAGTACGAGAACCGCATTCCAAGATCCGAGCCGTCTCCGAGAAGCCTCTCAAAGTTCGGAAGATCATGCGGCGTGGATATCACAAGCACATCGCTGATGCCGGCCAGCATCAGCGTGGATAGAGGATAGAAGACCATTGGCTTGTCGTACACGGGCAGAAGCTGCTTCGATACGACCTGCGTAAGAGGGTGGAGGCGCGTTCCCGCGCCTCCAGCAAGTATGATGCCCTTTCTCATTGCCCCTATTTGTCTTTCTTCTCATCCTTCGCAGCCTCGTCCTTCTTCGGCTCTTCCTTGGCCTTGACGAGATCCTTGCGCTCCTTGCCCATCGCATCGGCCGAATACGACGAAATCAGGTATGTCCACCTGCCCACCTTGTCGTTGAAGTCCTTCACGGTCTTCTCAAGGCTGGCGTTCTCGGCCGTGTTCGTTCCAACGGGCGCAAACGAAGCGGACACCTTGAAATACCGGTCTGCACCGGAGGCGGCTCCGACCTTCGCCGTGTAGGACTGCCCGTTCTTCAACGTCACAGAATACACCGTTCCGGTTGCGAATCCAAATTCGGTCTCCGCCTTCTTCGGATCGGCAACGCCGTTGAAGTCCAGATAGGACAGCGCGGAATCAAGCGAATACGTCTTGGACGCATCCAGTTCCTCCTTGTCGCCAAGCCCATCGAGCGTCCACGACGAGTCCTTACGGGCAAGCGTGACCGTCTTTCCGTTCTTCGTGTACGACACCGTCTTGACGTCAGCGGACGGCACGGAGCAGATGCGGGCGTCGCACCACTTCTTCGGATCGCCGTCGAACGCATCAAGAGTATCTTTTACGAGGACGACTCCGTCGCCGAACTTCACATAGCGTCCGTCAGGATACGAACCGCCGCCGTATTGGGCAGCCTGCCCCTTCGGCTTCGACATGTGCTGACCGCCAAGCGTTGTGGCGGCAAGCACCTTGCCCTTCGCATCCTTGATCTCCACCGCCGTTCCGCCGTCGATCTTCTGCCCGGCGGCGGACTGCCCCACGGTCAAATCCTTGAGCTTCAGCAGATTTTCGCGGATCTTCGTCACGTCGGCAGGGTAGCCGTACAGGGATTCTATCGCCCAGCCGCCGTCTGCGGCGGCAAGCGAAAGCTTCTTCGCGCCACCTATGTCGATCCTCGCGACGGCAGAGACGTCGAACTGCGGCAGAATCGGCTTTCCGTTCAGCGACGGCGCCTTTATCCTGCGACCGGAATTGCAGAAGTACGCCGCGCCGCCAAGGACGGCGGCAACGGCTCCGAGAATAACTATGTTCTTCGTTGTCATGTTTTCAGATTCCCTTGATTTCAACTGTTCCGGTGGGTCAGCGTCTCCTTCTGATGACGCCACGGAAGATGCCGAACGCGATCACGAGGAACGGAACGGCGAGTATGTTCAGAACCTTGAGCGTAAGGCCGAGGCTGTCGATGTCGGCGGTCAGCTCCTTGCGCACGTTCTTGAGCTGACGGCGCGTATCGGCCTGCGTCTTGCGGAACTGCTCGATCTCCTCCTGCTGCTCGCGGGAGAGTATCATCCTGTCATTTCCGCTCTTCTGCTTCTGGAGAGCGCTCAGACGCTGCTGCGTCTCCTGGAGAGCCGCCTCAAGCTCGCTCTGCTTGCGCTGCCACTTCGCCATCGCCTTCGCCTCAAGCTGGTTGACCTTGACGAACGGACGGTTCGACGGGCCGCGCGAACGAACCCCGATAAGCTCTTCGCGTCCGGCATACTGCTCGATGACGTTCGCAAAGAGGACGAGGTTGTCGTTTATCGGCTGGGCGATCGGCCCGAATATCGTGTTCATCGTCTGAACGCAGAAGTCGTCGGCGAGAAAGTCCGAATCGGCGAAGATCACAACCGCGCCCTTGCCGGATGCAACGACTTCGGGGATTGCGTTGGTGGAGCCTTCCACATAGTCCGGCCCCTTCGGGAACGCAGTGCTGAACGTGCCGGAAAGGCGGGCGGCAAGCGTACGCTTCACTCCGTCAGGACGCAAATCCTTCATCATCGCGCCCATGCCGAACTGAGCACCCATGCGATCGACGAGACATGCGCTGTCGGCGGAGGACGTGATGAGCGGCTCGAAGGTAAGACCGTCCGTCTTCGCGAACGAAAGCGCACCTGCGAACGGCATCATCACCTGCGTCAGGCTCGCGACCACGATGTCGCCTTCGTCCATGTTCCCGGTCGTGAGCGAAAGGAACGCCGGATTCTCCTCTGCGCGTCCGTTGCCGGTGCCGAGCTTCGTCGCGGCGGCCAGATCGGCCACGAGCTTGGAGGTGTCGAACGCAATGCCCCACTTCTCGAACAGCTTGCCGAGTGTGGAAGGCCCGTCGCCGCCGCCCATCTGCATCATCATCGGATTCTGCTGTTTGCGGGAGGCGAGCATGTCCATGACGCTGAACGGATCGACGCACGCGATGAGGCGTCCGCCGCGAATCACAAACTGGTCGATGGCGAAGAGCGTCTTTTCGGAAAGATCCTTGGCGTGAAGGACGACGAGAGCCTTGACGTCGGAGTCGATCGCCTCCGCCGTCGTCGGAATCTCCCGAACCTCATAGTCCTTGGCCAGTTCGGTGAACGCAGCCCAACCCGGCTGCGGGCGCTGACCCTGCATCATCATCATCTGGTTCGGCTGCTGACCCATGACGCCGCCGATGGACGTCATCAATCCGACGACCGGACGCTCCGGCCACGCAACGCGGGTGACGAGACGGGTCACGTCATATTCGAGCGTCGACTCGGTGCGTGGGCTGAATCTCGCAAGCGTCTCCTCACGGTCGCCGCACACCGCCACGAGACCGAAGTAGACAGGCTGCCCGAACGGCGTGACGTTCTGCGGCTCAACTCCGTAGCGCTGCGCCCACTCCTCGGCATCGGAGTCCGGCTTGGGATCGTAGGCCTCAAGCGTCACGTGCCCCTTGCCTGCAAGCTCGTATTCCTTGAGAAGGTTCTGCACCTGCGTGGCGTATGTCTTCAGCGCCATCGGCGTCTCGGCGGATGACGTGCTGAAGTAGTACTTGAGCGTGACGTTCTCGTCAAGTTTGCCAAGAACCGCCTTCGATCCCTTCGAGAGCGTGTACAGCCCTTCGGACGTAAGATCGATTCGGAGCGGCATGGCGGAGAGAATCACATCCACGGCTCCAAGGATGAACGCAAGCAGGACAAGGCCGACAACGCCCTTGCCTTTGCCGTCCTTCTGCCCCTCGGTCACAGCGTGCGCCGCAGCGAGCATGAACACAATCACGGCCACGTAGTAGCCGATGTCCGCAAAGTCAATCACTCCACGACGCAGCGATTCGAAATGCGACATGAGCGAGCACGAAGCCACCGCGTTGACAACCGCTGCCGGGACGCCCCAGTTTGCGACCGCGTTCACGACCGGGTCGAACCCTATGATGAGCATCGCGAACGTTATTGCGAGGGCGGACACGAATCCGATCACCTGGCTGCGCGACAGCGACGACGCAAACACGCCTATCGCCGTGGCGGCGCCTGCAAGGAGGAAGCTTCCGAGATAGCCGCAGAACACGGCTCCCCAGTCCGGCGCTCCAAGCCACGCGGTCGTCGCAACGACCGGGAACGTGAGCGCAAGACCAATTCCGATGAACGCCCATGCGGCAAGGAACTTGCCTATCAACGCCTGCGTCAGCGTGATCGGAAGCGTAAGCAGCAGCTCGACGGTGCCGTTTCTGCGCTCCTCTGCCCACGAACCCATCGTCGCGGCCGGGACAAGCAGCAGATACACCCACGGATGCCAAAAGAAGAACGGAGTCAAATCGGCCTGGCGGCGCTCGTAGAACATCGCCACGCCGAACGTGAGGAACCCCGCAAGGACGAGGAACGCCACGAGAAATACATACGCTACGGGCGAATCGAAATAGCTCTTGAATTCACGCCCGAAAACGGTCTTGATGTTGCAGCTCTTGCACTTGCACATGGCTTACCTGCCCTCCCCTTCCATCGTAAGTTTGCGGAACACAACGTCAAGCTTGCCGGACGGATCGCGCTCGCGCAGCTCCTCCGGTGTGCCGTCCGCCTTGATTTCGCCGTGCGCAATGACGATTGCGCGTGTGCATACGGCGTCAACCTCCTCAAGAATGTGCGTGGATATGATGATGGCCTTCTCGGCAGCCATCTCCTTGATCATCTCGCGAACCACATACTTCTGGTTCGGGTCAAGCCCATCGGTGGGTTCGTCCATTATGAGCACCTGCGGGTCGTGGATGATCGCCTGCGCGAAGCACGTGCGCTGACGGTAGCCCTTGGAGAGCGTGTCGATCGTCTGGCGGGCGACGCCGGAAAGGCGTGCCTTCTCGATCACCGCCTCAACCTTCGCCTTGGCTTCCGCGCCATGGAATCCCCGGATCTTCGCGATGAACTCCAGAAACGCCTCGACCGTCATCGCACGGTAGGATGGCGCGTTCTCAGGAAGGTAGCCGATGCAGGACTTCGCCCCGACAGGATCCTTCAATATGTCATGGCCGCAGATTGTCGCCGTCCCGGAAGTCGGAGGGATGAATCCGGTTATCATCCTCATTGTGGTGGATTTGCCGGCGCCGTTCGGGCCGAGGAACCCAAGAACCTCACCCTTTCCGACGCTGAAGGAAACGCCCTTCACAGCGTGGAAGGTACCGAAGTCCTTCTTCAGATTTTCAACTTTCAGCATTTCTGACTTGTCCTTTCGAATCGAATGCTCTGATTATACCAAAAACGGTTTTGATGATATCATGCGTCTGTTAAGGGAATGTTAACAGATTTCAGTTCGCTACCGCTCCAGCTCCACGAAAGTCTCAAAGCGAGCCGTGCGCGGAAACATGTCGAAAAGCGCGACCCGCTTTATCCTGAACCGCTTGACGAGCGGCTGCAGATCCCGCGTCAGCGTGGCAGGGTCGCACGACACGCAGAATATCCGCCTGGCCCGCGAGTCGGCAAGGAACTGCGACACTCCCCTTTCCATTCCGCCACGCGGCGGGTCGACGATCACAGTGGTTCTGTCCCCGATGCGGATGCCGGGAAGTCTGCCGCCAACACGCCCGCAAAGGAAGCTCGCCGAAATACCTGCGGCCTTCGCGTTCAGCTTCGCGGACGCCACAGCCGCCCGCCCGCCCTCTACGCCTGCCATTCGCGGCTGATGAGGAAGCCCTCTCCCGCGCACACCGTTCACGCAGCAAAGACCGAACACACCGACGCCACAGTACAGATCCACGACGTCCGGCGCCGCCTCGACTCCGTCCGCATACGCATCGACGGCAAAGCGAACCAGCTTTTCGCCGATCTCCGGATTCACCTGATAGAACCCGTCCGCCGAAACGGAGAATTTGAGGCCGCACGTCCGCTCCGTGAACGCAAGCCCCTCAGGCGGCTCTCCGAACCACCACCGTACGCCGTCGTCCAGCGTCCAGCGCACCGTCACGGCCGACCGCTCCGCAGCCTCGCGGCGAATGTTCCGTGATCCCTGAGTGAGCATCGAAAGCACTCCTGCCCTCACTGACGGCAGCGCCCGGTTTATCTCCGGACACGCCAGCGGATCGCTTTCGACATCGCATACGTCGTGCGATCCCTGCAGCCTGTATCCTATCCGCCATTTGCCGCCGACATTCTGGACATGGTACGTCACCTTGTTGCGGTAGTTCGAGCTTCGCCCGGCGACCACTTCGATGTGCCGGTACGATTCGCCGACCTTTTCGAGGAAATTACCGAGCTGCGCCTCCTTGAATCGCAGTTCCGCCGCGTAGTTCACGTCCGCATAGACCATGCCGGGAACTGCGCTCGGCGCATCTCCCGGCATCCGTATGCGGTCGGGAGACGCCGTCACCAGCTCAACGCACCTGGCTCTGACGAAACTCCTCTTCTGCTCCACCAGCTCCGCACGTACGGTCTCACCGGCAAAAACGCCGGGGACGAAGCATACCCGCCCGTCCCCGAGGCGGCCAAGACCGTCGCCGCCATAAACGTTTTTCTCTATCGCAAGCGTGACAGTCATTGAACCGTCACTTGTTGATTATGAGTGCCATGAACGTAAGCTCGACGTCACCGGTGTTCACCACACCGTGCGAAGATCCGTCTGGCGTCCATGTGACGTCGCCGGGCTTCACCTTGCGGACGACACCGTTGTCGCTGTACTCGCCCTCGCCGGTGAGGAAGTAGTACACTTCGCCGTTGCCTACGTGCTGATGGTAGGGGACGGCCGCCTTCGGCGGAACGACAACCCGTGCATACAGACCGACCTTGTCGGCCATTTCATTCGGCCCGATAAGCTTTTCGAGCGTGACGTCTCCCATCTTCTCTATTTCCATGTTCTGCTCCTTTGCTTTTCAATATGTCGTTACCGTACGCCCGCAACGGTACGGGTGTACGTGCCTGCGGCAAGCCTTTCCTGTGCGCCGCCAGGAACCTTGACCGTGGCCGTCGTGTTGGCCGGTATCGTGAACGTCCACGTCCACTTGCCGTCATCGCCGTACGACCACGCCGAACGGATCTTGCCGTACGGTGAATCGAATTCCGCATCAATGCTGCCCATGCGGCTGTCCGGAATCGGCGCAAGCGTGAACTGCCTGAAGCCGCCATCCTCTCCAGGACGGATTCCAGCCATCGTGCCGTACATCCACGACAGCACCGCGCCGTACGCGTAGTGGTTGAACGAATTCATGCCCGCAGGGCCGAAGCCTGCATCCTTCACATATGAGTTCCAACGCTCCCATATCGTCGTCGCGCCCTGATCCACAGAGTACAGCCACGAGGGATTCTTGTGCTGAAGGAGAAGCGTGTACGCCATCTCCGGCGCCGCCACATCGTACGTCACAGTATCCATCAGAATCGATGTACCGAGGAAGCCCGTCTGCAGACAGTCGCCGTGATCCTTGAAATTCTTGAGCAGAGCGGCTTTCGTCGCGGCAGCCGCCTCCGGCTTGACGAAAAGCCCAAGCTTGAGCGCGAAAAGCGCAGGCGTCTGCATATCGCGGAAAAGCGGCAGAAGCAAGCCGTCCTCGGCGATGAAGTTCTTGCGGAGGTACACAAGCGCCTCTTCCGACATCTTTCGGTATGCCGCCGCGTCTGCGTCACGACCGGTCGCCTTTGCCATCTCCGCCATCATCCTCGAATCCCACAGCCAGTAGCATCCGCCGAGATAGCGCCAGTAAGTCTGAGCGTCCGCCTTTGGCCGCTGCTTGCCGTCTGGCCCGTTCTCGAACGCACCGCCGCCGCACGATTCGAGCTTCTCGTAGCTCAGCCAGTCCGCCCACTGGTACGCCATCGCCTGCCTTGACATGAACTTCATGTCGGCGATCAGCTTCATGTACCGCTTCATCGACTCCCAGTTCTCGTCCACGATCTGCGCATCGCCGAAATGCCGCCACATCACGTACGGGACGATGATACCAGCGTCAGCCCAGCCGAGGCGATGCTGCGCTTCGCTTCCGTACTGCGCCTCAGGCGCAACGCCGGTGTAGGAGCCGTCGGCGTGCTGCGTGTCGCGCACGTCGCGCATCCACTTCACAAGGAATCCGTATGTGTCGGCGTTGAACGCGCCAGCGTTCGCGAACACCTGCGTATCTGCAGTCCAGCCGAGGCGCTCGTTGCGCTGTGGGCAGTCCGTCGGGACGGAAAGATAGTTGGAGTACTGCCCCCAGAGCACATTTGAAATCAGCTTGTTCACGTCCGCCACCCCGGTCGTGAGGTGTCCGGTCTCCATCGACTTCCCGATGGATGTCACCGGAACCGACCTGATCTTGAAGATTTTGACCTTGCCGGTTGCCGTAATCGATACGTAGCGGTAGCCGAAGAACGTGAACTCGGGATGGTAGCTCTCCACTCCATTTCTTCCGGCGAACGTGTAGTTCAGCGTCGTTTTCGCCTGACGGTAGTTGGTGGTGTATATCGAGCCTTCCGGGCCGTCGCAGCGGCGGCTCTTCGCGCCGTTGCCGTCGTTCAGCATCTCTGAGGGGCGCATCGTGAGCGTCGTGCCGTATGCTGCCGAAAACTCGAACGACGGGACCGCGGCGGCGTTCTGCGCGAAGTCGACGATAAGCGTCTCGCCGGCGTCAAGTTCGATCACATCGCCGTCCTTGTAGCCTCTCTGCTTCAGCACCGTGCCGAATTCATCCTTCTTCTCGCCTGCAACGCCCTTCCACACATACATCTCCACCGGCTTGAGTGAGAGGTCTGTGCGCAAGACGATCGGCGATCCCTCCATCGGGTAGATGTTGCCCTTGAACTCGCTGTTGACCTCGGAGGTTTTGAATCCAGCCGGTTTCGCCTGCTTCATCCAGTCAGTTGAGACACGTGCGTCGTAGTCCTCACCATCGAAGATTGCGGCCCGAATCACCGGCCCGCCGACGCACGAGAGCCACGATTCATCCGTACCCACGCGCTTTTCCGTTCCGTCGTCGTAGCGGAGCACGAGCTGGGCGCGGAACGCGCTCTTCTTTCCGAAGAATCCAACAATCTTGTCACGCCACCATCCTGCGGACACCTGCGCCGCGAACGTGTTGGAGGCCTCGGCCCGTACGTCAATCATGTGAGTGACGTCATACGTGAACGAATGTTTGGTCTTTCCGCCGTGCGTGAAGCCAGGCTTGAGGAAGTTCCTGAACGTTTTGCCGGAGCATACGCACTTGCGCGAAACGGGCTGCCCATTCACGTAGGCCTCGAATACGCCAAGACCCGTCACCGTCCAGAACGCCTCCTTCACGGATTTGCCGTTCGCGACGCTTTTCACAAAGCACGATGTCCCGTCCTCCGCCTCTTGCTTGTTCCCTGCGGTCGGCGGACGCACCTTGGAATCCACCGCCGAAATCCACTTTGAACCGTCCCAGTCTTTCGCGGAGAGAAGACCTGTCTCGAAGAAGCCGCGCCCCGGTTCAAGCCATATACCGCTCTCGTCGCACACGCTCACTGTCCAGAAATAGCGCTGTGCGCTCTTCAGCGCTGCTCCCGCGTATTTTATTCCGACAGATTCACCGGACTGCACATCTCCGGAACACCACACCGGCGCACCGTCCGGCGCACCCTCACGCACCTCAATCCTGTACGCCGTCTGGCTTGCACCTCTCCTGCCGCTCTCCATCTTCCAGGAAAAGGTCGGCTTTGCCGAAATGTCGGATGGCGCCGTAAGATGGTTGACCTTCAGCCCGGCCACTGCCGCACCGTCTGCGCAGAATCGCCCTGCGCATCCGGACAATGCCGCCGCAGCGCACAGAATAATCATGCTCTTCGTTTTCATGTCGCTCCTGTTCCTTGTTATTGTCTACGGTTGTCGGCTCATAGGCAAACCACCACTCACCAACTGCCGCAGATTATAGCAAATGCTCAGACACGTGCGGAACACCTGTCATGTCTTTGGACGGACACGGCGCGTCGCAGTCGCCGCGAACGGATCCTCCGGCCAGTAATGCTTCGGATATCTCCCTCTCAGATCCTTCCGGACAAGTGGATATCCTTCCCTCCAGAAGTTGGCGAGGTCTTTCGTGACCTGCACCGGACGCTGAGCCGGCGAAAGCAGACGCATCACAACCGGCACTTTGCCGCCGGCGACTTTCGGTGTCTCCATCATTCCGAAGCACTCCTGAAGCCGCACTTCGCAGAACGGGCCATCTGCCTCATAGCGGATCTTCATCTCCGAACCCGACGCAACCTTCATCGACGCAGGAGCGAGCGCATCCAGTTCGCGCCGGTCGTGTCCGCACTCCATGAGCGCGAAGTCGAGCGCCGCCGCCATGTCCAAACGTTCGAGGTGTGTCCATCGCGTCATGCCGTGCACAAATCCTCCGAGCCACCCTTCAAGATTGGCGGCGATTCCTTCATCGGATACGTCTGGCCACGGATCAGGCGCATCCGGCATCGTCCTGTTGAGAAAGCATATGCGCGACTGCATCCGTCGCGCCTCTTTCGTCCAGCACGGCAGATTCGCCACACCCTTCCGCCGTATGCCGTCGAACAGCGCCTCCCGCGCCGCCTCATCGGATGCATCGCCATCCGCGCAATCATGCTCTTCAAGCACCATCCTGCCGAGCAGACGCCTGCGCACAGTCTTCACCATCTCAGTCCGCCGATCCCAGCAGCAGATCCTCTCATCGCGGATCATGTCCGCGAACAGATTCTCTATCGCCTCCAGCGCTATCGGAGCGGCAAGGCGTATGCGGGCATCCCCTCCACGGTCGTCGAGGTCGCAGCACACGAGATACTCCTCTCGCGAAAGCGGCTCGGATTTTTCAAGATACGCCCCGCGCCCTCCGCTCAGCTGAAACGACCCGTTCCCGCGATTCTTCCCTATGCGGTCCGGGAAAGCGTACGCTAAAGCCTCGCCCGCATCAAGCCTGCCCCGTTCGATGCCGCACATCCTTGCCCACCTTCGCGCAAGCTCCTTCATGCGCGGCGTAAGGCGCACGTCCCTGATGTCAATCAAGCCGTGCGGCGCCCCTTCCTCTATTATCGCCGCAATATCCGCCGCACCGGACATCGCCATCATGTTGGCGAGCCTCGGATGCGCGGCGAAGCGCGCCATGCGCCGCCCCGCATCCGTAATGCGCCCATATTCGTCAAGTGCGCCGAGCATTTTAAGAAGTGCAATGGCATTGGCCCATCCGGCCTCGGGTGGCGGAGTGAGCCACGGCAGCCCGTCGATGCGCACCGTTCCCCAAAGTGCGGCGGAAAGCACCGTTGGCGCCAGATCCGCGTAGTCTATCTCCGGCGGCATTGTGGACGGGCGCATCGCATCTTCGCGCTCCGTCCACATCTTGAGGCAAAGTCCAGGGCGCACACGTCCGGCACGCCCCCGACGCTGCTCGGCGCGATCGCGCGTGAGCGGCAGCGTCTCCATCCTGCTCATGCCGCTTGCCGCCGAAAACCTGCTCACACGCATAAGCCCCGAATCGACCACCACGGTTATCCCCGGTATCGTCAACGAAGTCTCCGCTATCGACGTCGCCAATATCACACGGCGGCGTCCACCGCCATGGGGGCTGACCGCGTAGTCCTGCTCCTCCTTCGGCATTGCGCCGTACAGCGGCAGCACCTCAACGCCCTGCACCGCCGCCTCGCCGTTCTTCAGATCCTCTTCGCACCGTCTTATCTCCCCTTCACCGGGAAGAAAGCACAGGATGTCGCCTTCGTGCGTTTCAGCAAGGGCGCGTCTCACCGCGCCTGCCGTCTGCGCCCATATCGGCGCGGAGGACTGCACCTGAAGATACCGCGTCTCGACGGGGAACATCCTCGCCTCCGCCGTGTGTACGTCGGCATCACCGAGATGTTCTGCGATCTTTGCCGTGTCAAGCGTGGCGGACATCACTATCAGACGAAGGTCGGGACGAAGCGCCCGCCGCACATCCAATGCCATCGCAAATCCGAGATCGCACTGGAGCGACCGCTCATGGAACTCGTCGAAGATGACAAGCCCAACGTCCGAAAGCTCAGGATCATTGAGCAGGCGCTGCGTGAGCAACCCCTCAGTCACTATCTCAAGCCTGGTCCGGGACGATACCTTTCGTTCCAGCCTGACCGCGTACCCCACCGTTCCGCCGACAGGTTCGCCGAGCGCTGCCGCTATGTACGCCGCAGAACCACGGGCGGCAAGACGACGGGGTTCCAGCATCAGAATCTTCTTCCCGTCGAGCCAGGGGGAGCCGAGAAGAGCGGGCGGCACACATGTGGTCTTTCCGCTTCCGGGCGGGGCGCGAAGCACCACGTCGCGGTTGGCGGCCAACGATGCCGAAACGGCCGGAATTATATCCTCTACGGGAAAACGCCCCACGGAAACGGCTCCGTCCTCAGATGCGGCCATCGGCGGCAAGCTTCGCGAGCAAGGCAGTCGCCGCGTCTATCTCGGCCTGCCTCTGCGACACCGCAGTCGCTGTGGCGCTCCCGAAGCCGGGCACGGACACTGTGATCGTGACCGTCGGCGCGTGCGGCGGGCCGTACACGGAGTTGACCGTGTACGTAGGGCGGCGAGACGGCTTCGTAAGCTTCTGCGAAAGTATCTGGAGATGGCCCTTCGGATTGTCCCTCCACCTGTTGAGATCCTCGTCCACCGGAAGCTCCAAACGGCGGAACACGGCGCGCGCGGAATCAAGTCCACCGTCAAGCCATACTGCGCCCATCACCGCCTCCATCGCATCCGCAAGCACCTTGGAGTTCGGCGCTATCGGCGCCGCGCCGGCGTTGCGCCGCAGAAAGCGCCTGATGCCGATCCTCTCGGCCACCGACGCCAGCGCCGCTCCGGAGACGAGATGGGTGCGACGCACGGTGAGGGAGCCTTCCTGCTCCTCCGGATAGGCGGAAAACACCGCCTCTGCGCTCAACAGTCCGAACACCGCATCACCCAAAAACTCAAGGCGCTGGTTGTCCTTCATCTCCGGATGATCCATCCTGCACGCCGGTGCGTTCAGCGCCCGCTGCAGCAGCTCTGCATCCTTGAATTCATACCCCAGCATCGTCTCAAGCTCTGTCATAGGAACGCGCTTTCACTTGAAGGATGATCCAGACCATCCAAGCTTTCGAGTAAGGACTTCGTACGGATTAACCCCGTCAAGCTCTATCAGAGGAACCGTGACATCCGCCTTTTCGACCGTAAGGCTTTCGTCGGGGGAGATCGTTCCGATTGGGCGTCCATCCGCAAACACCGATGGCTCATCTCCGCGCTCCCGCACCTCGACCGAAACCTCCATCTTTGCGGTGTCCCTCAGCACAAGCGGCCTCGACGACAGCGCGTGTGGGCACACCGGCGTGACGACCACCGACTGCGAATTCGGCATCAGCACCGGGCCGCCGGCGGCGAGCGAATACGCCGTAGAGCCTGTCGGCGTCGCCACCACAAGCCCATCGGCAACAAACCGCGTGGCACGTTCGCCGTCCACCGCGAAGTTGAGCCTGATCGCATGGCCGGAAACGCCACGCGAAACGACGACATCGTTCAGCGCATTCACTCCGCGCACCTTCAGCGCCGTTCGGCGCGAGACGGCGAACCGCCCCTCTGAAAGAGCCTTTATCGCCTCATCGAAATGCGCATCCTCCACGGATGCGAGATAGCCGAGCGAACCGAGATTCAGCCCGAGCAGAGGAATCCCCGGAAAAAGGTGCACAGCGGAAAGCATCGTCCCGTCGCCGCCAAGGACGACAATGGCGTCAGGATTTCCGGAAGATACGTCCACCACAGCGATTCCGCATTGGCGGGCGACTTCCGAAAGGCGATCCCGGACTGCGCCGGACGACGCTTTCGTGGCGTTTACGTGGAATGCAATCGATTTCATCCGTCTCAGACGCGACTGGTGAACATTCTGGCCAGTTTCTGCGAGAATCGGAGCGGACGGTTCACCGCCCAGCCACAGGCGTTCAGCACTGCGCTGAGATCGCGGCGCCGCAGCTTGAACCACGCGAGGATCACGCTCGGAAGCGAAACCGCAAGCAAAACCAGCACAACACCGATTGCGGTTTTCCACCACGGAAGCCCGGCTATCACCCCGGCAAGCCCCGCAAGCGCGGCTCCGACCATGCCGATCCCAATTCCAAGCGCCGCCACGGAACTTGCAAGAGCTGCACCTTGCGATGACGGATCGGCGGCTTTCGCATCCGGCTTCGGCGCGGCGCCGGTGCCGGCCTTGGCGATGGAGTCGGAGAGGCCGCCGACGGATTTCGTCTGGGCATCTCCGATGAACTTCCTTATCTGTCCGCCGATCATTTCGCCGAGCTTGCGCCACGGAGCCCAGAAGGCTTCGAGCAGCGACACCTGCGCCAGCACAACCTTCGTGACCGTCGCATCCCAGGCGACGCCGTCGCGATCATAGAAGAGGCCGTTGCGCCCTGCGTACAGGGGAACGGTAAGACCAGCCGTGATCACTGCACACGCGAAGCGCGGCGCAGATCCGCTGCGCGTCAGTTTCAGATAGACGATGCAGCAGTCGGAACGCTCCGCAAGCGCGGCGTGTACGGCCTCATTCTCCACGTGGAAGCAAAGCCGACATTCACGTCCGTCAATGAACAGCGTACCGGTGAGATACATTGCATCCAGACTGCCGTCGTACAGCCTGTCCTGATTGACGAAGTTTCTGAGATATTCGAGAAGGTGCATCCTGTACCGGACAGTGCGCTCCTCATCCTCAAGCGCACCCTTCGCGTCTGCATTCATCACCGGTTTTGACGCAATCCATGTCCGGTACGGCGCGAACGCCGCCTTGACCTTCATGTAGTCGGCTCGCCTGAGTTCCCTTGTGTCACCGACTATCGGCTTCGCCGCCTTGACGGCGAACGCGGCGATTGCATCGGAGAATCGCGGGTTGATGTTGCCGTCAAGCGGAAGCGTCCGTTCAGGGCCTTCCATCAGAAGCGGAGCATCCTCCGGCGGAGTGAAGAATGCATCAAGCATCGGCTCGACCGCCGCAAGCGCATCGTTTGCGTCTGCCGTTGCGTCAGCAAGCGGCAGAATCGCGACGTCGTTCGTGGGTGCCGCCTCCCAGCTGCGCATGGCGGCCTTCTCCGCATCGGACGGCTCTACCTTCGCGAGGTCTGCGAGTTTCGCGGAGATGTCCGAAAGCCGCTTTTCGTCCTCCGGATCCCTGCTGAACAGCGCATCGAGATTCACACCCTTGGACTGGAGGAATTCAATCGCCGCAAGCACTTCCGGCACCCGAATGCGTCCGTCGCCATCCGTGTCCATCAGCTCAAGGGTGCGCTGGTCGAAGCGCAATCCTGCGTTCGATGCGGAAAGCACCGCCCACCGTTTCTGGTCAAGATCCTTCAGCCGGCCTACATCTTCACCGGTCTCGATCTGCACCCGTCTGATTCTCTTCATGTCAAATCTCCCGTTGCACCGTGTTCCGTCCGCCTTTTACCGCGAACCTGCGATTCGTCATGTGGTGTAGTCGGCGTTGATGTGCACGTACTCGGTCGAGAAGTCGCAGGTGTATATCACCGCTTCGCGCGTCGCGTTGAAGTGCAGATCCACGGTAATCGTTATTTCAGGCTCGGCAAGCTCCGCCTCCAGCTTCTTCAGCTGAACGGAATCCGCAATCTTGCCCTTCTTGTACGCCCACGTCTTGCCGTAGAACACCTCCACGGTGTTTTCGTCTATCTTTGCGCCGGAGGCGCCAACAGCGGCAAGCACCCTGCCCCAGTTCGGGTCTTTCCCGAACCAGCTCGTCTTGCAGAGCGGCGATTTGGCGATTGCGCGTGCGGCGGCCTCCGCATCGCGCTCCGTCGCGGCTCCGGTCACCTTCACGGTCACGAACTTCGTTGCGCCCTCTCCGTCCGCCGCCATCTGCTTCGCAAGCTCCGCGACGAGCTGGATGAGCGCATCGCGGAAAAGCCTGAACGAAGCGTCGGGATGGCGTATCTCCTTGTTTCCGGCGGCGCCGGAGGCGAGGATGAACACTGAATCGTTCGTCGACTCGTCGCCGTCCACCACAAGCCTGTTGAAGCCCTTGTTCACGGCGCTGCGCAGGGCGTTCCTGAGAACGCCGGGAGCGATCGCGCAGTCGGTCGTGATGAATCCGAGCATCGTGGCCATGTTCGGCTCGATCATGCCGGATCCTTTGCACATTCCGCCTATCGTGACTTCATGGCCAAGTATCTTCACCTTGACTGCAGCCTGCTTCGGCTTTGTGTCGGTCGTCATCACGGCGTGTTCGGCGTCAAGCCCGGCCTGCGGCGAGGATTCAAGGCGCTGGGCCGCATCGCGCATCCCGGCGATCAGCTTCTTCATCGGCAGACGGCGCCCAATGACGCCCGTAGAAGCAACGAACACGTGGCGCGGGTCTATGTGCAGCTCTGCGGCTGTCGCCTTGACGCTCTCCACGGCGTCGCGAAGCCCGTCCGCTCCGGTGCAGGCGTTCGCTATGCCGGAGTTCGCGAGTATCGCCTGGGCCTTTCCGAACTTCGCTATCCCGCGGTCGAGTACGACCGGCGCGGCGGCAAGCGTGTTCGTCGTGAACATCGCGGCTGCGGAGCATGGCTCGTCGGCGACGATGAGCGCGACGTCCTTCCTGTCCTTGTACTTGATTCCGGCGGCGACGCCGGCGGCGCGGAAACCCTTGGCGGAGCACACGCCCCCTTCGATTATCTCAAACTTCTGCATCTTAACGATCCTTGAGCGGCACGTATTTCTTCGGGTGGAAAAGCGGCTTGTAGGCCGGACGTATTATCGGCCCGTTGTTTATCAGTTCCTCCATGCGGTGCGCACACCAGCTTACGCAGCGGGCGACGGCAAACAGCGGCGTGTAGAGATCCTTCGGAATTCCAAGCATCTCGTACACGAATCCGGAGTAGAGATCCACGTTCGCGCAGACGTCATCGGCACGCGGATGACGCGCCTTGATGATGGCGGGGCCGAACTCCTCCACGGACTCGAAAAGCCGCATCTTGTCCTCGCAGCCCTTCTCCTTGGCGAGACGCTCCGCTTTCTTCTTGAGCATCTGCGCTCGCGGATCGGAAATCGTGTACACAGCGTGTCCAAGGCCGTAGATGAGCCCCGTGCGGTCGCCGGCTTTCTTGTCCGCAATCTTCTCAAGATACCTCTTGACGCATTCAGGATCACGCCAGTCCTTGACGTTCTCCATTATCTCGTCCATCTGCCGCATTACGCGCAGGTTTGCGCCGCCGTGGCGAGACCCCTTGAGCGCGAGCAGCGAAGCGGCCACCGACGAATATATGTCCGTGAAAGAACTGGTCACCACGTGCGTCGTGAAGGATGAGTTGTTTCCGCCGCCATGCTCCGCGTGGAGGATGAGCGCAAGGTCAAGCGTCTCCGCCTCAAGCCGCGTGTACTTTCCGTCCTCGCGGATCAGGGCGAGAAGGTTCTCCGCCGTCGACTTCCGCTCGTCAGGGTTGCGGATGAACAGCGACGTGCCCTTGTGGTAGTGTTCCTTGGCCTGAAACGCATATGCCGCAATGGTCGGCAGTGCGCCGATCAGTATCATAGACCGCTCAAGGCATTTCTCCATGGAAAGGTCGTCGGGGTTGCCCGCCGGATCGAACGCATACGCAAAAAGCACAGCGCGTGCCATCGCGTTCATCAGATCCTTGGACGGGTTGCGCATTATCGCGTTCTCCTTGAATCCATCGGAGAGCCGACGGTACGATCCGAGCATGTTCTTCCACTCTATGAGCTGCTTCATGTTCGGAAGCTCGCCGAAAAGCAGCAGATACGCCGTCTCCTCGTATCCGAAGCGGTGCTCCCGCTTGTCCGCCGCAACGATATCCTTCACGTTAATGCCGCGATAGTACAGCTCTCCCGGAATCGCCTGCTTCTCTCCCTCGGAAACGACATATCCGTGCACGTTCCCTATCGTCGTAAGCCCAACAAGCACACCGGTGCCGTCCTCGTTGCGCAGACCGCGCTTCACGTTGTACTTCCGGTACAGCGCCGGGTCAATCCAGTCCACCTTGCGGATCATGTCGGCGTGTCTCTTGAGCCATATCTTGTCTATTGTCATCATGTCTCCATATCAAAAATTTATGCGGATTGTACCATATTTATCCGTCAGGGTGAAGTATGGTATAATGTCTGAATCGAAAGCCGGGGGTATTGACGCAACGGCTTTCCCACACGGAGCGGGGCTGAGATGACATACGCAATCATATCCGACATACACGCCAACGAAATCGCGCTTGCGGCGGTGATCGAAGACGCCCGCGCCAGCGGCGCCGGAAAGGTCATATGCCTCGGCGATATTGTCGGATACGGGCCTGAACCGGAAAAGACCGTAGACACGATACGCCGGATCGCCGCCGTGTCACTGGCCGGAAATCATGACGATGCCGTCGCCGGACGCCTCGATCCATCCGACTTCATCGATATCGCCGCCGATGCGGTGTCGCGCCACAGGGATGCGCTTTCGTCCGAAAACCTGAACTGGCTCAAAAACCGTCCGTACCTTTTCCGCGCAAAGACCTTCATCTGTTCGCACGGCGACTTCACGTCTCCCAAATCGTTCCTGTATGTGTCCGACGAATCGGAGGCGGCGGCGAACTTCGCCGCAACTCGCGACCAGCTCATGTTCGTGGGACACTCACACGTCCCCGGCATATTTCTCGTTGGCTCAAGCGGAAAGGTGTACTCGCTTGCGCCTACAGACTTCACGGTCGAGGACGGCAAACGCTACATCGTCAACCCCGGCAGCGTGGGCTATCCGCGTACGGACGGAAACACGTGCGAATCCACCTACGTGCTGTACGATGACGTTGAACGCACGGTCACGTTCCGCCGGCTGCCCTTCACTGTGCGTTCCGTGATGCAGACGGGGCGGAACCAGAAGCGCATGAAGAAGCGCATCATCGCCGGAATCGCCGTCGCAGCCGCCGTTGCGGCCGGAACTGCGGCATGGATTCTCGCTCCGGAAGAGAGGGTGGAAACCGTCACGGAAGTCATAACAAACCGTGTGCAGACGGTCAAAGTCGTCACAAACCGCGTGACGAAGGTCTCGGCAATCGGCCACATCGACAGAACCGCAAAGTGCGACATACCGATAGGAACGAGAAAGGCGTTGGTGCAGGTGAAACTCGGCAAGGATTCGCCGGCCGCACATCTTCAGCTTGCCTTTCGCGACAGTTCCGGCAAGATCATCAGGGACGAACGCTGGACGGTGAGGAGAAGCAAGAAGGCCAAGGTGCCGGTCCCTGTCGGATCGGCGACAGCCACGCTCACCGGCGGACGCACTGACGACGACAACCCTGCTGCGTTCGATGCGTTCTCTGTCGAACCGGTCAAATGATGGCCTGACGAACAGCCCGACGCAGAAAGCCCTGCTTCGCGGCAATCAAGACTGAACGTCCGGAATGCCCCTGATGCGGCGGTAGTTGCGCACCAGCGACAACACCCCAAAGTACATGACCGGCGTGGCGATGGCCGCAAGAAGGAATCCGCCGACAAAGAATGATGCGATGAAATCGCCGGAGAGCTGCATAAGCGAAGCCCAGTCCTGCTTCTCCAGCACACCCTTGAACGCCTCAGATATGGCCTGCCACGAGAGGTCTTTGCCGATGATGCGCGCACCGACCCAGCATTGAGCCGGATAGATGAATATTATTGTCACGGGATTCGTGATGAGCGTACCGGTGAGCGCCCCGATCTTCGAGCACCGCAGCAGGAACGAGAGCGGCAGAGCGACGTATATCTGCACTCCGAACGGTATCACACTCCCGACGAATGCGCCGAGCGCCCACCCTCGGGCGATGAATGTCGCGGACTTGCGCTCGCCCACAATCTTCTCACGAAGAGCCTTTGCCTTCTCCCTAATCCAACGCATGGACAAACAACCCTGAGCGCAGCTTCGGTTCAAACCAGGTTGATTTCGGCGGCATGACCTGTCCCGCGTCTGCGATGGACATCATCTCCTCGACGGAGACCCCCTCCATCGAGAACGCAACTGCCGCTTCGCCGGAATCCACCTTTGCGGCCAACGCCCCCTCGCCGCGTATGCCGCCCATGAACGATATGCGCGGATCGGTGCGCGGATCGGAGACGCCAAGCACCGGCGCAAGGAATCTGTCCTGCAGGAATGATACGTCTAAAGCCGACACGGGGTCTGCACCCTGCGGAATCTCCCACGAAAGTTCGTGCCATTCTCCGGCGATGTACATCCTGCACCGGCGGCTTCCTCCTGTGAAGACCTCCTTCGCCCTGTCGAGAACCTGCGATGCATCAAGTCCGTTCAAGTCGTGGACAAGCCTGTTGTACGGAAGTATCGCAAGCTGCGACGCCGGGAATATCACCGCCAGGAACCACCTGGATTCGCCGCTGAACCCCTGCTCCTTTGCATAGCGGCTTGCCGCCGCGCTTCGGTGATGCCCGTCGGCGATGTATGCCGCCGGCACGTTGGCGAAAAGCTCCTGAAGTTCGTCGGCCATGCACTGCGTGGCGTCCGCAATCTTCCACACAGTGTGGCGGATTCCGTCATCCGCGGTGAAGTCGTACAGAGGCTCGTTGCGGCAGGCTTCGGAAACGATGTCGGATATCGCCTTGCCGTATGCATTCCCGTCGCGGTACGTGAGGAACGCCGGACCTGTCTGCGCACCGAGGATGCGGATGTGGTTCGTGCGGTCGTCCTCCTTGTCGCGGCGCGTCTTTTCGTGCTGCTTGAGGATGCCGGCGAGATAGTCCTGCGTATCGAACGTGGCAACGATGCCCGTCTGCTCACGACCGGACATCACCTGCCTGTATGCGTAGTACGCCGGCTCACCCTCCTGCATCAACGTGCCGTCGCTACGGAGCGCGTCAAGCGCTTTGCGGGCCTGGGCATAGGCTTCAGGCGAAGAGCAGTCCGTTCCATCCGGCATATCGATCTCCGGACGCGATACGTGCAGAAAGCTCTTCGGATTGCCGGCCGCAAGTGCTCGCGCCTCGGCTGTATCGACAACATCGTACGGAACGGCGGCGACCTGCGCGGCGAAGGCCGGGTCAGGACGGACGGCGGCGAACGGGCGTATGTTCACTGCTGAAGAGCCTTAGAGGGCGGATGAGCCGAAGGACTCAAACCCGACGTTGATGAGAGGCAGGAACGAAGGATCGGATTCGCGGATTACGTTGACTGCACCGACCTGAATGCCGTAGAGCGATTCGCTGCGGTTTATGAGACCGATCTGGAAACCGGAAACGGAATTCGCCACGTTGATGAGTCCTACCTGTACACCGCGGATCGCCTGAGCCTCGTTCCAGAGACCGACCTGGATGCCGAGCATATCGGCACGGCCAGCCGTGTTGTATATGCCAAGCTGCATTCCGGAAAGCACATCCTCGGCGGCGTTGCGCATGATGTTGAACTGAAAGCCCTCCATGTAGCGGCAACGTCCGAACAGACCAAGATCGAATCCCGTAAGCCCCTCGCAGGCACCGTACGGAAGCGTAAGGCGCATACCTACTACATCGATGTTCTTCGTGGAGTTGAACGCCAACCAGACCGGCCACGAGGCCTTCTGAAGCTTCTGCTCACGGGCGGTCGGCTGCTGCACGACCTGAGCGGGAGCTTCGGACTGCTTCTCCGCACCTTCCGGCTTCGCAGTCTCCTGGGCAAACGCACAGGCGGCGACCATCGTCAATGAGAACAGTACTTTTTTCATTTCTGCTTCCTTATGGTTCTGATGAGGTGAAAAACGGTGTGTAGTATATGCTATTTCGCCTTTCTCGGCAAATGGTTTTTTCGTCATGTCTTCTGCGCCGAGCACTGCTCCCTCGCGCACAGCTGGGAGAGTTCCTCCGCCGTCGGAGATTTCCTGAAATAGCGGTAGTTCAGCACCCAGCAGGATGGGTGACGGCGGATTATGCGCGAAAGGTCGTCAATGCAGCTTTGCGTCAGTCGCCACACCTCACGCGCCTCCTGCGGAGAGTAGACGGCCACCACTTCACATCTGTAGCGTCCGTCATGGAGCGGACGGCTCCACGCGACAGCAACAGGCGCCTTGCCCTTCGCGGCGAAGAACGCGGGCGCCGCCGAAACCGGCACCGGCCTTCCGAAGAACCTCACCCATACGCCTCCGTTCTTCGGCTTCACGACCTGATCCACAAGAAGGCCGAGCGATTTTCCGTCCTTGATTCCCTGCATGAGCGGACGGAACGCACCGTCGGCGTGCACAATCTCCTGCCCAATCGAAGTGCGCGACTTCATGAGCAGTCGGGTCATGCCGGATGTCCCTATGTCCTTCGCCACAGACATCATGCGGTGTCCTTCGAGAAACGCAAGCTGCGAAAGTATCTCCCAGCATCCGATATGTCCGGAAACGGTGACGGCAGGCTTGTTTGCGGCAAGGAAGCACCGCCCGGCCTCGGACATCACGCCGACCTCCGCCACACGGCTCTTGGCGTTGCGGCAGGTCCAGAATGCGTGCCCAATCGTTCGCGCCATGTTTCTGTAGCTCCGCCTGATGATTTTCGCTTCACGCACAGTCGGCGGTGCGAGCCTCGCCCCGGAAAGCGCAGAGAACGGCATGTCCTTCACCTCGTCCGCGCCCGTGATCACGCGAAGGTTGAACAGCGCAAGCTTGCGTCCGTACGCATCCAACGAATGCATCACCATGGCCGCGAAATCGCACGCGCCAAGCATCCAGCCGTGAGGAAGACGCGACAGCACGGCCACACCAAGCCCGATTCCGAACCATTCAAATGGAACGCGCAGCGACCGCATCCACCGCTTCATCCTTTTGCGCAGTCTCAACGGTACACCTCCTCCGCCCATTCATACGGCTCGGACAGCTCATCGCCGGTCATCACCTCGACCATGTACCGCAGAACCCGCGCCCCGTTGAAGAGGTCATGGTATCTCCTGCGCCCGGCGGATGCGATCTTCGCCCGTTCACCGTCATGCGCATTGTAGTGCAGAACCTTGTCGGCAAGATCGTCGGCGTCGTCAAACCAGACAGTCTCGTCATCCGAGAAGAACCGCTGCATCATGTTCCTTGAAGACTGAAACGTTAAAATCCCAAACCCCATCAGGTGGGCGATTCGGTCTGACGAATACCATTTGTCGCCCTCTTTGCGGTTCAGGTTGAGCGACATCTTGCTGGATGCGAGCACATCCTCATAGTCAGCCCCCCAGATGGATGGGCGGCTCTGCCCGAACACATCCACTCTGAGCCGACCGTCGATCTTTGCCATCAATGCACGAAGCAGTTCCCAGCGCGGGTCGCCGGCCCTTGGATTCCCGGCAAAGAAAAGATCCCTCGCAAACTCGGTCTTCGCGCCGTTGTCCTGATTCTCCATTGAAGGATCGGACGGATTGGGCATGTACGCGACTGCGTTGCCGCCGGTTCGCCATGTCTTCAGGATTTCTCCAGCCGTCGTCGCAAAGAGTGCGTCGCACGACTCCATGCGTTCCGCCATCTGCTCACGGGTGTGCTCCTGCCACAGCGGATCGACGTTGAAGTGCGCAATTTTGACGCCAGGCAATGCTTTGCGGATTGCATGGAGCGTATCGTTCTCTATGTAGTCGCAGTGTCCGATCAGCACTATGTCCGGACGGAAGTTCCTTGCAGTGAGAAGCAGTTTCCGGTTGGCGATCGCCCCGCCCAGTGCACGGATTCCGAACGGGGCGAGAAGACGCGCCATGTCACGGTCTGAGAACTCGCATATCCGCCAGTCGTTGCGTATTGCGCCGCACATCAGCTTCCGGCCCGGCCCCATCCTCAGATTGCCGTAGCGGCGAATCATCAGATTGTCTACAAGCAGTATGCGATGTGGCTGACTCGGTTTCATGCAGGGGATTATATCAAATCGCGCGGATGATTTAACGAAGCCGGGCGGCACCTTGTGCGCCGCCCGGCTTTTGGTTCTTCGCACTGCCGCACGGCATCCCGAAGTCGACATGGCGGTGGGAGTTGAACGGTGTTCGCACTCCCGGCAACGGTTCGGCAGTTCCTGTAGACCAACAACCTGAAGGGAAACCACAACAGACAGATCAGACAGCGAACCAGTCCGACCCCAGCTTTCCAGAATGTCGCCTCGCTGCCGAGGCTTATCAGTGCCATTGTTTTGCCGACCACCGTACAATTGAGGAAAGAATGCACGGTAATCGACTTACGCACAACGACTCACCTTAATCACGTTCAATCTCAATGCGCAGGGAATCTGGGTCACCCCTCACATACCGAAAGCGTGGTGTGGCCAAATCTTTGATGAGCACACCGTCAATGCCACCCATGAGGGTGTAATCCTTCTCCTCTCCGAAATATGTGAGACGATATTCCTTCGTGTTGTGCCTATATTGATAGGACGCTTGATGAAACCAAACCCTTTGGGGAGTATCAAAGCCATAGACAGTTGTTTCCTTATCAATCAACTTGAACTTCATATCTATCTTATGTTCTTGCTCATATGCGTTCACCCATTCTAATTGCGTCTGAACATCGTACTGATACCATTTTCTAAGCAACTTCTTACCGAAATTAAACTCATAAACCTTTTTGTCGGTAGATCTTGCGTAACAGAGTGGCGAGTGCTGTCCCTGATCGATTTCTTCTCGCCAAGATTGAAGATCCTCAGCCGCAGGAACTTGTAGTCATGGAATCCGTACACGGTCTCCAGCAGCCTCGCGTCTTCCTGTTGAATCCCACCGTGGCAGCGTTGTTCATCCCACCTGAAGACCTGTAGGCAAGTATACCATCCCGGTTTCTTGCGAAGGTCTTTGCCGCGCTCTTGAGTTCCGGCACGCTGCTCGCCGCTGCGTCCTCGATCCATCCGTCGAATAGTGGCGCGGAGTCCACAATCGTCTTGGCGTTCGCGTAGATGCTTCGCATTATTTCCTTGAACAGATGGACTTCCGCAAGCGCGACACATTCCTTGATCTTGATGGCGCACTCGAGCTTCTTCTCCTCCTTCAGCGTCAGCTTCTCACGGCTCTTCAGGAACACGTAGCGGTTGCCCTTGATCTTCTTCGCGGTCTTGCGCCATGACCCTTCGTCGGGCCTTGTCTACGCGGTCGTTCAGGGCCTTTATGACATGGAAGCGGTCGATGATGATCGTGGTGTCTGGCAAGAACTCCTCGGCCCAGGAGTTGTACGAGCTGGCCATGTCCATGCTGACCGTCTTTATGCTCTCCTTGAACGGGGCGATCTTCCTCTCGAACCTCTTCAGCACGGCCGCGCCCTTGCCTCTGTCGACCTCAAGCACGGCCTTGCCGTCTTTGTCGCGCACAGTCGTGATGTACTTGCGGCTTGTCCTTTCGTGCCTGAACACGTACAGCTCGTCGATGCCGATGTTCGTCACCTTGCTGTAGTCTCTGCGTCTGTATCGCTTGCGCAGCCCGTCCTCGATTGCGTCGCGGACGGTGCGCCACGATATGCGGTATTCCTCCGCGAGGGACTTCATCGACACGTCTGCCGCGCGGGCAAGAAGTTCCCTCGCGAGCGATCTGGTGATGCGGGCGTTCTTGTACGCGGCGAATGCGATGCACTCGTATGTCACGGCCTTGCAGTCGCGGCAGACGACCTTTCTGATGGGCACGACGAATCGAACCTGGCATTTCCCGTTCGGCAGGCCGATGAGCGCCCTCTCCCTGTGCTTGTTCGCCCTGACGTCTCGCGACTTGCATTTGGGGCAGTGTGCGTCTGGGGGCCGTAAATAAAGGCTCAAAACGCGATTTCCGCCTTCCAGCCAAAATCTGCGCTTTACCTCTTGATAGCCCCAGACTGATTGGGTATACTTTATCTTGTTGAAAGCCATGGTGTTTTCATTGGGGTTCTTGCAGGAAACCCAATGATACTGTGGCTTTCGTTCTATCTCAACCCGATCACAACGAACCACTACGAATGTAGACGAACTGGGCTGTACGGCCCAGTTCGTCTACAATTTGCAGTAGTTCCGAATCTCCTCACGCAGATGGATTCTGGGGACCGATATTGGCCTTGAAATACGCCTTGGCGCCGTCCATGTCGGAGAAGCGACCGGCGATCTGCGCCTCAAACGCCATGGAGAGCCATTTGCCGAATTTTTCGGATGGCGCATACCCCATGTCAATCAGATGCCGCCCCTGAAGCAGCGGTTTCGGTGCGGCGGCCGCAACCCGCAACCTTTCAGCCTGCGCAGACAGCCAGTCAAGCGCCCCATCCACCTTTGAATCAGCTTGCGCCACAGGGATGCTGCCCTCCATGTCGGCATGGGCGACGCGGACCAGACGATCTATGCGTCCCACCCGCAACGCCAACCTGCGGATTGCGCTGTCGCCGGCTTTCGCACGATACAGCGCAAACGGCTGCATATGACATTTGACAAGCGGGGGCACCTCCTTCAAGATCCGCTCTTCGTTCGTCAGCCTGCGCAGGAACGACAGCGTAGGCGCAACGCCAGCCTCATCGTGTCCACGCGACCTTATGTGGCCATCCTCAAATCTCGTCGTCGCCGGCTTGCCGAAGTCGTGGCACAGCACCGCAAGCCCGACAATCAGATCTTCGCTTTGATCTCCAGTCCTGGTTTTTGCAAAGGCGTCAAGACACAGACAGGTATGGTTCCACACATTCCCCTCCGAATGCCACTCCGGATCCTGTCTGCATCTGGTCAGCGCCCACAGTTCGGGGAAATAGCAGACCCAGCCAGTCGAACGGAGGAACTCAAGACCGGAACTGATATCCCGCCCTTTGACGAGCATTTTCGTGAACTCCCCGAATATGCGCTCCGGCGGCAGATTCTCGATTGACATCCTGCGGCAGACCTCGACCGTCTCTTCCGCAGCCCGCAGACCGAACCGCGCAACGAACTGCATCCCGCGCAGGACGCGCAACGGGTCTTCAGCGAATTTCCCCGACACGTGGCGGAGCACCCTGTTCCGCAAATCCACCATCCCGCCATACGGATCCTCGATCTCTCCCGTAAGCGGATCGCAGTACATCGCATTTACCGTGAAGTCACGACGTGACGCCGCATCCTTCAGCGACATCCACGGATCGGAATCGACAAGAAAGCCTCGGTGACCTATTCCGTATTTCGATTCCCGCCGCGGAAGCGCCACATCTATGTCCATGTGCTTGATCTTGAGGACGCCAAACGACACGCCACATTCGTCAAACGCAAACTTCCGCGAAATCGCGTCGCGAAGCCTCTGCGGCTCCACGCCAAACACCTCTATGTCGATGTCCTTCACATCGACGGCAGCGAACGCCAGATCCCTCACGGCGCCACCCACCATCATCGCCCTTCCGCCAGCCTCCCTCGCAATCGCTGCGATGGACAGCACCGCATCCTTCAGATCCGGCCTAAGCGCAGCAAGATCAAACCTCTCACAATCCATAACCGCTACAGATTGCGCTCCTTCTTTATCTCCGTCCATGCGGCATTGACACGCGCCATCTGTGCATTGGCCCTTGAGACAAGCTCCTCCGACAGCCCCTGTGCGCGAAGTGCATCAGGATGAAGCTGCTTTGCCTTTTCGCGGTACGACCTTCGCACCTCGTCGTCACTGGCCGCTCTGCTGCATCCAATGACCGCATACGGATCATCCGCCGCCTGCCCCCCGCTGCTGTCGCTTCTGCCGGAGATTCCCCTTCTGCGGCACTCCCATTCATAGAGCGACGGATCGATGTGCAGATTCTCAACAATCCTCCAAAGGATGTCGCGCTCAATAGATGAAAGCGTTCCATCCGAACAGGCCAAGTCCCAAAGTATGCCGTACACGACTTCGCGCACCCGCGCATTCCGCTGTATCAGCGCAAAGGAGTCCGCGTATTCGTATACGCTGTGGGGATCGTCCTTCGTCCTGCGAAAAACTCGGATGCAATATTCGCGCTTGTCGCCGCGAAGTCCGACCATGTCAAACACCCGTTCGCAGTACCGCACCTCATCTTCGGATATGCGGCCATCGGCCTTCGCCATCTTCGCCAGGAGCGCCGCAAGGGCGGCAAGCGTCGCAAGCTCATCTCCGCTCGCTGCCTGACGCACACGCGGTACGCCACCCTTGCCTATCGCATCACGCGCCTTCGTCTCTATCCAGTTCCCGAGAACAGCGCCGACAATCCCGCCGATCAGGCCACCCCTGTTGGCGCCGAGAAACGCGCCTATCCCTGCCCCTATCCAGCTCATGAAAAACTCCCGACGGCAAAACCCTACCTGAACGCCTTGAACGCCTCGACGGCACGCGGGGTCAACTCAAAGACGGTATAGCCCTCAAGTCCGAGGCCACGCACCACCTCAATCTGTTCGCATAGCCGCCGGACGTCTTCTCCGTCATTGCGCCAGCAGCTCAACCCTATTCCGGGATACAGCTTCACTCCCGCCACGGCTTCCATCTGCGACTTCACACGCCCCCTGAAGATCGGCGCCGACTGTGTGTAGTCCATCGGACACACAAAATCGAGCCAGCCGTTGCGGCACCACGCCGGCCAGTCCTGTCCAACAGTGTCGGGACAGGTTTCTTGCATCTGAAACACTGCCGCCGAAACGGACACGCCGGACTTACCACCGTGCAGCCTTTCCGCAACGGACCTCACTACGGATGAAATGCTGTCGCGCCGGAAATCGTTCCACTTGCGCTGCAGCGCGGCATCCTTCCGCACACCGGCCGGCCAGTCGGACACCCTGCCGTGCGACGCTTCGAACCTGCTGCGGCATCCATTGCAGAAACACCCTTCCCTGCCGGTGTAGCGAATGTAGTCGAAATGCACACCATCCACCCCGCGCCGCGCAAGCTCAAGCATGGCATCGATCTCCGTGCGCTGATTCTCAGGATTCGACGGACACAGCCAATCCGTCATCTCCCGCCCGTCAAACGCCATCTGCGTACGCCCCGCATTGCGCATCTTCTCGCGATAGTCCGCAGTGGCACGGAAGTTCATGCGCCAGCACACCTTCCACACATGCAGGCGTATGCCGTACTTCTTGCAGGCCGCAAGACATTGATCAAGCGCATCACCGCTCGAAGCCACCAAATCAGATACAGGCAGGACATCTGAACGGTAGAACGCCAGTCCGCCCCAGCAGAGATTTGCAATAAGATCGGTATATCCATACTCCTTCAACAATCTGACGGACGCATCCCAATCGTGTTCGGCATCATAGCCATATGGCTTGTGGCACCATGCCAATCTCCGCTCGCCGTCCTTCAACCCGACAGCCTTCGCCTTCCGCGAATACCCTTCGCGGCGAATCTCCGCATTTCGCGTGAACGCCGCCATCCCTTCACGCAATTCCGAAGACAGATCAGCGACAACCGAGCGCATCAACTGCAGAGATGCCGCATCGCATCCGCCGTTCCAGATGTGGCTCATGTAGATTGCGTTGGGTGTGCGGATCAGTGCAGGAACGCCAAGCGTACGGCGGTTTCTGTCCGCCCATTCGGCGACGACCCTCCCGCCACCAGCCGGCTTCGCCCTGACTGAACGCCACGATGACTGCGGCGCAAACGCAGGCTGTCCGTCAAGCCCCGTCCCCACGCGCAGGAACCCGGATATCGCATCAGCCTGCGATGCCGGGACAAAATCGCCATACGGCTCAACGCCGATGAGATCCGCCACCTCTTTCGGCATCACATAGCACACCAACAGCCGTCCGCCACGCCCGACATGGCTTTTCAGGATATCGAGCGTTCGCGAAGTGACCTTCGGATTGTAAGGGAGCGCCACAATCTTGATTCCGTCAAGCGAACCCTCAGTCAAATCCGACTCCGACATCTGCCGGGACGCAAGACCGAGCGACTTCAGTGAAGACGCAAGCTTTGTCGCCCAAACGGCGTCAGAACTCGACTGCTTTCCGGAGTCAAAGCGAATCGTCACGATCTTTGCGTCTTCGCTGTAAGTCTTCAACCCATCAATCTGCACGATGGCCTTTCGGGATGAACCCCTGCTTCCGCTGAAACGAAGCGCCGTGACGCCGCCCCATCCGCCGGGATGCTCCTCCGTGCGATCCGCATCGCTCTTGGCAACCCTGATGCGTTGCCATTCATTCTCAAGTTCCGGCACAATCTCCGCCTTGTACCATCCGTTGCCGCTCCTGAAATACAGCGTGAAGGACGAAAACGCCGAGAGGTCGCTGCAGCGAAAGTCAAACTCCACTCCGTCCACATCGGACATTCCTCCCTTGACCGGAATGTCCCTGTAGACACGCCAGTCACGGTTCGTGGTGAAGTCCGCCTCGATGCTCACCGTTTCGCCACGCGCCAATGCGGCAAGCCCAGCAGCCGCAACAGCCATCACCAATGCCTTTCTCATGTCACACCCCCCTCTTCCGCTGAATTCGCGTTTCCGCCACGGCTCCCAGAATCCGTCGACGACATTCCGCAGCAGCCGCATCCCTCCCCGCGCTCGAACGCAAGGCAGCACTTGAAACGTCCGCATACGCCATTCGCCGCCGCAGAGAGGCCTCCCCTGCGCTCCGGCGCGATGTGCGACGGGAAGCGGTTCTGCCAACTGCAGCAGCAGCACACACGACCGCACGGGCCAAGTCCGCCAAGCACAGCAACTTCATCCCTCGGCCCCATCGCCTTGACTCCAACATCGACGGAATATCTTGACTGCATCAGATCAAGCGCGGCGGAGAAGTCCGGCTTTCCCCTTTCAGCGACGTACCGAAGGAAAAGGCGCTTCCTTCCGAACGAAAGCCGCGCATACGGTATGCGCAAATCGGGAGCGTTCCTGACTGCATCGCGGAACATTCCGCGCATGGCCTCCGCAAGCCTCACATTATCCGCGACAACTTGACGGTCTTGAGCGGTGACGCGCCGAAGCAGACGAAAGCCCGGCGGTTTTGCACCGTGCCTTTCGGGACTGTACCGCTCAATCGCCCCAACTGAACCCACATCCTCCCCGTAATCAAGCTGAACGACGCACTGACCATTGATAAGGCGCACAGGTGCGCAGCCGCCGTCAACATCGCCATCGGCACGCAACAGGAACACTCCGCGCTCCGGCATCTGAACGGTTGCGACAAAGATGTCCTGCGCGCCGTTCATCTTGGAATCTCCGTCAGGCGGACGCGATCCATGAAACAGGAAAGCACCGCCGTTTCGTTCATGTTGCGGTCAAAGGACCGAGCCATGTCCTCAACAGCCTCTACGTTGCGGTAGGCCGCATATCCGGGCGCGGTGCGCATTCTTCCGGCGAAGAACTCCATCACCGTGAAAAGGAAATCGCGTCTGTATTCACGGTAGCGTGACGACACGAGCGCATTCCCCTCGTCGTCCGACAACTCCGCACCATCCTGCTCAGACGCCTTAAGCTCCGCAGTGACTTCGCTCTCAGCCTTATCCTTCAGCGCCGCAAGCACCTCCGCAAGCCGTTCGGCCGCTGCTGCCTTCTTCAGGATTCCGGACACCGTCGGGTCGGCAAGCGCCGGATCTGACAATATGCCGAACACATTTGTGCGCCAAGGGTCGCAAAGGAGATGTTCACGCGCATCCGGCAGATCTATGCGCTGGCAGCGCGACACTATCGTCGGGAGAAGCTGTTCAGGGGCATCCGTAAGTAGAAGAAAGACAGTCTTCTCAGGCGGCTCCTCAAGCGTTTTCAGAAACGCATTCGCGCCGGCTGCGTTCAGGCGGTCTGCACCGACAAGGACACCCGCCTTCCATCCGCCGGAGAACGCCGTCTGCGACATCGGGACTATGAACTTCTCGTGTACCGCCTCCACCGACACGATACGCGACTTCTTCTCAGGATACAGCCAATGGATGTCGGGATGCTTCTTCAGCCCATCATCGCCGACATCGGGGAAAAGGTCTCTCAACACCATATTGGCGAGATCAAGCGCCATTCCGCGCACACCTCCGATAACGAGATATCCGTGAGCGGTGCGGCCATCCGCTATCGCCTTGGCGATCAGGTCATGGGCTGAATCAAGTTCCATATGCGCTCCGAAACCTCGTCCACAGTTCCATCCGCATTGACGACCGCAAACCGCTCGGGATCTGCGGCGGCAAGTTCAAGGAATCCCCGCCTGAGCCTATCGTGGAATCCGTCACCAGCCTTCTCCATTCTGTCCGCCTCCGTGTGCGTCGTGCGCTCACGCATCCGCATCCGCGCCGCAGCAAGCGCAGGGGGCAGTTCAAGCAGGACGGTTCTGTCCGGCGTCAACCCACCAGTCGCAAAGTCGTTGAGCCTTTTGAGTTCCACAACGTCAAATCCGCGTCCGTACCCCTGATACGCAAATGTCGAATCGGCGAACCTGTCGCACAGCACCCACGCTCCCGAATCAAGCGCGGGACGCAGGACATTGGCGACAAGCTGCGCACGGCTGGCGAGGAACAGCAAAGTTTCTGCGCATGGATTCGGCGGATCGTCCGTCTCTTCGCGCACAAGTCTGCGGATTCTCTCGGAAAGGGCGGTGCCGCCCGGCTCCCTTGTCACAAGCACCTGTTTGCCGTTAGAGCGAAGACGCTCCGCAAGCAGCTGAATCTGGGTGCTCTTTCCGCAGCCCTCGCCGCCCTCAAACGTGATGAAAGCACCGCGCACGGCAGAAACCTCCGCCTACGCCCTCTTCATCTGTGGGAAGAGAACGACATCACGAATGCCGTCCACACCCGTGAGAAGCATCACAAGGCGATCCATGCCCATGCCGAGACCGCCTGTGGGCGGCATTCCGCATTCAAGCGCAGAAATGAAATCCTCGTCTATCTTCTCGGTGTCCTCGCCCGCCTGGTTCTCAAATGCCTTGCGCTGCTCAAGCGGATTGTTCTGTTCAGTGTAGCCTGGACAAAGTTCACGTCCAGCGACAACGAACTCAAACACGTCAACGAGCTTCGGATCATCCTCGCAGGCTTTGGCGAGGGGGACGAATTCGTGCGGAAGCCTTGTCACGAATGTCGGCTGGCGAAGCGTCTTCTCGATCATCTTGTCGTAGACTTCGTGCGTAAGCATCAGCGTATCCGTGACTCCGTCAAGCTCCAAATTCACATCCTCGGCCTTGCCGGCAGCCTTAGCCTTCTCCATCTGCACGTCAAAGGGCAGGTCAAACCAGTCCGCACCCATCTTCTCCCTGACAAGATCGGAATAGGCGACACGCCTGTACGGCGGCGTGAAGTCGATGATCTCCTTAGCCTCACCATATTCGATCTTCATAGTGCCAATTACGCTGTCGCAAAGGTGCGGAAGCAGCCCCTCGATGATGTTCTCCATCGATTTGCGGTCGCCATAGGCCTCGTACAGCTCAAGCACCGTGAACTCCGGATTGTGGCTGCGGTCGATACCCTCGTTGCGGAAATCCTTGCCCAACTCGAAGACCTTGTTCATTCCGCCGACGATAAGACGCTTGAGATAGAGTTCGGGCGCGATGCGCAGCACCATATGCTGGTCAAGCGCATTGAAGTGCGTCTCGAACGGCTTTGCGGCGGCGCCGCCGGCCTGACTTTGGAGAATCGGAGTCTCGACCTCGTTGAAACCCTTGCTCCAGAGATACTTGCGCGTCTCGGCCAGAATCTTCGACCGCGTGATGAAGCGGTTGCGCGATTCATCGTTCGTCATGAGATCGACATAGCGACGGCGGTAGCGCTCCTCCTGGTCGGTCAATCCGTGGAACTTCTCCGGCGGCTGTTCAAGAGCCTTGGATAGAAGTTCCCAGTCCTTGACCACAATCGACTTCTCGCCGCGCTGCGTGGTGAAGAGAACGCCCTTGACGCCGATGATGTCGCCAAGATGAAGCTGCTTGAAGCCGGAGAAAAGACGCTCGGCGAGTTCATCACGCTTGAAGATGAGCTGGAATCGATCAGTGCCGTCGTTCACGGTGCAGAAGTTCATCTTGCCCATGCGGCGAATCATCATGAGACGCCCCGCCGCAGTCACCTCATTGCCCTCGACGAAATCCGCCCGGATCTTCGACAGGTCATCATGCGGGTACGCACGACCGAAAGGACGGAACCCGAGCTTCTCAAGTTCCGCCATCGCGGCCAAACGGTTCTCCCGATATTCGTTGGTCTCTGCTTCCATGTCTCATCCTCCTGAGAAACCGCATTGATGCGTTGCCTCGCCTGACGGCGCGGCGTGAATAAAAAAAAAATTGCCGGCGGCGCCCTACTCTCGCACGGGCGGGTCCCGC